>JBEKDX010000098.1:0-11377 GCA_050014135.1 Occallatibacter sp.
CGCTGGGCGTTTTGCGATTCGAGGGTGGAGCGGATTTGCGTCTTGGCCATCACCATCTCGTCGTAGCCGCCGGTATAGGTAATGATGGTCTGGTAGTCGATGTCGGCGGTGTGGGTGGTGACCGAGTTGAGGAAGTGACGGTCGTGGCTAATGGCTATCAGGGTGCCGTCGTAGTTGTTGAGGAAGTCCTGGAGCCAGTGGACGGAATCGAGATCGAGGTAGTTGGTAGGCTCGTCGAGCAGCAGGGCCTGAGGCTTACCGAAGAGCGCCTGGGCAAGCAGGACGCGGACCTTTTGGCCGCCTTGCAACTCGCCCATCTTGCGCTCGTGGAGGGGTTCAGCGATGTCGAGGCCGTCGAGCAGGACGGCGGCGTCGGACTCTGCGGTGTAGCCGTCCTCGTCGCCAATGACGCCTTCCAGCTCGCCGAGACGCATACCGTCGGCGTCGGTCAGCTCGGGTTTCTCGTAAATCCGGTCGCGCTCTTCCATGGCCGCCCAGAGGGGCTTGTTGCCCATGATGACGGTATCGATGACACGGTAGGCGTCGAAGGCAAACTGGTCCTGGCGCAGTACGCCGAGCTTGCGCGGGCGAACGACACTGCCCTTTTGCGCTTCCAGCTCGCCGGTGAGGATTTTCATGAAAGTAGTTTTGCCGGAGCCGTTGGGACCGGTGAGTCCGTAGCGGCGGCCGGGAACAAATGCTACGCTCACGTCCTCGAAGAGCACCTTCGCTCCGTAGCGCATGGTTACATTGCTGACACTGATCATTCTGGTCGAATTCCTAATATGCGAGCCGCAGTGGGAGTAAGTTCCGCGCTGTCGCCCCACGGGCGAGAACCTGTCCGCGGGAACATTGGCGTGCCAGGTGAGGCTGGGGGTTCAATCAAGTTTTGGGGTACGCGTCTTCGCGAGCCCCGGAGATTTGCTGTACATTCAGTTTCTCATAAGCGCAGCCTCTCGTCCCGATTGCCCGAGTTCGATACAAAATTGAGTCCGAGAGAAGAGGATCAACATTGGAACCGATGAATAATCATGGAGTTTGAAGATTTGAATAGGCCAAGCGGCATTAATTTCGGGAATTGAAAAGCATACGTCGTTCCCGGAACGAATGCGCCACGAACAATGGTAGAGATCGACAGTCGGTCGAGCGAATCGTTGTGGACCAAGGTATGAGCTTGTCAGAGCAGATGACCGAGCAAGAACGGTGGGATCGAGCTGAGAACAGGCGCGCACACCCGCGCTTGCGCTGCTCCGGAACCGCCGAGGTGCATCTTTTTCCCGCCGGAATCAGGACCCTGGGCAAGGTGGTTGATCTCAGCCTGGGTGGCTGCTGCATCGAGGTGGAAGACCCCCTTGAAGAACCTTCCGGAACCCGCGTCGAGGTCTATCTGCGGGTGATGGGATCTACGGTGCAGGTGCCGGGCGTTCTCTGCTGTGTGCGCAATCAGGTTTGGGCCGGCATCCAATTCTCAGGCGTGAGTCCGCGCAAGGCTGGTCAGATTCAAGAACTGATTGATGATCTCTTCTCGGATGTGACGCCCGGCTAGCGCCGGTGATATGCGACTCTTTTAGATTGGGTGCGTCTATAGGGATAAGGCGGACGAGAAGTACCAACCAGACGGGATTGCCCGCCACTGGCTATACTGAGTAGGTTGCTGCTTTGAACAGACTGAACAGATCTGAACAAGCTGAATAACCCAGCCGCGAGGCTGGTTACCCGATGAGGTCAACGAACTCTATGAAATCACTCTTGGAACGGCTGCGCACGCGCCGTCTCGCTTCAGCGTTTATCTTGCTTGCCACACTCTCGGTTGCGATTGTGGCGGGTTCCTATGCCGCGCACGGCGTACGCGGAGAGGAGAAACAGAGCGACAGCACCGACGCCACGCCCCTCAAGGCGGTCAATTCGACAGTGGCTCCCAACGAATTTGTGAGGATTGCGCAGAAGGTTGGGCCAGCGGTGGTGAACATCAACACTCAGACGCTTCCCAAGCAGGGTGTGGGCAAGAATCGCCGCAATTTTCACGGCCGCATTCAGCCCACTCCCCAGCAACCCGGCGACGACGACGAGGATCAGGATCAGCCGCAACAGCAAGGGCCGGGGCAGGGACAAGGACAGGGGCAGGGAAACTGGGGCGACATCTTCCGTTTCTTCGGCGGGCAGATGCCTGACCTGGATGGCGGCGATGATGGGCGGGTGCGCGAGTCGCTCGGCTCGGGCTTCATCGTCGATCCCAAGGGCTACATCATCACCAACTATCACGTGGTGGAGAAGGCCGACAAGATTTACGTCAAGCTCTCGACTGACCCTGATAACCAGGATGAGGGGCGTCCGGCGCGCGTGATTGGCACGGACAAGGCCACGGACCTGGCGGTCATCAAGATCGAGACCGGCACGCCGCTGCCCACGGTCAAGCTGGGCAACTCGGACGCGCCGCAGGTGGGCGATTGGGTGGTGGCAATTGGGAGTCCGTTCGGACAGGCGCAGACTGTGACCGCGGGGATCATCTCGGCCAAGAACCGGACGATCGAGCCGGGGGCCGGCGGGCAGTTTCAACACTTCATCCAGACCGACGCGGCCATCAATCCTGGCAACTCCGGGGGACCATTAGTGGACATGAACGGCAACGTAATCGGGGTGAATACGGCGATCTTGACGCAGTCGGGCGGGTACCAGGGCCTGGGCTTCGCCATGCCCTCGAATACCGTGGTCGATACCTACAATGAACTGATCGGAGCCAGCCACAAGGTGACGCGGGGATCAATTGGGATCTATTTCAGCCAGGAGTTGCCCGGCGCGGTCAATCGCGTCTACGGCATCAAGAACGGCGTTCTGGTGAACAGGATAGAGCCGGGCGGACCGGCAGAGAAGGCGGGTCTCAAGGCTGGGGACATCATCACCAGCGTCGATGGCCGCTCGATCAAGGACGGCGACGATCTGGTGAATGAGATTGCCAGCCGCCGTCCCGGCTCGACGGTCCGACTGGGATTTGTCAGCGAGGGCAAACAGGCCGATACGTCGGTAACCATCGCCGACCGCGACAAGCTTTTCGACAAGAGCGGCAATCCGCAGGCTGAATCCAACCCAAGCGACAGTGGCGACCCAGGCGAGAGCAAGCTGGGCATCGTGGTCCGCGAGGCTTCACCGGCAACCGTCGCCAAGCTGCACGCATCTGGCGTCGTCATCCAATCGGTGCGTTCCGGCTCCTTCGCTGACTTGCAGGGACTCGAGCCGGGCCTGGTGATCATTCGGGTCAACAGGCATCCAACCGCCACCAAGGAGCAATTCGACGCGGTGGTCAGCAAGCTGAAAACCGGCGATGACGTGGTCTTCGAAATCATGGATCCACGCCATCCTGACGCAGGGATCAACTATATGGGCGGGACGCTCGAGTAACGCCTGAAAGAGCGCCGGCGGCGAATACCGCTGTCGGCGCTCTTTTCCTCTTTGCGGCGGCGAAGCGTGAATTCGCTTGCCGAGATGCACTGAATTCACTGAACTTTTGTTATAGGCTTCCAGGGATACGATCTTTCCAGAGGTGAAACGCGTGCTATGTTTTCGAGTAAACTTGGCATGTGTATTGTTTGCGGCTCTGGCCGCATCGCCGGCCTTGGCAACCACTACTCATCACGCTTCCAGCAGTAAATCCGCAGCCCACAGCAGCCACAAGGGCAAGTCCAAAGCTCGCCGCCCGCGCGGCCAGCAGGCCATTGATTCAGAACGAGTTACTGAGATTCAGCAGGCGCTGATCCGGGTACACTATCTGAGCAGCGAGGCCAACGGCCAATGGAACGAAAGCACCCAGGCAGCCATGCGGAAGTACCAGGCCGACCAGGGATGGCAGACGAAATTACTGCCCGATGCCCGGGCGTTGAAGAAGCTCGGTCTTGGCCCCGATTACTCGAATGCGATCAACGCGAAAAACTCCACTTTCGCCGATCCACCTCCGGTGAGTACGATTCCTCAATCGGTTTCGGCGGGTTTTGCCGAAGCCGCGGGCGTCAAATAGACTCACTTCTATCCACGCAAGAATGGCCGCCTCCGGGCGGCCATTCTTTGTTTCGCGATAACTTCAGAAGCGCATCTCCGGCATCCCCTTCAACAGGAACTCATAGCGCGGACGCAGCGTGTCCGGGCCGGAGGTTATGGTGCTGTCGAGGTGAATCAGCGAGTCGTCCTTGTCGTACTTGGGCCACGCGGGCAGGCCTGGTCCGTTGGGGTCGCCGGTGCGGGCAAAGTTGGTCCAGTAGCTCATCATCTGATCGCTGAGTTTGCGATCCTCGGGCCGCCACTCGGCTCCGGGTCGAGTGTCGAGCGTGCCGAAGACGTATTCGATGTCGTCGGAGTGGAAGGCGTAAGTGCCAGTGTGGAATTTGCTGGACGGCGCGCCCAACTCGAAGTGATAACGGTACACCGGAGAGTCGCCAGTCTTCCGATGGGCCTCGAGCCACTTCCAAGTGCTGAAGGCGATAAAGGTGTCGCCGCCGAAATCGATGGCCGAACGCAGCGCTTGCGCATCGGTATCGCAGGGATAGAGGGTGAGAAACTCCGCGGCGCGATCCTTGAAGAAGCCCGTAGCGTATCCTTTGCACTGCTCAGCGGTTATTGGACGCATCGCCACGAAACTTCCCTCGTCGCGATTCCATCCGGCCAAAAGAGGCACATGAGCCTGCTTGCCTGCGGCGTAGGTGTCGGGAACCGGCTCAGTAAGGAAGCTGCCGTCGACGACTGGAGAAAAGCCGCCATGCGTGGTTTTGACTGCGTCGAGAATCTTGTCGGTGGGAACGGCCCGCAGTTCTTCAAGCGACTTGACGCCGAGCGAGGCTACCCATTCGCCGTCTTTCTTTTCGCGCGCCTCCAGGGTGTCGGTCACGAGTGTGTTGCCGAAGGCGCCGCCGCTTTCGCCAATGCCTTTTTCAAAGAGTCCGCGCGCCTGCGGCGAGGCCATCAGTGTGCTGACGGCAAAGGAGCCGGCACTTTCGCCGAAGATGGTCACATTATTCGGATCACCGCCGAAGTTGCCGATGTTGGCCTTGACCCACTGAAGCGCCGCGACCATATCCTCCATGCCGTAGTTGCCCGCCGAGCCGTTCGCCTCTTTGGCTAGATCGGCTGTCGCCAGAAAACCAAAGACTCCCAGCCGATAATTGATCGTCACCAGCACCACGTCTTTAAGTGGGAGAAAGTCGCCGTTGTGCCGCGGCTCCGAGCTGGCTCCGCCGGAGTAGCCGCCGCCGTGAATCCAGAACATCACCGGCAGCTTGCTCTTGGCCTTGGCGCTGGCGGGCGCATAGACGTTCAGGAAGAGGCAATCCTCGCTGCCCGCGCCGTCCTGGAAGATCATGTCGTCGAAGACGTGGCCCTGGGCGCAGTGCGCGCCAAACTTGGTGGCATCGCGTTCGCCCTGCCATTTGGCCGGCGGCTGAGGCGTCTTCCAGCGCAGATCGCCCACCGGAGCGGCCGCGTAGGGCAGACCTAAAAATGCCTTGACCTTGCCATCGTTGATGCTCTTGCCGTGCGCCTTGCCTTGTTCAGTTTTGACCTTCAATGAATCCGCATGAAGCGGAAGAGAAACCGCTGCCGTCAGAGTCGCAATTGCCAGCGCACATACCACTCCCATTCCCATTCGCATCAAATAATCCTCCGCATAACACCTTATCAGGACGGGATGACAGGGACGCGAGTTTCAACCGATGGGGCAGGCTCGACGCCTTTATCACAACCGGGGAAACCCCTGCTCTGCCGGGACGACAATCGATGTTTGACAGTTACGGGAGCCGCTCCCGGTTTTGTGTTTTTACCTTCATTTTTGCGAAAGAGTCAAAAGGATGTGAGCGATGAGAATGCGCCGTCCCTCCGGGACTCCGGTTCTGTCAAGGTGGGGACGCTTTCCCCACGCTGAAGCGCGGGACTAACCAACACTGCGCCTGCGGCGCGGATTTCAATCTGTCGTGAACAATCCGCTTCCTTTGGCATTGCAGACAGCCATGCCTCTTTGAGGGGCCGCAAACCGCAAAGCCCCCGGCACTGCCGAGGGATATTTTCTTGGCCGCCTGGTCGATGAAGGATGTACAACTGAAATGGATGGCCCCGGAAACGGCAGGATGCGCGCCTGGATTACAGTGAATTCCCTTCCCTGGGCTCTCAATCATAGCGCGATCTAACCAGAACAGTCCGACTTATCTTCGGAACTGGCCATCGAGCATCGCCCAAAAAACATTCGCAGACAAAAACGCCCCATCCTTTCGGAGAGGGCGTTTACGTTTGCGACCAACGGGAGCGTCTGCCTGCATGGCAAATGCTCAGTCGTAGTATTCCAGGCCGAGGTGGGTGATCAGGTCCGCGCCCATGATGTGGCGCAGTGTGTTCTTCAGCTTCATCGACTGGATAAACAGATCGTGCTCGGGATACAGCCCGGGGGCCGATTGCGGAGACTTCAGATAGAAGCTCAGCCACTCCTGAATGCCAATCGAGCGCAGCGACGGCGTGCGCTTGGCCAGGTCGAGAAAGAGCACCAAGTCGAGTGCAATCGGCGCGGCCAGAATCGAGTCGCGGCAGAGGAAGTTCACCTTGATCTGCATCGGATACCCGAGCCAACCGAAGATGTCGATGTTATCCCACGCCTCTTTGTCATCGCCGCGCGGTGGATAGTAGTTGATGCGAATCTTGTGGTAGAGATCCTTGTAGAGGTCGGGATAAAGCTCGGGCTGGAAGATGTAATCAAGCGAACCCAGCTTGGACTCTTCCTTGGTTTTGAAGGATTGCGGATCATCCAGCACTTCGCCGTCGCGATTGCCCAGAATGTTGGTCGAGAACCAGCCGCGAACGCCCAGCATACGCGCCTTGAAGGCCGGCGCCAGCACCGTCTTCATCAGCGTCTGGCCGGTCTTGAAGTCCTTGCCGCAGATCGGCGCTGCGTTGCGCTTGGACAATTCGACCATCGCCGGAAAGTCCACCGTCAGATTCGGCGCGCCGTTGGCAAAGGGAACGCCTTCGCTCAGCGCCGCATAAGCATAAATCTGCGAAGGCGCAATGGCGATGTCGTCGTTATCGAGTCCCTTCTCGAAGGCTTCTATGCTCTCGTGAACAGCCGTCGGAACAATAAAGATTTCCGTCGACGCGGCCCAGATCACCACCACTCTGTCCACGGTCTTCTTGAAGGCGCGGATGTCGGCGATCACCTGATTGGCGAGGTCGCGCTTGTTCTTGCCCTTCTTCACATGAGTGCCGTTGAGGCGCTTCACATAGTACTGGTCAAAGACCGCCGGCAGCGGCTTGATCGTCTCCAGGTAGGGCTTCAGTTGCAGCAGCGTCTTCTCGTCCAGCACCTTGGCGTGCGCGGCAGACTCATAGACGTTGTCCTCGAAGATGTCCCAGCCGGTAAAGACCACGTCGTTCAAATTGGCCAGAGGCACAAAGTCCTTGATCAGCGGAGAGGTGTTATCCGTGCGCTTGCCCAGGCGGATGGTGCCCATCTGCGTCAACGAGCCGATGGGCTTGGCCAATCCCTTGCGCACCGCCTCGACTCCGGCGATCATCGTGGTGGAGACGGCGCCCAGGCCGACCACCATCACACCTAGTTTTCCCTTGGCGGGCTCAATCTTGCCTGCTGCCTTCTGGCCGCCTTGCTCTTCAGTTCCCATCGTTTCTCCTAACTCCATATTGCTTGCTCCGGATCTCCGGGCTGTTCAAAATTGTCATGCGGCAACCGCAACAGTGTACGCCTTGCCAGGCACTCTCGTCCCACACTGTCTCATATGCTGCGCTAGGCGGCCTGTGCCTGCCTGCCGCGCTTCAAGTGCGACCACACAAACCACACGATTCCGGCCAGCAGAGCCAACTCGACCACCAAATGGAAGCGATGAAAGGCCACGTGAAAGCGCGGGTCCGTATGCCACGCCTCACCCAGCCGCATGCCCGCATAAGCCAGCGCAAAGCACCACGGCCAAGAACCCAAAAACGTATAAATGTGAAAGCGAAGCTGGGGCATCCGGGCAATTCCCGCCGGAAACGCGATGAACGTCCGCACGACCGGAAGGAGCCGCGCCAGCAGCACTGTGATCGAACCATAGCGACTGAAAAACTCCGTCATCCGGTCCAGATCGTGGTGGCTCATCAGCACCCATCTGCCGTAGCGCTCGACCAGCGGCCTTCCGCCCTTGGCGCCGATCCAGTAGGCGACCACCGAGCCGAGGTTACAACCCAGCGCGCCCGCCGTAGCCACCCAAAAGAGGTTGAAGTGACCAGCATTCGCCAGAAAGCCGGCAAACGGCATGATGATCTCCGAGGGCAAAGGGATGCAGGCCGATTCGATCCCCATCAGCGCAACAATGCCGGCATAGCCGCCCATATCAATCACGTGGGTTACAAAATGAACCAGAAGGGCAATAATCTTTTCGCTCATGGGCACATACAGTATATAGGGCCAAGGCCGGGGCCGTCTGCCTGGACCCCAAGTCCTGTTAGGATGATGGGGTATTCAAAGGAGATCATCCCGGTGACCGACTTTCCTCCTGTGCCGCTCACGCTTGAAGGCTCGTTCCTCCTCCACCAGTTCTTCCGCTTCGATTGGAAGGCCTGGCGCTCCTGCGCGGAGGGCGAACGCGGCAAGATTGCCGCCGAGGCCGTCGAACTGCTGAATCGTTTAGAACGAAAAAGCGCCGACGGAGCCATCCAGACTGCGCTCTTCTCCCAACTCGGCCACAAAGGCGATCTGGTCCTGATCCACTTTCGCGAGTCGCTCGAAGCCCTCAACCAGGTTGAACTCGATCTGGCGCAGACCAGGCTCTACGATTTTCTGAAGCTGCGCCACTCCTACGTCTCGGTCGTCGAACTCGGCCTTTACGAATCCACCCGAAAGAGCTACGAAGCCGCCGCCGCCCAGGGCTTCGCCGAGTTCACGCCGGAGTGGACCGCCGAAATCAAAGCCGCGCTCGCCCGCTCCTCCGCCGCCATGGCCCCGCGCCTCTTCCCATCCGTCCCCGAGGCAAAGTATCTCTGCTTCTATCCCATGGATCGCAAGCGCGGCGAACAGGTGAACTGGTACACCGTGCCCTTCACCGAGCGCCAGCGCATGATGCACGAGCACGGGCTGATCGGCCGCCGATACGGCGATGTGGTGAAGCAGATCATCTCCGGCTCGATTGGCATGGATGATTGGGAGTGGGGCGTAGACCTGTTTGCCGACGATCCGGTCGTCTTCAAAAAGCTGATCTACGAGATGAGGTTCGACGAAGTCAGCGCGGTGTATGCGCTCTTCGGGCAGTTTTATATCGGTGTTCGGCTGCCGATTGAGAAGCTCAGCGGCTGGCTGGATGGAAAGCTATAGACGGGATTCAGTTACCGAAGACCCTGGACAGTAATGAATATTTGCCTTACTATCAAGAAAGAGGGACTATGCCTACATTAACGATTACCGCCAAAGGCCAGATCACTTTGAAGCAGGAACTGCTCCGGCATCTGAATGTCGCTCCAGGACAGAGAATCGATGCCGACAAATTGCCGGATGGCAGACTCGTGCTACAGCCCGCCAAGCGGACCGGCTCGATCAACGATTTCATCGGCTGCCTCGAACAAAAGGGTGGCCCCAGGCTCACCATCGCACAAATCAAGAAGATCACAGAAGACGCCTGGGCGGGAAAACGATGAGAATCGCAGCGGATACGAACGTTCTGCTGCGAGCCGCGGTGCGCGATGATCCAACCCAGACTCTGCCTGCGGTTCATGCATTGAGGGCAGCAGAACTCGTCGCCATCCCGGTGGCGGCTCTTTGTGAATTTGTTTGGGTCTTGCGAAACGGTTACAAAATGCCAGCCGCGCAGGTGGCTCACTCTATTCGCGCTCTGATAGACAGCAGGAACGTCGTGACGAACCACCCTGCCGTCGAAGCAGGCTTGGCGGTCCTGGATAAGGGCGGAGACTTTGCCGATGGAGCCATCGCCTACGAAGGCGAGTGGTTAGGCGCGCACGAATTTGTCAGCTTCGATAAAAAGGCTATCTCCTTGCTCAAGGCGCAAGGCAAGCGAGCGCGGCTGCTCGCCTGAGCCATGACTCCGGCTGGGTAACGCTTGAATTTTTCTTCGGAGGGAGCAGTGCCTTCAGGCCACTGAAGTAGGCTGTCCAATCAGTGTGACTATAGCCACGGCATTACGCTCATACTGCCGAGATGCGTATTGACTCGCAGGTTGGCTAGAATGAAAATTGTATTTCGTAAGGAGAACGCAGAATGCAGATTACAGACGAACTTTTGATCCGAATGAATCGAGTCGAATATCTCTTTCTACGTTCACTTCACGAATTTGGAATCTGTCAGCTTGAAATGGTTGTAGATGAGGCGGTTGTGAACGAGGGGAGTCGGGGAAAACTTAACAATTCCTATTTACCTCCTGACTTGGAATTTATCTATAAGGACGCTGCTCCTATTGAAACTGTGGAAGGTTGTATGGCTTTTCGCTTATATTGGAAGCGTTTTGCAGCTTATCTTGTGACTGAAGAATGCGTCGGGAGTTGTGGCAATTACCAAGACGAGGTCTATGAAGGAAAGAGGTTTCGTTTGTATTCCAAGTCGCATTTTCTGGAGCATCTTGCACGCGACACTGGAGCACACACCAAGCCGCTGCTTCATTTCAAGATTGTCTGCGAACACCAGATGATCGATGTAGCTTCCGAAGAACCGCCAACCATCGAAATCATTTCACTGCAAGCTGAAATGCATTCACGATTATGACAACCAATAAAACAGCGACGCACAAACCATCGTCAGCGAAACGAATAACCGCCAAAGAGTCCGGCCGCATCGCCGCGATCCTCTCCGCGCTCGACGAAGCCTATCCTCGCGCTGAGTGCGCGCTCACGCATCACTCACCGTGGGAGCTGCTGGTGGCGACGATCCTCTCCGCGCAATGTACCGACGTGCGCGTAAACATGGTGACGCCGGAATTGTTTCGCCGCTTCCCTACCCCGCAAAAGATGGCCAAGGCGACTCTGCCGCAACTCGAAGCTCTGATCCGCACGACGGGATTTTTTCGCAACAAAGCCAAATCGATTCAGGGAGCGGCGCGCAAGATCGT
This sequence comes from Occallatibacter sp., assembly GCA_050014135.1. Lineage (GTDB taxonomy): Bacteria > Acidobacteriota > Terriglobia > Terriglobales > Acidobacteriaceae > Telmatobacter. The sequence continues at coordinate 11,070 of JBEKDX010000098.1, forward strand.
CGCCGACTTCAACGGTCAAGTTCCGCAGACGCTCGCGGAGCTAATCACCATTCCCGGCGCGGCCCGCAAGACGGCCAACGTCGTTCTCGGCGTCGCCTTCCACAAAGCCGAAGGAGTGGTCGTGGACACGCACGTCCTGCGCATCGCCCGCCGCCTCGGCCTGGCCAAATCAGAGACGCCGGAGAAGGTCGAGCAGGAGTTGATGCGCATTTTGCCTGAGAGCCGCTGGATCGATTTTTCTCATCAGATCATTCATCACGGCCGCGCAGTTTGCGAGGCTCGCAAGCCAAAGTGCGACCGCTGCAATC
>JBEKDX010000099.1:0-11235 GCA_050014135.1 Occallatibacter sp.
GTGTTTGTGCCAGATCAACGCTTTCCGGGCCTAAAGGCCGTGATATTATGGCCTTTATTCATGGGGCTGAAGCCCCCTGCTCCCACCGACTCTGCTCCCACCGAGAGGCGATTTACAACCGTAGTAAAAGGGCAGGTTGCGGATTGGAGTTTGTGGCAACCCATATCTGCCGCGAAATGGCGGCAGATATGGGAGACCCGCGTAGTTTTCCGGTTGTTATTGCAACGAATAAATAGTTTTGAGTTCCTTTTCCACCACATTTTTGGGCAACGGCGCATAAGAAAGCCCGGCGGCTTCGCTCTCACCTGAATTGACGATCCAGCTCAGCAGGTCCTTGATCACCTTACCCTTGGCCGGGTCAGCCGACTTGAGCGGCACCAGAATCCAGGTAAAGCTGGAGATGGGATAGGCATCTTTACCAGGCGCGTTGGTGATCGAGACGCGGTAGTCGTCGGGAAGCTGCTTGACGCTGGCCGCGGCTGCCGTGACTCCTTCAATCGAGGCCTTCACATAGTTGCCGGCGGCGTTCTTGATCGCTCCGTAGCTGATCTTGTTCTGCAATGCGTAGATCAGTTCGACATAACCCACCGAGCCGGACAACTGGCGCACATAGCCGGCCACTCCCTCGTTGCCCTTGCCGGCTACGCCTGTCGGCCAGCTCGGCGAAGCGCCACGGCCTGGTCCGTTGGCCCAATCGGAGCTGACTTTGCTCAGGTAATCGGTAAAGATGTAGGTGGTGCCGCTGCCATCGGCGCGATGCACGACGATAATCTTGAGGTTAGGTAGATTCACGCCGGGGTTGTCTTTGGCGAGACGCGCGTCGTTCCACGAGGAGATTCTTCCCAAGTAGATGTCAGCCAAGACCTCAGGGCTGAATTTGAGGTCGTTGACGCCCGGAACATTGAAGATCGGCACCACGGCGCCGAGCACGGTAGGAATGTGAATCAGCTTGGACTTGGACGGAGCCAATTGCTCGTCGGTTGCCGGAGCATCGGTAGCGCCAAAGTCCACCAGTCCAGCCGTCATCTGGCGAATGCCGCCGCCGGAGCCAATCGACTGGTAGTTGATTTCGACGCCGGGATGCGCCGCGCTGTACTCGCTAAACCATTTTGAATAAATCGGATAAGGGAAGGTTGCGCCCGCCCCGGTTAACTTCTGCGCCGGAGCCGCGCTCCAGGCAACAAACAACAAACTCACAGCAACCAATAGTTTCTTCACGAAAGTCTCCCAGGCAGGTTCCTGCCTTCCTTGATTCTCTTCCGGAAATGTTACAGGCGGTTGAATCAAGGGAAAAATCGCTAATATCTTCTCAGGGCAGGAGTTCTCGTTAATCCTGAGCCGTTTTGCACGCGAATCGATCAATGCAAGTGCAGGCGCCAGGCCGTATAGCTGAGAATCTCGTGGGCGATGCGTTCAGCATCTTGCGAGCCGCCCTCGACAGCAACATAAGGACGCGGCGAGGTGAGCACGTCGAGTCCGCCGGCGGCGCAAATTTCATGAATGCGAAACAGATGCGTTCCGTCGCTGACGATCACCAGCCGGTGCAACCCGTTCACGCGCGCAATGACGGCGATGCGCCGTGCGGATTCCTCGCTGTTGCGGCTCTCGGTTTCTGCGATGATGGCGCTCTCGGGAACACCCAGGCTCATCAGGTACTCTCGGCCTACGGTCCCTTCATTGAACTGGTCGCCGCCGTTTCCACCCAGCGTGATGATCAGAGGGGCAATGCCGTGATCGAAGAGCGTGCGAGCGTGATCCAGGCGCGCGCGGTAGACCGGGGAGGGCCGGCCGTCGTACTCCGCAGCGCCAAAGACGCCGATGGCGTCGGCGGCGGCGGCATGGTCTTCGACAGCATAGCGCTCAATCTGCCCGTAGACCCAGCGGCACCAGCCGAGAACGCCAATCGTGGCCAATAGGAGCAAGGCCAGAAAGACTCGAAGTGCCCATCGGCGGCGTTTTGGCTTGGTAGGACGCTTCATCGAGAACCTTTAGGTACAGTGGTCAGCGGTCAGTTTATCCGTAATCAACAATCTGTGTAGTCGACTCAGAGAACAGTAGTCGAGTATCAAATCATACGCTGTACAGGATCTGGAAGGATAGTATTGCTCACAGTTCTCTGATCGCTGTTTTCGTTATCTCTGCAACGCCATTACGATTTCATTGGTCGGAATAGCTCCCTCGCGCAGAATCTCCCAGCGTCCCTCGCCCAGTGAGAGGTTGACGATCGTGGTTGCTCGTGTGTGGCCAGTGGAACCGCCATCGACGATCAATGGAATGCGGTCGCCGAGCTGATCGCGGACACAAGCCGCGTTGGTGCACTCCGAGGCCCCTTGAAGATTGGCCGAGGTAGCGGTGATGGGCAGCCCGAAGCGCTCCACAATCGCGCGCGAAATGGCGGCGTCGGGCACCCGCAAGGCAACGTTGCCGGTATTTGCCGTCGAGCGCAGCGGCAGCTTGCAGCCGGCCCGCACAATGATCGTCAGGGGACCAGGCCAGAAGCGCTCGGCCAGCTTGTCCAGCATCGGGTCGGTGTCGCGCGCCAGCTCATACGCCTGGGTCAGCGAGGCAATCAGCAAGGACAAAGGCTTTTGCTTCTGGCGAGTCTTGATCCGGTAAATCTGCTCGACCGCATGGAGATTCACCGGATCAACGGCCAGGCCGTAAAAGGTATCGGTAGGCAGAGCAACGACCTGGCCCTTGCGCAGACAGGCGACAATCTCGTCGATCCGGTCTGGCTGGGGTTTATCGGGATGGACGCGCAAGATCTCCGCGAACAAGAGTCTCTACCTCAGTGCCCAAGAATTTTCGCGACCCTTTGAGTATAAGTGGCCACAAGAACGGAAGTTATCACGGCACAGCTTTTGGTGCAAGCCAGACAACCGCACCCGCCTGTCCACGACCCGGCAAAACAGCTTAAAATCGGCTCAGTGTCAACAACAGGTTTCGCGCCAATGTCTTATCGCATTGTACAGAGTAAGCAGAATGCCCGCCTGAAGGAGTTGCGCCGGGCGCTGACCCATCCCGGCCGGGAGGGGAGCGCAGGCATCGAGGGTCCAAAGCTGCTCGAAGAGGCTCTCAGCGCCGGCCTGCGCGTGCCGTGCGTCTTTGTTGCACAGGGTGCGGAGTCTCTGCTGGATGGTCTGAAGCTGGCGGCGGGGACAGAAGTACTGCTGCTGCCCAAGGAGCTGTTGGATTCGGCGCTCTCCACCGAGACGCCGCAGCCGGTGGCCGCGCTGGTCGAGCCGCCCGCTTGGTCGTGGGCCGATATTTTTATTGATCCAGCAAAGGCCGCGCCGCTGATCGTCGTGCTGGCCGGCTTGCAGGACCCCGGCAACCTGGGAACGATTCTGCGCTCCGCGGAAGCCTTTGGCGCAGCCGGGATCGTGAGTCTGCCGGGAACCGTCAGCGCGTGGAATCCCAAGGCGGTGCGGGCCTCGGCGGGCAGCCTCTTCCGCCTGCCGCTCGTGGCCGCAACTTCGGAAGAATGCTTCGCTTGCCTGCACGACGCCCACGTCAAAATCTGGACCACCGCTCTCGATCATGCTAAAGCTGCCCACTTCGTCGACCTGACCGCTCCGGTCGCGCTCCTGATCGGCAATGAAGGCAACGGCGTTCCAGAAGAGATAGCCGCCCAGGCCGACGGGGCCGTGACGATTCCATGCCCCGGCCCGGTCGAGAGCCTCAACGCTTCGGTAGCCGCAGCGGTGCTGCTTTATGAGGCTTCGCGGCAGCGGGCGGCATTTACATCCCACCCTTCGCAAAAAGCGCGAAGGATGGGGCACCCAAATTCTTTGACCAGTGGTGCGCGATGAGCCTCTTTGACAACGAGCCCGAAGGCCCTCGAGGCACGGCGCGCACCGCGCCTCTGGCCGAGCGGATGCGCCCGCGCTCTCTGGAGGAGCTGAGCGGACAGGAGCACTTGGTCGGCCCCAGCAAGCCTCTGCGCGTGCAGATCGAGCGCGATGATTCGGGTTCGATGATTTTGTGGGGTCCGCCAGGAGTGGGTAAAACCACGCTGGCCAAGATCATCGCCGAGACGACCAAGGCGACTTTTATCGAGTTCTCCGCCGTGATGAGCGGCATCAAGGAGATCAAGCAGGTGATGGTGGCCGCGGCGCAGGCCTCCGAGATGCACTCGCGCACCATCCTTTTCATCGATGAGATTCATCGCTTCAATAAAGCGCAGCAGGACGCTTTTCTTCCCTACGTCGAGCGCGGGTCGATTCGGTTGATTGGCGCAACCACCGAGAATCCATCGTTTGAGATTATCTCGGCGCTGCTCTCTCGCTGCCGCGTCTATGTGCTGCAGCCACTCACCGAGGAGCAGATTGCCGCCTTGCTCCGCCGCGCTCTGGAAGATCGTGAGCGCGGACTCGGCGCGCTGGAGTTGACCGCCGACGAGGATGCTCTGGAGATGATTGCCAGTTACTCCAGCGGTGATTGCCGCTCCGCCTACAACACGCTCGAAGTCGCCGCGCAACTGGTTCTTACCGGCACAAAGCACATCGACAAGGAAAAAGCCTCTGAAGCCGTCCAGCAGCGCGTGCTGATCTACGACAAGTCCGGCGAAGAGCATTACAACCTGATCTCCGCGCTGCACAAAAGCGTGCGCAACTCGGACCCCGACGCCGCGCTTTATTGGTTGGCGAGGATGTTCGCCGCCGGCGAAGACCCGCTCTATCTCGCCCGCCGCGTCGTCCGCATGGCCGTCGAAGATATCGGCCTGGCCGCTCCCGAAGCGCTCAATCTGACTCTCTCTGCCAAGGAGGCGATTGATTTTTTGGGTTCGCCCGAAGGAGACCTGGCGCTGGCCGAGGCAGTCGTCTATCTCTGCCTTGCGCCGAAGTCGAACTCGGTCTACACCGCATATGGGGCGGTGCAGCAGGAGGTCGAGCAGACTCGCCAGGAGCCGGTTCCGCTGCACCTGCGCAACGCGCCGACGAAACTGATGAAGGAGCTCGACTACGGCAAAGGCTACCGCTACGCCCACAACGAAGAGGGCAAAGTCGCCGAGATGGATTGCCTTCCCGACTCGCTCAAAGGCCGCAGCTATTACAAGCCCACGCAGGAGGGCCGCGAAAAACTCCTAGCCCAGCGCATGGAAGAGATTCGCAAGATCAAGCAGGAGAAGCGTCAAAGATCGGGCTGAATATTTTGATCCTTTATTGAGAACGATTCCAGAGTTATCTGCGTATGTGCTTTTATCCACTCATTCTCTTTCACGATGCGGATGCCATCCGCGGTAGCCAGTACAATGTAATTAGTGGTGTTCATTAGGAACCAAACGGTTAATCCTGAAGGAGCTCGATCTATGTCTCCCGTACAAGAACCGTCCGCAACCGAGGGCATTCCCCCGGTCGAAGCGCACGACTCAGAACTTTCTCTCTTGCGCATCTATCTGCTGCGCGCCTTTTACCTGTTCATTGTTGTGGGCCTTGGGGTCGCGATTTGGCCTGTTGTCATTTCCCATTCGAGTGATCTCGCGAGTCACAGCGGTATTTACTATGCGGTATTCGCGGGCATCGGCGCGATCTCTGTGCTGGGTATTCGCTACCCGGTAAAGATGTTGCCGGTCTTGTTGTTTGAGTTTCTATGGAAGACGATCTACCTGCTCTTCTTCGCGTTACCACTCTGGCGTGCCGGACAGATTACAGATGCTGTCATGAACGATGTCTACTCGACCGGGCTGGTTGTCATCTTCTGGCCATTGGTTCCGTGGGGATATGTCATCAAGAACTACCTATTGAAGTCCGGTGACAGGTGGAGGTAAAAGAGCCAGGTGCACCATGTCCCGCGTTTGAGTTCTGGGAGACCACTAACCTCGAACGGCTGGCTCGTCTGATCTCTGACCAGCCCTCCGCTTCTCAGGCGGATATAGGTTCAATGTCCCGCTTCGGCTCTTTGACCTTCCAGCCACGAATGAGGAGCCAAAGCATCAGAAATATCTCCCCGAAGAATGTGAGGAAGAGGTATTTCAACTGCGCATTCGGGTAAAGGTATGGCTGCAAACTGTCGATGACCCAACCCAATCCATCTACGACGAGCAGAATTCCCAGGAGCCTTGGAATGTAACCGGAGCGATAAATCAAATAGCCCAGCAAAACGAGATGGATTCCAAACAACACCAGGCCGATAGACCAATCGTCCCGGAATGTGCCGAGCAGAAGCTGAATTTGTGCATGCAACGGGCCCGCCCCAAAGGCTGCCAGGTAATCCGGCGTGCTGACCAGTTGAAATACGGTTACCAGCTTCAACATCCCGAAGAAAGCGATGGCAGTGTACATCAACCTGAACCACGCCGTGAGCAGGGACAATGCCCGGTTGACTGGAACTAGCAAGACGTAGAGCGCCCAGGCAATAACAATGTCCTCGATGAATTCGACAAGATAGCAGAGAATGGCGACAGCAAATAATCCTTGATGGGCGCCAAGGTTCTGCACTGTTTGTTCGATGTTTCCAGGGATAACCAGCTTTGGGTAGATCGAAAACTCCGCGTAGGTCACCGGACCAAGCAGGTAGCTGAAGCCAGCAATCAGCGCTGCCTGACGCAAGGTCAATCCTTCGCCATGATTTTCCTGAGTCGTCGTATTCATTTTTATCTTCCGTGACTTGCTCACGCTGCGCAGGAGCCAAAACACACCGTAGTGAAGGCTACAATGCTAGAACCCAGTCATTCCAGCAGGGCACTCAACAATGAACCGACAGCGGCGCGATTCTACGGCCCCTCGCACGCGGAAATGAATATATCAGAAATCACCTCAGTCCGGCTATTGGGTCTGGGAGACTACAAAAAAGCAACCACGGGTTCTTCGACTCGCTGCGCTCGCTCAGGATGACAGCGCCAGATGTGCGGAGATCCGTCTTTGTGACTTGTGCGTTTCTGCTGCAATTACTGCTTACGGAATGCGTACGTAAGGCAGATAGTCCGGCTCCCAGACGTAGTCGCGGATACGCTGGCGGAGGGTTGCATCGTCCGCAGCTACGGCGGTTCCGTCGGCGATGGCTTGCTTGGCGACGGCTTCGGCGACCACCACGCTTACTTTGCGACAATCGGCGATGGGCGGCAGCAAGGGAGCGTCCTTATCCGTGATGGTGGGCGAGAGACCGGCGAGCGCCTTGGCGGAGGCCATGATCATTGCGTCCGAGACGCGGTTGGCGCGCGAGACGAGAATGCCGAGGGCCAGACCGGGAAAGATGAACGAGTTGTTGACTTGCGAGATGCGCAACAGCTTGCCGTTGACCTCGACCGGATCGAAGGGGCTGCCGGTGCCGACCAGCGCTTGGCCATTGGTCCAGCGCAACAGATTGGCGGGCGTGGCTTCGCATTTCGAGGTGGGATTGGAGAGCGGGAAGATGACCGGGCGCGTGGTGTGGCGAGCCATCTCGCGGACGATCTCCTCGGTGAATGCGCCGGGTTGCGCGCTGACGCCGACTAGCACTGTGACATGGGCGTTGCGGACGACGTCGAGCAGAGAAATCGCGCCTGTGCCAGAGAGCTTCCATCCCTGGACATCGGCCTTCTTGCGAACCAGCGGCTGCTGACCGGCGCGAATGCCCTCGCATCCCTCGACCAGAAGGCCATAGCGATTGAAGGCGTAGACGCGCTGGCGGGCCTCGGCTTCCGTCAGACCCTCCTCTTTCATGCGGGCAACGAGCAGATCGATGATGCCGATGCCGGCCGAACCGGAGCCGAAGATGGCGATGGTCTGCTCTTTGAGCGGACGGCCAGAGGCGTTGACGGCGGCCAGCAGCGTTGCGGTGGTGACGGCGGCGGTGCCTTGAATGTCGTCGTTGAAGGTGCAGAGGCGGTCGCGATAGCGATTGAGGAGGATGGCCGCGTTGACGCCGGCGAAGTCTTCCCACTGCAAGAGAATGTGTGGCCAGCGGCGCTGGACGGCGGCGACGAAGGACTCGATGAAGGCGTCATACTCGGGTCCGCGGACGCGCTTGTGCTGCCAGCCGATGTAAATTGGGTCGTTGAGGCGCTCTTCGTTGTCAGTGCCGACGTCGAGCAGAATGGGCAGGCAGTGCTCGGGGGGAATGCCGCCGAGAGCAGTGTAGAGAGCCATCTTGCCGATGGGAATGCCCATGCCGCCGGCGCCCTGATCGCCCAGGCCGAGAATGCGCTCGCCATCCGAGACCACAATGCAGCGCACACCGTCATAGCGCGGGTCGGCGAGGATCTGCGCTATGCGGTCGCGGTTAGGATAGCTGAGAAAGAGGCCGCGGGGCCGACGCCAAATCTCGCTGAAGCGCTGGCATCCCTCGCCCACTGCCGGAGTGTAGACGATGGGCAGCATCTCTTCGGTGTGGTGCTCGATGAGCGAGTAGAAGAGGGTCTCGCAGTTGTCCTGAAGGTCGCGCATATTGCTGTACTTGAGGAAATCGGTATCGCGCCCGGCCAAGACGCGCAGGCGGCGCTCGCGCTGCTCTTCCTGTGTCGAGACGTTGGGTGGCAGCAGGCCATGCAGCGCGAAGTCGTCGCGCTCCTCTTCGGTAAAGGCGGTTCCCTTGTTGAGCCGGGAATTGAGCAGCAACTCGATCCCATGAAGACGGGTCCGAACTACGCCGCCGTTTGCCTGACTGGTGTGAATTTCCTCACTCATTCCTTACTTCTCCTGGATTCTGATTTGTTTCGATGTATTGCCTCGAAGACGGGCAAGATCAATGCTACCGCGCGAGCACTGCGATCTTCTGTCGTGAGCGTCACAGTGGCGCAAAGATACCCGTTGAGGGAAGTGTCTACCGGTGCGTACGGCAGCAGCAGGCTAATAATAGCGAATCCATTGTGTCAATTCCGTGAAGAACGCATCTACTCGAAGGTGAGCAAGACGATCTCAGAGCGGGTGCCAACGCGCATCGGCGGACCCCATGTTCCCGCGCCGCTCGAGGTAAAAACTTGCAAAGCTCCGAAGCGATGCAAGCCGTAGGTGAAGTTGCCGAAGGCGCGGCGGGTGAACCATGTGAAAGGGAAGAGCTGTCCGCCGTGGGTATGGCCGGAGAGTTGGAGGCTGATGCCTGCCTGCTCGACGATAGGCAGGCGATTGGGCACATGGTTGAGCAGAATGCTGGCGTGTCCGGGCTCGAGGCGCAGGCTCTCCAGCGTGGCGCGCAGGCGGATGGGGTAACCGGAGTCGCCGTAGTTGACGCCAATAATCTCCAGGCCATCGACGGTGACTTTTTCATTGTCCAGTGCGCGAATGCCGACATGGCTGAGGACCTTGGCGTAGCGGGCAGCGTCGCCAAATTCATCATGGTTGCCGGTGGAGAAGTAGATGCCCAAAGGCGGAGCGAGTTGACGGAGTGGCGCGGCGAGCTTATCCGCGTTGGTCTTGGAGCCGTCGAATAGATCGCCGGGGAGAAAAACAATGTCGGGGTTGAGGCTTGCGGCCAACGCCACGAGGCGGCGGCAATAGGCGAGGCCGTTGATATGGCCCAGGTGCAGGTCGCTCAGCACGAGAGCTGTGCGGCCGAGCCAGGAAGCGGGCAGGCCGGGAAGGTGGATGGGGATGCGCCGGATGCGGATGATACGCGCGTTGAACAGGCCGTAGAGGCTGACCGCAACGGCCAGACCATATAGCCCGGCGACCAATAGTGGCCGAAGCGGGTTCAATCCCAGCAGCGGCAGCGCGAAGCCGATCAGCCAGCAGAGGCAAGCGGCGAGAAAAAAGAAGTTGAGAAAACCCAGCCAGACTGCGGCAAGCCTGTAGAGGAGCGCGACCATCCGGTTAGCAAAGAAGAAGCCAAGCATCGTGGCGACGACGAAGCTGAAGGCCAGTATCAGCATCGCTGCCCGCAGCGATAGCGTGGCCGGCGCGCCGAGCGGCTGCGAGAAGGCGATCCAGGTGCTATAGATGAACCAATGAGCAGCAAGCAGCAGCGTTTGTATCAGTGCAATGCCCACAACGGGCCAGGCTTTCAAAAGTGATTCTCCTTGCCTAGTAGGACGGTGAACGGTCCTTTTTTGACTCATGCTTGAATTCTCTCTTCCCTGATCTCTGAGCGCTGATCCCATGAAACAATCTCTTCATGGCGGCTTTCCTTGGCAACTCGCTCCTGGTTTACATCTCGATTCCGTTTTGCCGGTCGAAGTGCACATACTGCAACTTTGCTTCGGGAGTGTATCCAGCCAGCGAACACACGCGCTATATCGACCGGGTGATCGAGGAGATGGCTGGCGCGCGCGCTTGGGCGGAGCGAATGAGAGCACGGCTGCCGCGGCGCGTGGATTCGGTTTATCTGGGGGGCGGTACGCCCACTCTGTTGACGCCGGAGCTGATGACGAGGCTGTTTGCGGCGATGCGAGCGGAGTTCGACCTGACGGCTGACGCGGAGATTACCGTCGAATGCGCGCCTGGGCAGCTTGCGGACGAGATGCTGGATACGCTGGCGCTAGTTGGGGTGAATCGCGTCAGCCTGGGCGTGCAGTCGTTCATTGACTGCGAGGCTGCGGTGAGCGGCCGGTTGCACGGTCGCGCCGTGGTGCTCGACGACATTCGCCGTCTGCGCGCGGCGGGCATTCGCAATCTGAGTATCGACCTGATCGCCGGCCTCGCCGGGCAGAGCTTCGCTTCGTGGGAGGAGTCGCTCGAAGTGCTGGCCGAGACAGGCGTTCCTCACGCCAGCATCTATATGCTGGAGGTGGATGAGGAGTCGCGGCTGGGCCGGGAAGTGCTCGCGCGCGGCGTCCGCTACCATGCTGGTCTGATTCCAAGCGACGATGCGATTGCGCAGATGTATTCGATGGCGATTGAAAAGCTGAGAGTGGCCGGTCTTGGACAATACGAGATTTCCAACTTCTGCCGGACGGGTAAGGAGTCGCAGCACAATTTGAGCTACTGGCTACGGCGGCCTTACTTGGGGCTGGGGCTGGATGCTTCGTCGATGCTGGCGGCGGAGTCTGAAACCGGCGCGGTGCTGCGCTCAACGACGACCGATGATTTACGGGCGTATCTGGCGGGCGCGGAGCCGGTCGAGACGGCTTGGCTCAGCCGCGCGCAGCAGCACGAGGAGGCTTGGTTTCTGGGATTACGTTTGAATGCCGGCGTGGAAGTGGCCGCGATGGAGCGGGAGTTTGGCGCGAAGAGCGTGGCGCTGGCGATCGAGGCTGTGGCGCGGCTGGCCGAGATTGGTTTGGTGAATTTCGACGGCAAGTCGGTTCGGCTAACCGAGCAGGGAAGGCTGCTGTCGAACGATGTTTTCCAGGAGTTTTTGGGGCTGGAAGCGGAGGTTGGC
>JBEKDX010000100.1:0-11178 GCA_050014135.1 Occallatibacter sp.
TCACCAAATACACATAGCCTGCAGTTGATTGTTTCTTGGACGTAGTAATAGTTTCATTTTTTTCGTCAATCGTATTAGTACTAACAGCTTCTTTGGTTAAGATGACAAACACATCCGCGAATTCTTCTCTTGAGAAGCAATAGTCGCGGACTTTTTGAATTGCGTCCGGCTTTTTGCCTAGCCCAGCACGGAGTATGTCTGGGGAGGGGATTCGCTCGTTGCCGTTTGCTCTCTTTTCGAAAAGAATCTCAGCCTCGATTGGGTATCTTCCATATTTGCGAACGAGGAGTGACACCTCAGCTAGCATCTCTTCAATACCGAATGCTATGTCCGCTTCCAGAGGTTTGAATCCAGCTTCCAATACAGCATCAGGCCAACGGGTCCAATATCTACCCATCCACTCATGTCTGCCTATTCCCGTCTCGGTTTTGAAAGCTCGTTGACCCAGCGGCTGACCGTTGTTGAGCTCCGCAGTTCTCTGGATTTCGCTGAGAATGTATTGCTTGTCTCTCATAAAATCTGATCTCAATTCTGTTAACAGAACCAAAAAACCTCATTGTTCGAAATACTTGCCAAACAGCAGCGCAAGTTTCTCTTTCGCCGCCGCGGGAATCGCATCGGGGGCGGTCAGCACGGCGTACTTGGCAGCCGAGGCGCAGGCGCAGTTGCGTTCGTGAGGCATGGCAGCGACGGCGGCTTTGACGACCTTGGCCGCGTTCTCGGCATTCTGATGCAGCACGCGCACAATCTCTTCAATCGTCACCGCGTCGTGACCCTCGCGCCAGCAGTCGTAGTCGGTGACCATGGCAATGGTCGAGTAGCAAATCTCCGCCTCGCGCGCCAGCTTGGCCTCTTGCAAATTGGTCATGCCGATCACGTCCGCGCCCCAACTGCGATAGAGCTTCGACTCGGCCTTGGTGGAAAACTGCGGACCCTCCATGCAGACGTACGTCCCGCCTAGCTTGCCCACCACACCCGCCGTCGCGCAAGCGGCAGATGCGGTTTGGGCCACCGTCGCGCAGACCGGATCGCCAAAGGCCACGTGGCCCACGATCCCCTCGCCAAAGAAGGTCGAGATGCGATGAAAGGTACGGTCGATGAATTGATCGGGCACCACGAAATCCGTCGGTTTGTGCTCCTCTTTGAGCGAGCCCACAGCCGAGACCGAAATGATCCGTTCGACGCCGAGTTTCTTCATCGCGTAGATGTTGGCGCGGAAGTTCAACTCCGAGGGCAGCAGGCGATGGCCGCGCCCATGCCGTGCAAGAAACGCTACGCGACGCCCCTCTAACTCGCCGAGTTGAAAGGCGTCCGACGGCGCGCCAAAGGGCGTCTCGACGGTCTCTTCGTGTACGTTTGTGAATCCGGGCATCGAGTACAACCCGCTGCCGCCGATGATGCCAATCTCTGCCTGAGCCAAAGCCCGCTCCTTCCAAATCTCTTTCAAGAGCGCCGCGCCGCTGACAGAGCAGAAAAATTGAGGGCTTTAACCTTTGAGGGAAAGCCTGATAACCGTCAGCACTCGGCTATAAAACAGCTTCTAGTATAAAGGCGCCGTCCCTATGGGATTCCGAATAAATTGTTGCTTACGCCAACCCCACGCTGAAGCGCAGGGTTAATGACCACTGCGCCTCCGGCGCGAGGCGATTGGTTGCTGTTGTAACGCAGAACTCTGCCGTGGATAATTATTTGCTGGTCTTGGCCATCTCCGGACCAAGAAAATCCTCGACCGTCCAGCCGGCCAGCAGATCCTCGCCGGGAATCATCACCTGGCTCTCGGCGAGCGTGCCGGCGGCGGCCTCGGCCACCAGGTAATTCTCCGTCAGCCCCTGCTTGAGCATCTCGAAGGCCTGCTCCGGCGTGTCGGCAAACTGAAACAGCTCGATGTCCTTGGGCGAAATGGCGCCGGTATCCACCAGCACATCCAGGTTGAAGACCTTCTTCCAATACTCCGAGCCGTAGATGACCACGGTGATCTTGTTGCCCAGCTTGTGAGTCTGTGCCAGGGTGAGAATCTCGAACATCTCGTCGAGCGTGCCGAAGCCGCCGGGAAAGACCACCAGAGCCTTGGCCAAGTATGCGAACCACAGCTTGCGCATGAAAAAGTAATGGAACTCGAAGTTAAGAGCGGGGGTGATGTAAGGGTTGGGATGCTGCTCGAAGGGCAGCAGGATATTCATGCCGATGGTCTTGCCGCCAGCCTCGTAAGCGCCGCGGTTGGCCGCCTCCATGATGCCAGGCCCGCCGCCTGAGGTGACTACGAAGCGCGACCGGCGCGAGGGAATCTGCATCGCCCAGCGGGTTAGCAGCCCAGAGAGCCGCCGCGCGTCCTCGTAGTAGCGGGCCATCTCTACGGCCGCCACGGCGCGCTTGCGCTGCAACTCGGTCGCGCTGCCGGCGGCGATCTCCGGCGCTTTGGCCGGCTGCTCATTGCTAGGCGCGGCTTGCTTCGAGCCGGTGTTGTCCAGCAGTTCCAAAGCATGATCGGCCTCTTCGCGCCCGCGAAAGCGCGCCGAGCCAAAAAACACCACCGTGTCCTGAATCTGCTCACGACGGAAGCGCGCCAGAGGCTCCATGTACTCGGAGACAATGCGAATCAGCCGCCCGTCGGCGCTGTTCAGAAAGCTGGCGTTCTCATAGGCCAGAGCAGCCGTCTCCAGCGGCGGAGGCACACTATTGCCGGGGATCACCGCGGCCGGCACTGATCTCTGGTCTCTGTTCTCTGCACTCTGCTTCTCGTTCATCTCTCATCCATCCCGACGGCGGAACGCGTCGTGAAACGCGTACCACAAATTCAAAAGCCCCAGCCCGGAGACGATGCCGCGCACCGCTCCGGTGGACGAATAGTGCGCGATTGCGGGAAAGTATTGAATCAGGGCGTTCTGGTCCCACAAAAAACGCGATCTTGGAAGAAACCAGAGCAATTCGCCCGACCACGGCGCAATAATGATCACCAAGCTAATGAACATCAACAGAAACTCGCGTAAAAATATCTCGGTACTCGCCAGCCAAGGGGGAATACGCTGCTGCGCGGGTCGTGTGGCCGGTTGCGGAGGCCGCATTTCAGGCGCAGGGCCCGATGCGGAGCCCGGCGCGGGAGCCGGGTTCGTGGCAAGGGAAGACAATGTCGGTTCCGGCTGCTGGGACATTCTGCTCAGTGCGCTCACCGCCCCCGTTTTCCGCCCGAATTGGGCACTCGGCACAGGCCCATCCTCCGGCCCGGCTCAGGGAGGCCGTACTGCAACGGTAACACAGCAGCCGAGGCGGAAGAGGACTCAACCGCCGTCGCCCAGCTTCGCCGATTCACGATCTTCGCCCTTCCCGGTGTGTGGCGAATGCTCAAGTAAAAATAACTAGTTTGTAGTAACATGATTGTATGGCGTCGTGTTTTGAGTGGGACTACGCCAAAGCAAAGGCCAACCTGCTCAAGCACGGCGTGAGTTTCGAGACTGACACCCGCATCTTCGCCGATCCCTATGCGCTCTTTGAGCAGGACCGCATTGTGGACGGAGAGCTTCGCTGGCAAGCCATCGGGGTTGTGGATGGGTCCGTAATGCTTATGGCCGCCCATGCCATTCGTGTGTCGGATGAAGTTGAAGTCATCCGCATTATCTCTGCGCGGCGAGCCAACCACAATGAAAGGAGGCGTTATGAAGAAGAAAATGGCTCAAAATGAGATCGACCTTGTCCATCCGCCTGCACTAACGGCGGCGCAGAAGGCGGAGATTGCCTCCCTCAAGGAGAAACCGGAGAGCGAAATCGACTATTCCGAGATTCCCCCGCTCAACGACGCCTTCTGGAAGAATGCGGTGCGCAATCCATTCTACCGGCCCACCAAGACTTCCACAACCGTACGCATCGACTCTGACGTGCTGCACTGGCTGCGCGCGCAGGGCAGCGGCTACCAGTCTCGCATTAACGCCATCCTTCGCCGCGAGATGCTGGATTCACTGCAATCGACAGGCGCAAACGCATATTCGGCCAAATAGGTCAATTCCGCCCGCGCTCTCCATCCCGTCCATCAATGCAACGCGTTCGATTCCGTATGGTACGTTCCATAGTCGATCGTCAAGACCGCGGTTCCGCCGATCCACACCTTAGTCTCGCTACGGTTTCGCTCCGGCAGCCAGAAATCACCCGTCTTGGTGAAGCTTTGCCGGATCAGCGTCCGCGCAATCCAGAACGACGGGGACTTGGCCGGCTCCGCCTCGATCTTCACCAAGGCGAACTCCGTGGCATCCACCCAGATTTTGCCCCGATACAGAAACTTGCTGGCCACCAGCGGCTCCACATCCAGTACGTACGCCGGCCTTCCGGCCACACTCTCGCTTCCCGCCAGATGAAACTTGTAATTCGCCTCCGTCAGAGCCGTCGCCCCTTTGTCTTGCGAGGCCTCCTTTTCACTCTCCACTGCCCGCCTCAGCACTTTGTCGCAGAGCATTTTCGACCCGCTCTGCGAGACCACTCGAAAACTCTTGCCCGACGAAGCATCGTAACTGTATTCCACATCCATAGCAGCCGTCAGCACGGCGCCAAAACCTCGATACTCCACCTGGTAATGGCGGAGCGCTTGCAGATCTTTCAGCGCTTCCGTTCGCACCAGAGTGTGGCGCTGCATCTGGTCCACAATCTGCGCGGCGGTCAGCGGCGCGGACCAAACTGCCTCCGCATTCGCCGTCAAAGCGAATACCGCTGTCAATAACAAGCCTATACGCCAATGAATGAACATGAGAACATCCTATTGCGCCGAATTGAAAATCAAGTAAAGACGCAGGCGGAGTCAGCCAGCCTCATTTCGAGGTTGGCTTGCGCAATCCTCTTCGCAATTAGGGGTTGATCTTCCGGCGCTCCAAGCCATGGTAACAAGGCCTGGAGCGCGGAATTCAAGAGAGAACCAACTGCAGTTAGTTATTCCACCACCAGTAATTGGTCAGGCAGCTCGCCGCGGGAATCGACGACTGGTCGAAGATGTTGTCGTTGGAGTGGCCGCAGACGGTGACCGCCGACGGCTCGCCCATCACCAGGCAGCCCGGAGTGTTGTTTGAAGGGCAGTTATCACCCGGCTCCAGGCCGGCGGCAGGATTTGCGCCGCAATGCGCGATGACTCTCGGCTTGGACTGATAATCGCCGGCGGTGAGCAAGGCATTGGCCCAGGCGGAAATTACCGGCTGGCTATTGCGCAGACCAGTCCCGAAGGCCTGACCAACATTGTCGTTGATGTACATGATGGTTCGGTATCCCACCGCGACGTGCAGACCTTGAAAGAGCCGGAACCAGGGATCAGGCCAGCCGCGATTATCCGTCGTCGGCATACCCTTGGGGCAGGGAGCTTCGGCGGCTGAGGGAACAATCTCGCAGCCGTGCAGGATCAGGTAATTCAGTTTGCCGTGGTTGACCTGTCCATAGCCTCCGCCGGGTGCGGGGTTGGTGTCGAGATTCACCCCATCGCCCCAGTCCTGATAGGTCGTAAAGTACCACCAGTCGCCGTGCGCCTCAACTTCGCCCACCTGCACGCTGTCAACAAATTGCGAAGCGTAAGTGGTGAACTCCCACGGTTCAGCCCAGTAGTATTGGGAGTTAGTGAACAACGACCCTCCGCCCGAGGAGGTCAGCCCGTTCCAGAAGGAGTTGGCGTCGTTCACCCAACCCGCATTGTCGTTGCGCACCACATAGCGTCCCACGGTCGGGTCGCCGGCTGCGATGTTGGAATCCACTTCCAGACTGCCGCGCCGGTTTTCGTTGGCTGTCTCCGGTTGTGCGCCGCCGCTCGGATTCGCGCTCGGCGGCAGAGCGGCGTTGCCGTATTGCGCATAGAGAACAATGAGATCGTCGTCGGCCAGCTTTCCGGCGGTTGCGCCCGTGGAGGGATTGGAATGAACCCGCACGGTCAGCCGGTAAGCAGGTCCCATCTGGGCGCTTTCATCGTCATCGTAGTAGCCAATGCCGACCGACTGCACGTGAACATCGCCAATCCTGGTCAGCGGCTCAACCACAGCGTGCAGCGCGGAGTAGACCTGTGCCGGAGTGCGCGTTTCCTTTGCCGCGCCGTTCGCGGAGGCGGCCTTCCAATGCAGCACGAAGGCCTGAATCGTCCCCGCGTTATCGACACCGATCAGTGCGCGGGAACCCGGTCCATAGACCGGATAGTCCTGCACCGAGCGATGCACGGGAACATAAGTCAGATAAATCGCCGGCTCGGAGTGCGTAATCCCGCCATCATTGGCCTTCTGCGCCGTCGAGCCCAGCATCGGAATAGCCGCACCCAGCGTGTACTGGGTCGAGTCCTTGGGCAGAATGTCGGTGCGCTCAAAGACCGTCCGCGCCAGTGAGGTGGCCACTTCCAGATGCGGGTTATTGGCGGGGATATACTTTTCCGTCTTCAGTTCTTCCAACTGCGGGCTGATCTCGGCCTCGCCGGTCTCTGGATGCCAGTATGCCAGTACCCTGTCTTCCTCGACGACTCCGGTCAACTGCGGGGAGATGCCTCGCTCCGCCAGCGCCGGCGTCTTCGAGAGGGTCTGGATGGCCGTCTTCTGGATGCCGATCTTGCTCAGAGTATCCGTCAAAAACGCCGTAGGCGGAGCCTGAGCCGTCAGCTTGAGAAGGGGAAGTGAACTGGGAATTTTGGGAATCAGAGAGTTGGGAAATTCGATCTTGCCGCTTTGATCGGCGCCTGGCAGCTTCATTTGAGGTTTGTTGGAGGGTTGTTGCGCGTTCACGGGCAGAGTGATTGCCAGTAACATCACGGCCAGCGAAGGAAGGGAGAATCGGACCATTGCCGGTCCATCCCAGCGGGGGAAAGACGTACCTGCAAACATGGTTGTAACCTTTCGGATTGGACCCTTTGACAGGGTGATTGCATTCTATCCGTGCAAAGGATAAATGAGTCAAGGATTATTTTGATGAATTTTCAGTTGGCAATCACTTGTACATTCGCACACCACGCCGCCAAGTGACCGGATGGCGGCGGGGAATGCGAGGGATTGTTGCCATGCGCACGCAGCACACATTCATATCTCCTGACGAGTTCAACAACAGCTCTCTTGAAGACCAGATATTGAGTTGTGCGCGAGGATTTGTTTCCATGACGGAAAACCATGAGTTTCAGGATCTCTCTGCCTGTCACTAGATGGTTCTGCAAAGCTGGTTTTTGACCGCACTCTCGGAATCCTCGTGTCGCTTCCCTCATCTGAAATAATGATGGCTGTGAATCGTAGGCTACATTTTGTCCTCCGGTATGCGGCGCCCCTGCTCGCGAGCCTGGCCCTGGCAGCGGTGCTGCACGCGCAGACGCCCAACCCCACCTCCGCCGTCAACGCCTTCTTCGGCAGCGTCACCACGCGGCCGGCAACCGATCAGACTCTGAAGCTCTCGCTGGACGAGGCCATTGCTCTCGGTCTCAAAAACAATCTTGGCCTCAAGGAAGCGGAAAACGGCGAAAAACTTCTCCACGGACAAAAAAATGAGGCCTTGCAAAACTTTCTTCCCACGATTACCCTCGCCGGCGACACGGGCGTCCACCAGCAAAACCTGGTGGCGCTGGGCTTCGGGCCGGACACAATCAAGAAATTCTCGAATTACTTTACGATACCCGCGGACTTCTCTTTCATTACCCGCGACGAGCTGACCGAGGGCAAGATTCAATACAGCCAGATGATCTTCTCCGGCCCGGTAATCGCCGCCTGGAAGGGTGTCGGCGCAGCCGAGCGCGCGGCTCACTTTGCCAAGATGTCGGCGCGCGGCGAAGTCGTCCAGCAAGTGGCCTCGGCCTATCTTCACGCCATCGCCGCCTCCAGCGAGGTTGACAACGCCAAGGCCCTGGAAACGGCGGATCAATTGCTGCTCAACCACGCCCACGACTCGCACCAGGCTGGCGTCGCCTCCAATCTGGATGAACTGCGCGCTCGAGTGCAGCTTCAGGCGCAGCAGCAGGCGCTGATCGCAGCCGAAAATTCTCTGGAAAAAAATCTCATCCTGCTCAAGCGCGAGATCGGCATCGACCCCGGCCAAACAATCTCGCTCACTGATCCGGCGCCCTACAGCGATCTGGCCTTGCAGACTCCTGAAGAGCTGCGCGCCGTCGCTTACAAAAACCGCCAAGACTACCAGAACCTGCAAAATGAGGCCGTGGAGTTCAAGGCCATCCACGCGGCTTATCGCGCTCAGCGTTGGCCCAGCCTCAGCTTTGGCGGCTACTATGGCGTCAGCCAGGTGGGTGGCGTTGGCTCCCATGGCAACTTCGTCGCCCAGGGCAACCTCAGCCTCCCGCTCTTTCGCGAGGCCAAGCTGCGCGGCAACTCGGATGCCGCCCAAGCCAATTGGGACGCCGTCAGCGCCCAGCTTGCCGACCTGCGCAGCAAGATCGATCAGCAGGTGCGTTCAGCTCTTCTCGACGCAAACGCTACCTCCAAACTTGTTGCAGTCGCCCGCTCCAACGTTGAACTCGCCACCCGCGCCCTCGCCGACGAGACCGACCGCGTCAACGCCGGCGTCGACGACAATCTTCCGCTCGTCACCGCGCAAGCCACGCTCGCCTCCGCTGAAAGCAACCTCGTCGAGAGCCTCTATCAGTACAACCTCTCGAAGTTAGCTTTAGCCCGCGCCGCCGGCATCCTCGAGCAGCAGTACCGCGAGTATCTGGGGCGCTAAGCGCACATGGCAATGGCTCGCCCATGTTTCAAATGTGATTGCCCTGCGATAAGCGCAGAGACACTTCGCCCTCTGTGTTACCTTTGAGCGTAGCTGAGGTACGAGAGGTCCCCAACTCGCATGTCCCGCCATCTTCAGATCAAGTACTATGTCGAACCTGACCCCGCGGCATTGGCACGCCGTGCAGCGCAGTATCTAGTCGAGATGGCCGGCGAAGCGGTCGAGGCGCGCAGTCGCGTGCGCATCGCCATCAGCGGCGGCTCCACGCCCCAGGCCACCTTTGCGCTGCTCGCCGATTCCACGCAGCCCTGGCGCTCTCGAATGCCTTGGCCGAATCTCGACCTCTACTGGGTCGACGAGCGCTCGGTGCCGCCCGACGACGTCGATAGTAACTACCGCATGACGCGCGAGGCGCTGCTCGACCACGTGCCGCTACGCCCCGAGCAGATTCATCGCATCGAAGGCGAACTCGAACCCGAAGCCGCTGCCGCCCGCTACGAGTCCGAACTGCGCAGCGGCTTCCGCCTCGAGGGCGCCGAATGCCCGCGCTTCGATCTCATCGCCCTCGGCCTGGGCGACGACGGCCACACCGCCTCGCTCTTTCCCCACACCAGCGCTCTCCAAGAGATGAGCCGCCTGGCCGTCGCCAACCACGTGCCCCAGCGCGACGCTTGGCGCGTTACCCTCACCTGGCCGGTCATCAATCACGCCCGTTCCGTCTTCTTTCTCGTCGCCGGCGAGCAAAAAGCCGCTGTCTTGCGGGAACTGCTGACCGGGCCGCGCGATCCGGAACGCCTGCCCAGCCAACTGATCTGGCCCTCAAGCGGTATACTTACCTTCATATTGGATAAGGCCGCAGCCGCACTTTTGCCTCCAACCAATGGGGAAGGCTGCGGGGTTTTGGAGAGGGAAAGATGATCCTGGCAGGAGACGTTGGCGGCACCAAGGTTCACTTGGCGCTGTATGACTTTATCGATGGAAAACTGAAATACTCCCACGAAGAACGCTATGCGGCCAAGGATTACTCCGGCCTGGAAGAAATCGTCAAGGAGTTTCTGGGCGCGCACGAGGTAACAGCGGCTTGTTTTGGCGTGCCCGGCCCGGTGCGTGACGGACGCCTGCGCCTCACCAACCTGCCCTGGACGCTGGATAGCCGCGAGTTGTCGGTCACGCTCGGCATCACCCATGTCTTCCTGATCAACGATCTCGAGGCCAACGGCTACGGCGTCGCCGAGTTGACTGCTGACCAGGTTTATACCCTCAGCGAGGGCGACTCCAGCCAGATCGGCAATCGCGCTCTTATCGCCGCCGGAACCGGACTTGGCGAGGGTATGTTGATTTGGAACGGCCACGCGCACGTACCGTTTCCTTCCGAGGGCGGACATACCGACTTTGCCCCGCGCAACGAAGACGAGATCGACCTGCTGCGTTTTCTCAAGCAGAAGTACAACGGCCGCATCAGCCAGGAGCGCGTTGTCAGCGGCATGGGCCTCAGCAATGTCTATGAGTTCCTGCGCGAAGTTCGCGGCATCGACGAGCCGGCATCGCTGGCCAAGCGCATGGCCAAGGAAGACCCCAACGCTGTGATCACCGAACTGGCTCTGGCCGCCAAGAGCGAGATCTGCGAGAAGACCCTCGATATGTTCGTCTCTGCCTACGGCTCCGAGGCAGGCAACCTGGCCCTCAAGCTGCTCTCCGTCGGCGGCGTCTACATCGGCGGCGGCATCGCTCCGCGCATCCTCGAGAAGCTCAAGGACGGAACCTTCATCAAGGCCTTCACCGACAAGGGACGCCTCAGCCAATTGCTCATCAATATGCCGGTCAAAATCATTCTGGAAAGCCGAGCCGCCCTGCTCGGCGCAGCCGCCTACGCCGAAGCCCGCGCCGCCGAACTCAGCGGCAGCTCCCCCAGAGCCGCCTCGGTCAAAATCTAACCAACACAGCAACAACAAATCTCTGTAACAACCAATGGGCGCCCCAGGCCTGGATTTTCGGAGCTGGGATCCATTCAACTCGGGCGCTCCATATCTGACGCAGTTTCATCGCGCCAGATATGGAATACGATGAACCCCAACCCGCCTTATCCCTCCCCGCACATTTCTGCCTCATACTGGCGACAATCCCATCCGAGTAGATGTCATGGCCACAAAAAATCGCATTCTCTCGGCAGGAAATATGCGGGCGAGAAATGAGTTTCGCGAAAGCCTGACCGACTCGCCTCTGAGACCTGGGAATCCACGACAGGTGTGCCAGCGAAGAGCGAGCTGCTGGCGCAACCACAGGTGGTTGCAGATAATTTTCCGCCCAGCGCACAATGGAAAAGAGGCGGCTCTATTCTCTGATCTCTGTCCTCTGTCGTACCATTGTTTCCATGCAAGTTCTTTCCGCAGCCGAGATGCAAACCTGCGACCGTTTGACGAGCGAGCGTTTCGGAATTCCGTCCATTGATCTGATGCGAGCGGCTGCGGCGGCTGTAGCGGCCTTTGCGCGCGAGCAGTTTCCGAATGCAAGGCGGGTGACGGTACTCTG
>JBEKDX010000101.1:0-11171 GCA_050014135.1 Occallatibacter sp.
AAAGAACAAAAAGATATTGTCGCGCGCGTGGAGACAGGCAAGATCGACATACTCATCGGCACGCACCGCCTGCTCTCGAAGGACATCAACTTCCAGGATCTGGGCCTCTTGGTGGTGGATGAGGAGCAGCGATTCGGTGTGCGCCACAAGGAGCGGCTCAAGCAGATGCGCAAGGAGATTGACGTGCTGGCGATGAGCGCCACGCCGATTCCGCGTACGTTGCATATGTCGCTGGTGGGCCTGCGCGACATGAGTGTAATCGAGACGCCGCCCAAGGATCGTATGGCGATTCAGACCGTGGTAGCCAAATTCGACGAGAAGATTGTGCGCTCGGCTGTCGAGGTCGAGTTAGAGCGCGGCGGTCAGGTTTATTTCGTCCACAACCGCGTCGAATCAATTTACGAGATAGCCTCGCGAATTCAAGAGTTGGTGCCTGCAGCGCGTGTCGCCGTAGGTCACGGGCAGATGGGCGAGACTGAGTTAGAGCGAGTGATGCTAGCCTTCATGCATCACGAATACGATGTTCTGGTAGCGACGACAATCATCGAGAATGGGCTGGATATTCCGCTTGCCAATACCATGCTCATCAATCGCGCCGACCGGCACGGGCTGAGTGAGTTATACCAACTTAGAGGCCGTGTAGGCCGGTCAAATCGGCGCGCCTATGCCTATCTGCTGATCCCGCCCGAGCAGGAGCTGACGGAGATTGCGCGCCGTCGATTGGCGGCTCTCAAAGAGTTCAGCGACCTGGGCGCGGGTTTCAAGATTGCAGCGCTGGACCTTGAGTTGCGCGGCGCCGGCAATATGCTGGGTGGCGAACAGAGCGGACACATCGAGGCGGTTGGTTTCGAGTTATACACTTCGATGCTGGAGGCCGCGGTCAAGGAAATGAAGGGCGAGTCAAGCGAAGAACGGCCGGCAACTCAGTTGAACCTCGGCATCGCGCTACGCATTGATGAGAGTTATGTGCCGGAAGAAAATCAAAGGCTGCGGCTCTACAAGAAGATAGCCGGCGCAGCCAGCGTGGCGGCGGTCGCCGAAGTGCGTGCAGAGATGGAAGACCGCTATGGCGCGCCGCCGGATGCTACTGTGTACTTGTTGGAGGCTTCGCTGATCCGGCTGGAATGTGAGCGCATCGGCATCGCGCAAGTGGATCGCAAGCGCGCCGAACTGCACATTCGTTTCACGGAGAATGCAACGATCGAGCCGCAGCAGTTAATGCGACTGGTAGCGCGCAATGCCAAGCGCGGCGCGCAGTTCACGCCACAGGGCCTGTTGAAGTATCCTTTGGCTGCCACGCGCAGCGATGAAGTTCTGCTTGAGATTCACGAGTTGATCGCCAGCCTGGCGCCGCCGCCAATCAGTGCATAGAAAACGCGAGGAATGATGAAGAACTTTATCACGCAGTTAGCGATTGGAGTTTGTATGGCTTCCGCGATAAGTGCCCATGCCGCGAAGGATAGCTGGAAGCAGCAGTTCCAGAAGGTCTCAGACGAGTACCTTGACAAAGTATTTCTGCGCTATCAGCCCACGCAGGGAACCTTGGCGGGGTATCATCAGTTCGACACCCAGTTAGAAGATTTCTCGCGCCGGAATATCGACGCGGAGATTACCGAGCTCAAGAGCTTTGAAAGACGCATCGAAGCAATTCATCCCGATAGTGCCGCGGCTGATTTTGTTCCGCGCAGCGACCGCGAGATTGTGCTATGGAACATTCGCTCTCGATTGCTGACGCTCGAAACGATTCGCCCCTGGGAAAAGAATGCCGACAACTATTCGAGTACCTGTGCAAATGGTGCATTCACGCTGATGGAGCGCAACTTTGCCTCGCCGGATGAGCGGTTGCGTTCGCTCATCGCGCGGGAGAAGCAGATGCCGGCGCTGCTGGCCAATGCGCGCATCAATCTCAAGAATCCACCAAGAATCTTTACTGAAATTGCCATCGAGCAGTTGCCGGATATTGTGAAGTTTTTTCAGAACGATGTGCCGCAAGCCTTTACCGGCGCGCAAGACCCGGCGCTGAAGGCGGAGTTTGCGCAGACCAATGCAGCGGTAGTTACTGCGCTCGGCAGTTTTCTCAACTGGCTTAAGACAGACTTGCTTCCGCGTTCGAATGGAGACTTCCGCATCGGCGCTGATACCTTCTCGAAAAAACTCCAGTATGACGAGATGGTAGACCTGTCGCTGGATAAGTTGCTTGAGATCGGCTGGGCAGATCTGCGCAAGAATCAGGCGCACTTCAATCAGATTGCCAAAGAATTGGAGCCGAACAAGGAGCCGCGCGCGGTGCTGGATGAGCTGGGAGAGATGCATCCAGCCCCCGATCAATTACTGAACAGCTTTCGTGCTACCTTCGATGGCCTCATCACTTTTATTCGCGCAAATCACATCGTGACCATTCCCTCGGAGGTACGGCCCATCGTGGAAGAGACGCCGCCCTTCATGCGCGCCACGACTACCGCCAGCATGGACACGCCTGGGCCATATGAGGCGCACGCGACCGAAGCATATTTTAATGTAACTCTGCCCGACCCGAAGATGACTCCAGCCGAGGTCGATGGCTATATGCACTCGTTCAACATCGGCACGGTAATTTCAACGGCGGTGCATGAGGCCTATCCCGGACACTACATTCAGTTTCTGTGGTTGCCGCAGGCGCCGAGCCGAGTGCGCAAGCTGCTCAGCGCCAACACTGACGTCGAGGGATGGGCGCACTATACCGAGCAGATGATGCTCGACGAAGGTTATGGACAACCCGGAGTGGGTGCGAAGGATGAACGGGAATCGAAGTTTCTGCGGCTTGGTCAGTTACAAGATGCCCTCTTGCGCAATGCACGTTTTATCGTTGGAATTCAGATGCACACCGGCAAGATGAGTTATGACGATGCGATCGCATTTTTTCAGAAGGAAGGTTATCAATCCAAAGAATCAGGAGTCATCGAAACCAAGCGCGGCGCCAGTGATCCAACTTATCTTTACTACACGCTTGGCAAGCTGGAGATCATGAAACTGCGCGATGACATGAAGAAAAAGCAGGGCGCGACCTTCTCACTGGAGGAGTTTCATAATAACTTCTTGAAACAGGGATTTCCGCCGATAAAGATTGTACGTGAGGCTCTGCTCGGCGACAATTCGCCGGCGCTGTGAGCTGTAACTCTTTTTGAGACGAGGCTGTTGAGATGAGCAAGCAAATACGCAAGGCGGTATTTCCGGCAGGTGGGCTGGGTACGCGGTTTTTGCCGGCCACCAAGGTGATTCCCAAAGAGATGCTGGCGCTGGTGGACAAGCCCATTATCCAGTACGGAGTGGAAGAGGCGATCGCATCCGGGATTGAGCACATCATCATTGTCACTGGCCGCGGCAAGGGCGCGATTGAGGATCACTTCGATCACAGCTTCGAGTTGGACGCGGCCCTGGAACGGCGCGGCAAGCACGAGTTGCTCGCAGTCTCGCGTGGCGTCTCATCGCTGGCGCGCATCAGCTACGTGCGGCAAAAGGAGCCGCTGGGCTTGGGTCACGCCGTGCTTTGCGCCAAAGATTTGGTGGGCGATGAACCCTTCGCCGTTATTCTGCCGGACGATGTGATTGATGCCGAGATACCGTGCCTCAAGCAGATGCTTGCTGTCTTCGACGAGCACGGCGGTTCGGTGCTCGCGACGCAGACCATTGAAGGCGAGGCGATCAGCGCATATGGAGTGCTGGCAGGCTCGCAGAATTCTGATAACTGGCGAATTTATAACTGCACCGGCATGGTGGAGAAACCGAAGTTAGCCGACGCACCTTCAAAGCAAGCTATCATCGGCCGCTATGCACTTACCCCGCGCATCTTTGAATTGCTGGAGCGGACCACTCCCGGTGCAGGCGGCGAGATACAACTTACCGATGCGATCCGGGCGCTGGTCAAGGAAGAGAAGGTCTTTGGCTACACCTTCGAGGGCAAGCGGTATGATGCCGGAGATAAGTTCGGAATGCTGCAAGCTACCGTTGAGTTTGCGCTCAAACGCAGCGATCTTGGACCGGAATTCCGCGCGTATTTGAAGGAACTGGCGCTGTAAGAGCAGCAAGTCAGCGAGTCACGAAGCCTCTGACTGACCTGCTGACTCGCAGGCCTCACGCCTTCCACTTGATGTTGCATCCAATCGAAGGCCGCTGATCTTCGAGCGGTGGCTTGCCAGCGAGCGCAGCGTCGATGGCGGCGCGCAGATCCTCGCCAGTCACCGGGATGCCGTTGCTGGGGCGGCTGGAATCAAACTGGCCGCGATAAACAAGGCGGAGATCCGCATCGAAGAGAAAGAAGTCCGGCGTGCATGCGGCCTTGAAAGCGCGCGCCACGGCCTGCGTTTCGTCGTGTAAGTAGGGGAAAACGAAGCCGTATGTTTCAGCCTGACGCTTCAGTCCTGCGGGATCGTCGGCGGGGTGGGTGACGGCATCATTACTGCTGATGGCTACAATGCTTACCGGCTTGCCGCGATAGTCTTTGCCCAAAATCGCCAGCCCCTTCTCGATGTGCTTCACATAAGGGCAGTGCGAGCAAATGAAGATAACCAGCAGGGCCTTCTGTCCGCGAAAGTCGTCGCGGCGGACGGTCTTGCCGGTGACAACGTCGGGAAGCGCAAAGTCGGGGGCGGTGGTGCCTAGTTCCAGCATAGTGGATTCAGTAAGTGCCATAGTGTCCTCCTATTCAGAGAGTCAGCAAGTTAGCCAGTCAGCGGATGCCACTGGCGGCACTATCAAAACAACGGCGTCTGCCTTCCCGGCATCGTCAGGCCAAAGTGCTCGTATGCCAGGCGCGTTGCCACACGGCCGCGCGGCGTGCGGTCAAGAAATCCGATCTGAATCAGAAATGGCTCATAAACCTCTTCCAGCGCGTCCTGCTCCTCGGCCAGGGTTGCGGCCAGGGTGCTCAACCCTACTGGGCCGCCGTCGTATTTTTGGATGATAGCCAGCAACAGCTTGCGGTCAATCTCGTCAAAGCCGTGCGCATCCACTTCAAGCATGGTTAGCGCGGCGTTGGCCGTGGGACGGTCGATGATGCCCGAGCCGCGCACCTGGGCATAGTCGCGCACGCGCCGCAGCAGCCGGTTGGCTATCCTCGGCGTCCCGCGGGAGCGCAGGGCGATCTCAGCCGCGCCGTCCTGGTCGATGGGCACATCCATCACCTCGGCGGAGCGCTCGACGATGAAGCGCAGTTCCTCTTCTGTATAGAATTCCAGCCGCAGCAAAATGCCGAAGCGCGACCTCAACGGTGACGAGAGCAAGCCAGGCCTCGTTGTGGCGCCAATGAATGTAAATGGCCGAATCTCCATCACGTGGGTGCGCGCCGCCGGACCCTGGCCGATGATGATGTCGAGTTTGTAGTCTTCGAGCGCCGTGTAGAGTTTCTCTTCCAGCACCGGCTGCATACGGTGAATCTCGTCGAGGAAGAGCACCTGGCGCTCGCGCAGGTTGGTGAGGATCGCGGTCAGGTCGCCCTGAATCTGCAACGCCGGCCCCGAAGTCTGCTGAAAACCGACGTCCAGCTCGTTGGCGATGATGGTGGCCAGAGTGGTCTTACCCAGCCCGGGAGGGCCGAAGAGCAGAACGTGATCAAGCGCCTCGCCGCGGGATTTGGCGGCCTCCAGCGCGATGGCGAGCTGCTCCTTGGCTTTCGACTGGCCAATGAACTCGCGCAGCCAGCGGGGGCGCAGTTTCAGCTCAAAGCCCTGCTCTTCGTCGGCGCGCGAGGCGCTCACCAGCCGTTCCGGCGTGTTGTCGCGTGCAATGGCCATGCTGAAAAGAAGTGTAGCGGGTGCGGGGTCCGTCGAGCAAAGCGCGGGTGGCCGCCAGGCTTTTGGCCTGCCTTCCGGGCCATTCATCAACCAAGCGCCTGTGCCGCCGGAGACTTGGATATATTGACTGTCTTGATTCCAAATTATCCGGGAAGCTTTCCTTGGCCAAGCGGCATATGTTGTCGAAGGAGTATAGTCAACGTGGAAAAGAATAACCGGAATCGCCAGTTTTCTGGCGGAGACGGAGTTTTTGGAATCGCCAGGAGACTCAAATGTTCTATCGCCTCTGCTTCGGAGCGCTTTTGTTCGCCGGCCTTGCACTGCCGCTAACCGGTTGCACCAACAATAAAGGGCTTGATTCCATCTCGATCTCACCCAACTCGAATCTTCAGTTGGTGGTTGGCAACCCAGCCACCCTCCAGTTGACGGCCACCGGAACATTTGGCAATGGATCGCATTCCACGACGGGGCCTGTGACTGGCGTAAGTTGGACCTCCGCCATCCCGGACGTGGCATCGGTCTCATCCACGGGACTAGTAAGCGCGGGCTCAACCGCTGGCGATACCACGATTAAAGCCACCGCCATGGGCTATAACGGCCCTGTTTCCAGCAGTGTGGAAGTTACAGTTGCGGCCGCATCGGGAGGAACAGGAGGAACCGGCACAACCTCTTCCCAAGGGCTGATTTCGCTCACCATCATTCCCAGTTCCATTTCCGTTGGTAACTTGCAGGATACGGGGAATTTCCTGGCCATCGGAACCTACGATGTCGCTCCTCAGATCCGCGATGTGACAAACTCGGCTATTTGGTTATCTTCTCTCCCCAATGTCTTCCCCGTCGATACCAATACTGGCGGTGACACTGGAGCTACAGCCGGGATTGTCACTGCATACGGGAGTGGAACCAATGCCACGATCATCGCTGAAATGGTCGATCCGGTCACCGGATCGATACAGTACGCCACCGCAGCGTTCTCATGCCCGCTGGTTAACCCCTGTCCCTGCCCCTTATGCAACCCTCCGATCATAGCGGCGGACTCTTGTCCCACTGCTCCCATCACAGGCTCCTGTTTCCCCGGCTCGCAGACACCCTCACTCCTGACGACCGTGACTGTCTATAACGAAGGCGTAAACAACTCCAATTGGCTGGTAACGGCTTCTTCCGCCACCGGTACGCCGAACGTGATCCACTGCGGCCCCGGCTGGGCTCTCCAAAATGGCCTTCCCGCCGGTACCGACTCCGTCTGCGTGGAGACCTTCCCGGTTGGTTATGCAGCAGTTTTGACTGCAACTCAACCTACAGCCGCCACCACCGGTACTTTTGGCGGATGGTCTTACAACTGCGCCCCTAACCCTGACCCTCCGACTGCCAACGGACCAAACTCTTGCACAATCATCCTACCGGTGGGCATCGAACCTACCAATATAACCGTGGGAGCCATCTTCAACTGAGATTTCTCAGCCCTTGCCGGCAAAGCCGCTCTTCGGAGCGGCTTTGCTGCGTGTGGAGTCAAGGCTATTGGTTGCCAGCTTCGCGGCGGCGCTACTCGGGGTGGCTTCCGGTCGAGAACAGAACGAGGTCAGCCGGGCTTCGCGCGGGAAGGTAAAAGTGGGCATCCAGATCGGACTCCAGCACGGCGGAGACTTCGGGCTTGCCGGGACAGACGTGAACGCGGATTCGCTGGTGCTTCAGCAACTCCAGCCACTCCCACGCCTGCTCTTTATTTGGGAAGAGACGTGAAAAATCTCCCGAGAAGTAGCTGACCACGCCGGCATCCTGGACTGTATACGAGTATTTGAAGGTCGCGTTGAATTGTCGCGGACTGCCAAAAAATTTGCTTCCAATGGCTACGTTGATGTCTAGAACCTTCCCGTCCGCGACCGGCCAGTGTTGCGCCAGGCGAGCGTTGCGGCGCTTGACCTGGCGGCGCAGGAACGCAGTGAGCGCACCCCCAACGAGCGGCAGCAGAGTGTGAAAGGGCATCCAGGAATGGATGGAATCCCACTTGATCCGCTTCAGCAAATCGAAGATGTCGGGAATGGTCATAAAACAAGATCTCTACCGGAAGCTGTCTACTACCATACAACAGGCCGGGCGAACGCCCGATTTAGTGAGCGAAAAACGCGGCTCGGAAGATTAAACTGGAAGCTGTTTCCTTGAGCATGATAAATCGCCGCTTTGGAATCCTTCGCCGCTTTCGCTTCAATCTGCCGCAGCGCCTTGCGGCTGGGCTGCTGGCCGTCTTTCTGGCGCAGGGATTGTGGATCATCGGCCACCAGACGCTCACCGATCGCGACTACCAATATGCGCGTTGCGGGCGCGAGATGTGGGAGCGGCCCTCCCAGTTGACCGGCAACTTTACCTCCTGCGGCAACATTCATGATGGGATTCTCGCCTACCGGCTGGCTGGGCTGCCGCTCACGATTGATCTGCTCGCCGAGCGCGGCCTGGACCACTTCCGCAAACCCGAGGACCGCATCGTTCAGGCTCCTGGCGAACTCACTCCCTGGGAGTTGCGCCATCAGCTCCGGTTTACGCTTCTGCTGCTGCGACTGCCGTTTCTCGCCGCCGGTTGCCTGCTCGGTGCGGGCCTCTGGTGGGTCACGCGCCGGCTCTACGGCAATCTGGGCGGCTACACTGCGCTGGCGCTCTACTGCTTTTCTCCGGCAGTGCTTCGAGCCTGCATCGCGCCCAATCCCGAGATTCTGGCGGCCCTGGGGGTCTATGCCGGCGTCTATACCTGCATCGGCGTGGCCCATGCCATGCAGGGGCCGCGCCGCAACCCGGGGTCCCCAGCGACAGGTCTTCGTCGCTGGGGTGGGAAAGGGCGGCCGCGCATCGTGCTGCTGACGGCTGCCTTCGGTTTGGCGGCCACCGCGCACATGGCCGCGCTGCTTGTGGTGGCGCTCATCGGCTTGACCGCCATGCTATGGGTAGCCGAAGGACGCAGGAGCCACGTCCTGCCGGTGGTGCTCATCGCCTCTTCCGGGGCGATGGCCCTGGTCTTCGCCTGCTACGGCTTCTCGCTCGATGCCTTCAGCTACCTCTTCCGGTCAGCCACGGGCCTTCCGGCTCTCGCGCTCGACCCAGCTCGCCGCTTCTTCTCCGCGCCGTCCAACGCCGGCATCACTGTCGCCGCCGTTGCCTCGCTGGCGCTCTATCTGAGCCTGCGCCGCTCGCGCTACTTCGGCAACACCACTCCACTGCTCTGCTCCGCGATTCTCTTCCTCCTTGTCACTACCAGCGCCCCTGGCAGCCCTAGGCTTTGGGCGCTGCCCTTCCTGCTCACGTTTATCGCCGGAGTCTTCGCCGACGCCTATGAGAGCCTGCATGGCCGCATCGCGCTGGCCGCCGCCGGCGCCATCGTGCTGCTGCAAGCCGTCTTCTGCGTGCTGAGCCTGCCGGGACTGCTGTAGAAGCGGCGCAGTAGAAATATGCTCTTGACGGCATTAGGCATTCTGAAGCATAATATGGAAATGCAGTGGATGGTGGAGTTCCACGAAGAATTTGCGCCGGAGTTCCGCGGATTCTCGATGGAGATTCAAGACGCATTATTCACGCTTCTGATCAAGCTGAGACGTTTGGACCTCAGCTTGGTCGGCCAGATGTTGACACCTTGAACGGGTCACGGTACCCGAACATGAAGGAACTCCGCTTCAGCGTTGCCAATGAAGAGTGGAGAGTTGCCTTCGCTTTTAACCCCAAACGCAAGGCCATCTTGCTTACTGGCGGGAGTAAATCAGGTATCTCCCAAAGGCGATTTTACGAGGGTTTGATTCGTGTGGCTGATGAACGGTTTGAGAGCCATATCGCAACAATCGCCAAAGAACGGAAAAGAAAATGACAGTTTCACTTGAAGAAATGTTGGCGGAGTTACCCACTGATCGGCGAGAACGCATTGAACAGCGCGCCGCAGAGACGATCGCTGAAGAGTTGAACCTGCGTCAAGTGCGCCATCTGCGCAAGTTGACCCAAGCGCGCCTGTCGAAGAAGCTCAAGATCGGCCAGGAAGGCGTTTCGCGCATCGAGAAGCGTTCGGACCTCTATCTCTCCACGCTACGCAGTTACTTGGAGGGCGTGGGCGGCGAATTGACACTGATGGTCAAGTTTCCCGACCAGCCACCGGTCATCCTGACAGGATTCGGCGAAAACGCTGAGAGCAAAAAGACAAAAAAGAACTCCAAAATTACGTCCAAACCAAAGGCTGCAAAGCGCCGCGCCGCTTGAGGAACACAGAGCGCCGGAAGCAACCCGTCTAATGCCCCATAAAATCAACCAGAATAAGGACTTATTTCTGCCCCTTCGCCTTGCTAAAACCCGCTCCAAACGGGTAAAATAGAGCTACGGCCCGCGGAGCCTGTCCCTTCTATCTCAACACCCTCTCTGCCGCATTCCGCCGGGCCTAGAAAAGACCTCATGCCAGACGATCAGAATCCACTTCTCCCCCTCGAAGGCGGCACACCGCCCAACGGCGGCACCAGCTTTATTTCCATGAACATCGAAGAGGAGATGCGCCGCTCCTATCTCGCCTACTCGATGTCGGTCATCGTCGGGCGCGCGCTGCCCGACGCCCGCGACGGCCTCAAGCCCGTCCATCGCCGCATCCTCACCGCCATGGACCGCGAGGGCCTCCAGCACAACAAACGCTACTCCAAGTGCGCCGGCGTGGTCGGCGAGTGCCTCAAGAAGTATCATCCCCACGGCGACTCCTCTGTCTACGACGCCTTGGTCCGCATGGCCCAGCCCTGGTCGCTGCGCTATCCGCTGGTCGATGGCCAAGGCAACTTCGGCTCCGTCGATGGCGATCCACCCGCCGCCTACCGTTACACCGAGTGCCGCATGGAGCGCATCGCCGAAGAAATGATGGCCGACATCGATATGGAAACCGTCGATATGACGCCCAACTTCGACGAGACCACCGACGAGCCAACCGTGCTGCCCACGCGCATTCCCACACTGATCGTCAACGGCTCGAACGGCATCGCCGTCGGCATGGCCACCAACATCCCGCCCCACAACCTCACCGAGGTCGTCAACGCGGCCATCGAGCTGGTTCAGAACCCCAACGCCGGCCTCGCTGAAGTCCTCAAGCACGTGCAGGGCCCCGACTTCCCCACCGGAGGCTTCCTCTACGGAAAATCCGGCATTCCCCAGGCCTACAAAACCGGCCGCGGCCGTTTCCTCATGCGCGCCCGAACCGCTCTCGAAAGCCTCACCAAGGAAAAACAGGCGATCATCGTCACCGAGATCCCCTACCAGGTCAACAAGTCCAAGCTCATCGAGCGCATCGCCGAGCTGGTCACCGACAAGATCGTCGATGACATCAGCGACGTGCGCGACGAGAGCGACCGCGACGGCATGAGGATCGTCATCGAGCTAAAGCGCGGCGCCCAGCCGGAGATC
>JBEKDX010000102.1:0-10959 GCA_050014135.1 Occallatibacter sp.
GTGGGAACAGAAAACCTGTCTAGCTATTGATCTTTGATTTGTTGAACCTGCATGAATATTGATTCCTGACCCCGTTCGAACTGTCATTCTGAGCGAACCGGGGTCCCCAGCGACAGGTCTTCGTCGCTGGGGTGGGGAACGGGGCCCCGAACGTACTTCAGTTTGGGGGTAGTGAGTCGAAGAATCTGCGTTTTCCTGAACAGATTTCTACTCGCAACTTAAGACTCTGGATCCCCGCTTACCGCCCCACCACCAGCACCACAAAACTGCCCGGCACAATCGTCGGTCGGGGGCGCGGATTATCGGCCGTAGGCTCGGGCCTGGGACCGAACTCAGCCGCCACCAAGTAAATTCGGTCGCTCCCGGAGTCGTAAGCCATGGTGCGCGCGCTGCGTTGCGTGGCCAGGTTCTCAATCGTCGGATATCCGGCTGCGCCCGCGTCGATCACCGAAAGAATTCCCTCTCCGCAAGAAGCAAAGGCCAGCTTGTGGACTGCGTCCCAACCGGCGGCGTCCGGGCCATCGCCAATCGCGGCGACAGCCAGCGACTTGCCGCTCTTCGCGTCGGTCACGGCCATCTTCTTGGCGTCGCAGACGCTGAACAACCGTCCGCCGGCAAGATCATACGCTAGCCCCGAGGGCCCCTCGCAGCCGGTCAGCGGCCATTCGGCGGTTAGCTTGTCGGTCTTGGCGTCCAGGCGAACCAACTCGCTCTTGTCTTCGATATTGTCAAAGACCGTTCCCTTGCCATCGACGGCGGCAAACTCCGGCTTGCCCGGCAGTGGAATCGTCGCAACAACCTTCCGAGTAGCTGCGTCGATCACTGTCGCATCCTTGCTCCGGCCATTGAAGGCCCACACAGTCTGCGTCGCCGGCTCAAAGACGATTGCGTCAGGATTGGTTCCTGCGGGAATCGTCGCCAATGTGGCCAGAGTCGCGCGGTCAAAGACCACCACGGCATTACCACCGCCGTCGGAAATATAGCCGAACTTCCCCGCGTCATCCAGCGCAACCCCATGCGTGCCGTGCAAGTTAGCGATGCTGCCCACCAGCTTTCCCGTCTGCGTATCGACCACATCCACGTGCGCCCCACGCGTCAGATAGAGCCGATGCGCCGAGGGATCGGCAAGCAGGTAATCCCACCCGCCCTCGCCGCCCAGCTTCCAGTGATCCAGAATTTTGTAGGGCTGTTGGCCGGCAGCGGGACGAACTGCGGCAAGCACGCCGCCGAGCAACGTCACGGCAAGAAAGGTTGAACTCAAAAGACGAATGCTGCGCAGAATAGTCACAAAAACCTCCTCGATAACCTCTAAGGGACCTCCGATGAAGCCCAGTTGGTGTCAGTCGTCGACCGGCTTCGCCGACCCACGAGGGATGAAACTTTGGGTGCCCCACCCTCGGCGCGTTTTGGTTTTTGCGCCTAGGGTGGGTTGCTACGAACCTCGGATCCCTTACTGGTTTTTCAACAACTCGCGAACTTGTTTCTTGTTAGGGCACGACTTTTAGACTGCCCGAAGCGAAGCTGAAGGTGCCGTAAATGCCGCAAAACAAATATCGGGTTTTACAGGCTGCGGAAAAACCAGCTTCGGAGGGAGACGGGAGTTTTAACCCCGTGTAAAGCCAATCAAATCAACAAGGGCGTTACAGCCTGCCGAAAAACTCTATTGCGAAAAAACTCAATTCGGTGAAGTTTAGTAGGTGAAGGGTGCGAGCTTTAGCCGGTGAAGGGTACGGGCTTTAGCAGATGAAGGGTACGGGCTTTAGCCCGTACATAAACTCCGCAAAATCAATGCTGGCTTTAGCCCCTGAGGGACGATTTCCTCCTGATTCACCCGAAACTCGGAGCTTTTCCTCATCCTCTTTAGCCCCTGCGGAAATGCTGGCTCGCGGTCAAAAACTATCCTGCCCCGCCCAAATAACCACTCGGCGATAAAAACAACAGCCCCTGCGTTGGTAGACGATCAGAAATCGCAAAAGGTTTACAGATTATTTCCCCTTGGACGCGCACAATGAAAGCATGAACCACACCCAAAGCCACGGTCTTTTGCTGACCACTGTTCACTGACCGTTTTTAGCCCCTCCCCCCCACCCCCCCTTAAATATCCTCAAAACCACCAGATTTCTTGCATATCATTTTTAGCAACCCGGTCGTCTCACGCATAACATATGTATAATCAATAACTCCCACAAAGTACTGTGCAAAAAAACGCAAGCCCCCAACCCGAAAAAACATCTGATTTCCGTTACATTTCAGCCGGAAAACTTTGAACTTTACTC
The DNA here is from genome assembly GCA_050014135.1 of Occallatibacter sp. Taxonomy (GTDB): domain Bacteria; phylum Acidobacteriota; class Terriglobia; order Terriglobales; family Acidobacteriaceae; genus Telmatobacter. Next base: position 2,277 of record JBEKDX010000102.1, read on the forward strand.
CAGCCGCAGAGGCAAACAAAGCGCTCCAGTGTTGACCATTGCGGCACCTTGATGCCTTCCGTGATTGACGCCGCGCGGCGCGCAACGCAGACTGATGGTAGTGATTACTTACGCGAGGTGATCCATCATGAGCACAAATCCTCCTCCAGCTTTTGGTCCCGGTTTGGGCAGCCGCATCGAAGAGGCTGTCGAGTTGATCGAGATGGAGCTGCGTCACACCATCGCCTACGTGAACGACGCGGTGGTGCCGCAGATACGCAAAGAATCGATCTCGGCGCTCAGAACCGTGGCCGACAAATTGCGCGATCTGGCCGACCGTTTCGATCAGAACGGGAGTCAGCGCCGTTGATGAATCGCTCGTTCGAGCTTCGTCGATTCCCAGCCGGATGGGCCGGAATGGTGCTGGCGTTGCTGGCGCTCTCCGGCTGCGGACATCACGTCGAGATTGCTCCGCTGCCCGAACCGCAAGCTGTTGCGCCGCCGATTCAAGCTCCAAGCCAGGCCCAAAACCTGAATCAGAGTCAGACACAAGCTTATCCGCCAATTCCCGCGCCCGAGAATCCGTCTGCGCGCATCGCGCCCACGCCCGCGCCGCCCGGTGGAGTCAGCGACGATGACATCGACTTTGTGCAGACGCACAAGCCGATCCTCATCGAGCAGGGACTGGCGACCTGGTACACCGCGGCCAAGGGACGCAAATCCGCCAACGGCCAGCTCTTCAACGATCACGCCCTGACTGCCGCGCATCGCACTCTGCCGATGGGCTCGCTGATCGTCGTCACCAACCTGACAACCGGCCAGTCCAGTCCGATGCGCATCACCGATCGCGGCCCCTTTGTCGAGGGCAGGATTCTCGATCTGACTATCGCCTCGGCCAAGGCCACTGGCATCTACCGGGTCGGCGCCGCGCAAGTCCGCGTCGAGGTTTACCGCACTCCCAAGCCGATCAACACCGGCGGACGCTGGTGCGTCCAGATTGGCGCTTTCACCAGCGAACGCAAGGCCAACAAGCTCAAGGCGCAGTTGCTGCGCAACTATCCAGACGCCAATGTAATCGAGTTTCCCGGCGAAGACAGCTACTGGGTGCGCATCCGCGCCGAGGGCGACAACCGCGCGCAGGCCGAGCGCATCGCCCGCAACCTCCGCCCCGCCGAGGGCGATGCCTTTCTCACGCGGCTGGATTAGGAGTCCAGCAGCGCGGCGAAGTTACTCCGCCGGCGGATAAAAGGGCAGCTTCTCGTTTTTCTTGTTGGCGCGGCGGATGGTTACGTCATCCATCAGCAGCGCCGGCGCCAGCACCGTCTTTGGCACGTCGCCGTAATAGTTGGCAACCCACAAGTCTTTGCCCGCCGCCTCGACATTCGAGCGCAGCGCGCGCAGGTCCAGGTCGTCCAGCACCGCGCCGCGCACTAGTTCCCGCTTGCCGTCCATACTGATGCGATAAAGCAGCCGCGGCGTCAGCCTTCCGCCTAAGGTGGCCACGAAATAGACATTCTTCAAGCCGCGATCCTTGGCCATCGCCATCAGCTTGTTTTTCAGTTCCTCCTCCGTTAGCCCGTCTTTGGCCGTCACCTCAAGTACGCCGATGACAGGAGCGGGCGCGGCGGCAACTCCAGCGCGCGCGTGGCCGTTCGACTGGAGAAAATCGCGCACCGGCTCGCGGCCAATCAGATAATTTTCCAGCCGCCCCGCCGTCACCAGCTTGACCGTCTGCGCCGGAACGCCCTCGTCGTCGATCCCATATGCGCCCAGCAGCTCCTTGCCGTTGTAACTCGTCAGGCTCGGGTCATCGACCACATCGAGAAACTCCGGCAGCACCCGTGCATGATAGCTCGAGGCAAAGGCTCCGTTGGTGCGCGCTTCGGTGCCAGGCTTGGGCCGCGTGGCCGTTACCGCGTTCGCCATCAGGCTGCTGATCGTATCTGCTCCGGCGTCCGCGCTCAACAGCACCGGCCCGTGATACTCCTCTTCGACAACCGGCGCCTTGCGCAGATCAGAGAGCGAGGCGATCTGCTTCAATGTATGCTTCTCGAAAACATCAGGCTCATCCAGATCCTTCAGCGAGACGCCCGCGGAGGCATGAGAGCGGTCGAGTCTCATGCCGTCAGCCGCCTGCGTGCCCACCGCGAAGCTTTCCTGGTAGCCCGAGGCCGACTTGCGCACGATCGTCCCTTCGCTGTTCACCAGCCAGGTGGTCTTCGTCCGCGCATTGAATTCGGCCGTGGAGTACTGCACATCGTGCTGGCTGTCTTTGACGCTGGCATCACTCCGGTAGAGTCCGCTCACCCTGGCAACGCGCTCCGCCCAGGCGGCCTCGTCCACCGTCAGCCGCAGCGGATCGGCCAGAGAGATCACCGGCGTCTCCTTGCTGAAGTCGTCGGCCTGCGGAGCCGTCTCCACCTGCTTCAACTCGGCCTGCTTCTGCGCATAGGCATCCAGAGCGCTCTTGTACGCCTTGTCGGTGGCCGTCCACAGCGCCGAGCGCAGCGCGACCGGATCATTGTCCAGAGACACCTGTTCAGGCACTCCGTCGCCGCGTCCTCCAGAGCTGTCGGCCTTGTAGTCGCCCACCCGCACCGTCACATAGGCCACGCGCCCGTGGTTTCGCTGCGAGCCTTCGTTCGCTCCGAATTCCGCCTTGGTCTCGAAGTTATCAATCTCTTCAATGCGGTACTGAATGAAGAACGGCTTCTCAAAGCCCGGCAACTGCAACTGGCTCTTGCTGCGCTCCAGCTCTTCCAGCATGGCCTTGAGAACTGGGTCTTTCTCGGCGTCGGCGCGGGTGGGCTGCGGCGCGCTCTGCGCGGATGCAGCAAGGCAAACGGCCAGCACTCCTGCTCCAGCGAGTATTGCAATTGGACGAATCGAGTTCATTGCGCCTCCATGGTTCTTAACACATGAATTGTTTCTATGACGAGGATCGATTGAGGTTACTGGCATCCTACCCGCCTGCCGCCAGCCGGCTAAGGGAGATGGGCATCCATCTTCAGCCGGATGGCTATCTTGCGGAGGTTGCCGTCGCGCGTCCACAGCACAGTGCCCGGATTGAGCAAGACGGCGGCAATCAGGTGCGCATCGATCAGGCCGATTCCCCGATTATGCAGAGCATAGGCCTCGATCATATACCGGACTTCGCTTTGTTGAGCCACCCGCGCGCGCGGCAAACCATCCAAAAACAAAATCGTCCGTTTTCGATCCGGCAAAGGTCCCAGCGCCAATTCGCCAGCTACGAACGGATGCATCACGATTTCCTGATGGTTCAACCGACGCTCGAATTCCCGGTCGCCGTTGTTGAGATGATCAATCCAGATGGTTGTGTCGGCTAGAATCATCTACACTTACCCTCCGGCGCGGAATTTGAGGAAAATCAGGGGCCGAGCCTCCCAGCGCCGCCAATCTGCGGGCGCTCTCGCGCTCAATCAGCGCCGTAAGCCCGGCGCGCACCAAAGCGGTCTTTTCCATGACTCCCGTCAACTCCTGGGCTGTACTCATCAACTCATCATCAATTGCCAATGTGGTTCTCATCGCCCCTCCATGCATATCATTCTAACATCAAATGATGTCTATTTCCAATGCGCATTGAGTGTACTCAGTGGACAGAATAACGTTGGTTGAGCTTCGAGATGTCCCACCCAGGTGCAACGGAACGAAACGCAGGTCCTTTGACTCCTGCTGCGCTTCGCTCAGGATGACAGCGGCGAGGGCGGGGAATCCAGCAACAAACAGAAAACAAATACCGCAGCCTGTAAGGACCAACATTATTTCTGGCTCTTGCGGCAGTCAGGGCTGAAGCCCTGCCCTACCAGTCGTGCCCTGATACAGTGCGTTTCACACATCCCGGATCGACAAATTTAACCAACAGCTGTTTTTCTGTTCACTGACCACTGATCACTGACAACTTCTTCACTGCTTCACCGTCGGAATCGCCAGAATCGGCGGCCGTGCCGTGCCTTGCGGCTGCTTCTGCGTTTCCATCTCGCTCACCAGCATCGCCGGGGCCACGGCGCTTACCGGGATCGATCCGGACTCCGCGCCGCAGATTCCGTTGAAGACCTCGCTTTTTTCGCCGGTGGCCAGAATGCGCTTCATCGCCGCCAGCGGCGTGCCCACAATGCTGACGCCGCGCACCAGCTCATCTGGGCGGCCATCCACAAAGACGCGCCAAACCATCAGCGGAATCACTTCAAAGGCCTGCGGCGAGCGGCGCTGCGTGACCGCAAAGCCCGAAGAAATGTCCTCGAAATACAGCCCGTATTGCTTGCTTTGCTTCTTCGCTTCCTCGATCAACTGAGCGCGCAGCTTGGCCTCCGATTCGGTCTTTGTCGAGGTCACAATCAGGTTGCCCTGCCTTCCCGTGGGCACATGACCCGTGGAGGAGCGTCCATGGCCATTCGAGGCAGCATAGTTGGCAATTGGCAGCCGCGACATCAGGAAGGTCTTCAAGATGCCGTTCTGAATCAGATCCACGCGCTGCGCCTTCTGGCCCTCGTCGTCATATTCGTAGTTGCCGCTCAGCCAGGTATTGCCGAAGGTGGTCTGCGTCGGGTCGTCGGACACCGAGAGAAATTTAGGCAAAATCTCCTTGCCCACATCCTTGGTAAAGGTCTGGCCTTCGTCGTCGCCGCGCTGGCGCTGGCCTTCAAGCCTGTGCCCCAGCACCTCGTGGAAGAAGACCGCCGCGGCGCGTCCGGAGAGAATCGCTGGTCCGTCAAAGGGATCCGTCACCGGCGCCTTGCGCAGCGCCTGCAGGCTAGAGCCCAGCACGCGAATGGCTGCTTCCACCTCCGCCTGCGCGGGCAAACCATCCACCGTCTCGGCCTCGAAGGTCTGCGCCCGGAAGAGATCCATTCCGTCATCGGCGCGCGTTACGGCAAAGACCACCAGCCGCGCCTGCATATGCGGCTCAATCACTTTGGATTCCTCTGACGAGGCAAAGTAGTCGGTCTCATTCTGCACCGTCAGCATCACCACATTCTGGTTGACATCCGGGTACTCGCGGAAGACCCGCGAGAGCGCCTTGACGCGCTGCTCCCAGGCAGAGCGGTCGATCACGACCAGCGGCGCGGGCTTGCCGAGGTAAACCTGTGGCTTCTCCTGGCTGAAATCCGGCGAAGAGTCTTCTTCCTTGGCGCGAACTTCGGCCTCCGTTTTCACGCGCAGGTAGCTTTCCAGCGCATTGCCATAGCCGGTGTTGGTGGCCTGCCATAGTGAGCGGCCTAGCGCTTCGCGGTCGTCGCCCAGTGGCAGAGCGGCGCTGTTCACCGCCGAACCGCGATGAGAGCCGTGCGTATTGTCCAGCTTGGGGTCGCCGATCCGCACCTGTACATCGGCCTCGCGCTGATGGCTCGCCGAGCTGGTCACCAGCGCTCCATACTGCGCTTGAATCACCACCGAGCTCGAGTCGCTCACTGTGTAACTCAGAAAGTAGGGCGGCAACTGCTTGCCGTCGCCCTGCTTGCCCAGCGACGCAAATGCGCGGTGCAGTTCGGTGGTCATCGCGTCCATCAGCACCGGAATCCCGGTGAATTTGCTTTCAAACTCGGGGCGAGGCGGCGGCGCGGCCTGCTGTTGCGCTCTGGCAGCCAACGGCAAGCTCAGCGCCAACGAGGCAAAAGCCGCGTAAAAACCAGTGCGTGAGGCGGTTCGCACAGCGGCGGTAACGGAAAACTTTCTCATAAGCTGAAATACCCCTGAAAACCTCTTCAAGCAGGATTCTCTCAGAGTAAGCTACTCAAGAGGAAACTGCTGATGAACTTTTCGTGCCGAATGCTGCCGACGCTTTGCCTTGCCTTGCTGCTCACGCCCCTTTGCTCCGCCCAGGCCGCGCCCGCCCAGCCCACGCCAGCCTCGACGACCGCGCCAGTCCAGCCTGCAAGCACCCAGGCCTACTCGCTTCCGCCCGACAAACTCGCCCAGGCCATCACTCTCAGCCACATCTCGCTTGCCCTCGAGATTGCCGGCTCGCTCTGGGGTCTGGCTGTCCTCTGGATTCTGCTCAGCACCCGATGGGCCGCTGGACTGGCTACCTGGACTGAGCGCCTGTTGCGCCGCCGCTGGATGCAAGGACTGCTCTTCTTCGCCGTATTTCTGGTCGTCACCACACTGGCCGGCCTGCCGCTGGACGTGATTGGCCATGCGGTCAGCCGGCATTACGGAATCAGCGTTCAGGGCTGGAGCAGTTGGCTGGGCGACGTGGCCAAAAGCCTTGGCCTCTCGCTGCTCTTCGGTACTCCGATCCTGCTGTTTTTCAACTGGATTGTCCGCGTCTCCCCGCGCCGCTATTGGATTTGGATCTGGCTGGTCGCGCTGCCGCTCATTTTGATCTCCGTCTTCGCTTCGCCGTTGGTCATCGATCCCCTCTTCAACAAATTCGAACCGCTCGCCAAAACTCATTCCGCGCTGGTGGCCAGGCTGGAGACCGTCGTCGCCCGCACCGGAACCAACATTGCTCCCAGCCGGATCTTCCTGATGAAGGCCAGCGACAAGAGCACCGGCCTCAACGCCTACGTTACGGGTCTCGGCGCCTCAAAGCGCTATGTCATGTGGGACACGGCCACCGACCGGATGCCCGATGACGAACTTCTCTTCATCTTCGGCCACGAGAGCGGCCATTACGTCCTCAACCACATTCCCAAAGAGCTTTCCGGCATGGCCGCCGGCCTCTTCTTTGTCATCTGGGCCTCGGCCGCCTTTGCCGCATGGCTGGCCCGCCGCTTCGGCGCTTGCTGGCAGTTGGGCGGCAGGGAAGTGGGCCCGAACCCCCTCGCCAGCCGCCAAGGTTTTCTGGTGCTGCTCTTCGCCCTCTCGGTCGCCAGCTTGGTGCTCGAACCGGCCGGCAACACCTTCAGCCGCCACTTCGAGCATGAAGCCGACGTCTACGGTCAGGAGGCTATCCACGGTTTGGTCGCCGACCCGCAAAAGACCGCCGTCTCCGCCTTCAACCACCTAGGCGAAGCATGGCTGGAAGATCCCAATCCCAGTTCCTTTGTCGAGTTCTGGACCTACAGCCACCCCAGCGTCCAACATCGCGCCAACTTCGCCGCCCACTATGACCCATGGGCCAACGGCGGGCATGGCAGCTTCTTTGAAAAATAGTGGTCAGCGATAACTTTGCGGCAACCGCCCAGCGCAATCGCATCAAGCAATTGTGCCGAGTGCCAGATGCCTCATGGTGCGTAAGCGCCGGCTGGCCGCACCGCAGGTGGTTTGCAGATTATTTCCATTCCGGCGCGCACAATGAAAGCATGAACCACAACCAGAGCCGCGGACTTTTTCTACTCCCTATTCCCTATTCCCCGTTTTTTTCGCCCCCCCCCCCCTCCCCCCCCTAAAGATTCTCAAAAACTTGCAGGTAATTAATTAGTAACGAGACCGTAGAGGGCTTTCCTTCATGCGATTGTCATGGGCGACCGCCAACTGGATCACTGAAACGGACCGCTGACGATACAATTTCCTTATGCAATTCGTTTCGCTCTCCCGCCGCCGTATCGACGCCTTTCCGCCCGCGGCCTTCACCCCTGAGCTGATCGCCCGCGAGGGTCAGCGCGTCAAGGAACTCTACGCCTCCGGCATTCTCCGCCAGATCTGGCGCCGAGGCGACATTCCCGGTGCAGCCATCCTCTGGGAAGCCCCCAGCGAGGCCGAGGTTCGCGCCGCCATCGCCAGCCTGCCCCTCTCTGAGGCTGGAATGCTGGAAATTCTGGCGCTTGTCCCGCTGGAACCCTACCCCGGCTTTGCTCCTGCCTTAAGATAGCTTTTCTCTGTACCGTGTTTTCCTCACTTTTCCATCAACCCCTTCGACGTACACTGAAATGTCAATCACTTTGGAGGCGACCAGCCATGTCTTATCCCGCTAACTACCGTTACACCCGCGAACATGAATGGATTGAACTCACGGGCTCCATCGGCGTCATCGGCATCACCGACTACGCCCAAAGCTCTCTCGGCGACATCGTCTACGTAGACGCGCCCAAGGTCGGAGACGCAGTCAACGCCAACGCCGTTTTCGGTTCTGTCGAGAGTGTGAAGGCGGTCAGCGACCTCTTCTCGCCCGTTACCGGTACGGTCATCGCCGTCAACGAGGAGCTGAAGTCCGCGCCCGACAAGATCAATGAGAAGCCCCACGAGTCTTGGATCATCAAGGTCGAACTGGCCGATCCGGCGCAGTTCAACACTTTGCTCGACGCCGCTGCGTACGAGGCCTTCATCGCGGAAGAAAGCTAGGAGCAAGCCATCAGCTTTCAGTCCTTCGCTCTCAGCCTGAAGTCTGGTGTATCTGCCGCCAGAGCTCTTTAATCGTTCTTTTCCGGCAGGCCGAACCCGGGTCTGCTTAACGGGCTTTCGGCTGAAAGCCGAAAGCTGAAAGCTAAGAGCAGAAACCATGCGCTACCTTCCCAACTCTCCCGCCGAACGTAAAACGATGCTGACCGAAATCGGAGCGGCATCCATCGACGATTTGTTCGCCGTCATTCCCGCCGAGTATCGCCTCAGTCGCGACTTGGCCGTCCCCCGCGCGTACGCGGAGAGCGAGATCATCGACTACTTCCGCGCGGCTGGAGCAAAGAACGCAACAGATTTCACCAGCTTTCTCGGCGCGGGCGCTTATCGCCACTACCGCCCCGTCATCATCGACGCCCTGATTCAACGCGGCGAGTTTCTGACAAGTTATACGCCTTATCAGGCC
>JBEKDX010000103.1:0-10914 GCA_050014135.1 Occallatibacter sp.
CCTCTGCTGACCGTTATTGTCCGCCGATATTTCAAGTGCTTGACGCTTCTCAGCATCTTCGTGTTTCAACCAAGAAGCATCATCAAGGCCGAAGTCCAGTGGAAATTGGAGAAGGGATACAAAATCAAGAAACGCGGGTCCTCTATCAAAGAGGCTTCGCTCCGTTAGGACATTTGCCCACATCACAACCTGCCCATGCACGGCTTGGTTATTTTCAAGCCGTTTTATTCCCGAGAGCAGGTCGGGCGTATACCGTGACGGCCTTTCTCCATCCCAGCTAAAGTAGTAGTTTGGGGTCACTTGTAAGTACCATTGATTCTCATAACGAACGAACCGACCCTCAAACGCGGAGTGGCGGTAGTACAGCATTTTGGTGTGATCACTTTTCTTGGGATAGCCCTTGAAAACTGCACGAGAAGTCTTGTTTTCTCGACTTTGATATGCGTATTCCTTTTCAGACAAATCTTGTGTCGCGCGAAAGTAGTAGAAGCCATTGTCGCGTGAAAACTTGATGCCTTTCGGATACAGTTTTTCTTTCAGACAGGCATTCAAAAGTTGTACAAAAAGTCGTTGGCGTACTGGATCGACCGAATTGCCCCATTCGACGGTGTCCAGTTCATCGCAGGTTCCTATATCACAGATGTTGCCCCAAGGCTGCTTGCGTAAATCATGAAATGACATCAGCGTCTTGTTGTTTAACAACCATTCTCCCCGCACATTCGTTGTCATTTCACGGAGTGCTGCGAAGAGTTCCCCGGCCGTACGATAATCCGTTTGGGCAACAAAGTAGTGCTCTGGAAGCGGCGCGATTTCAAGAAGATTTGTATAGATGATTTCCTGCTTGGGGTTTGTTCCTAAATACAGACCTGAATCGGATGGAGTGGCGAGTCGAATTAACGCGTCCTTCGCCTTGGTATCGAATCGATCTCTGATCTTGTCGAATACAATCTTGCCGGACTTTTTTGTTTTAATATCTCGAAAATAGTCTTTGATCGAGACCCAATAGGCTTCATCACTTTTGGGTCGAGAGCGAATCAAGATGACAGGCGCATTTCCCGTCAACCAATACTCAAGGTCTCTTGAATCGCAACGGAACTCGAAGCTAGCCGATGTCTCAGCCTCAAAAGGCTGCTCTGTAGCCTTGCTTTGAACCTGAATAATGCAATTGGTGGCTTGACTTGTGGCGGAGTCACGAATCTCGATGTATCCGTCAATACCTGCATCTAGGTTGGTAGCGTTCCAGGCAAATCCAATATCGAGCGCAATGCGTTCGATCAGATTTATGCCCTGCTGCCCGACGATTGTCGCGTTCGAGATCTTCTTCATTTCTTAACCAAGACAAGCAGATTGAGGGAGACTCTTGCTTCTGAGTCACCACCGCCTTGCAAAGAGCGCAGCATTCTGATTTTCTGTGCATAGCGTTGTAAAGAAAGGCTCCAACAGCGCATTGCACCCGCCGGTGGCGACTGTGGTGGTATCGAACGGAAAGCTATTTCGATACTCTGTATTGCAGGGAGGCTTGTGCTTGAAGATCACCGCTGCCTCTGCGCGCTGGCGGTCAGATTGGCCCGCAATCAGTGCAGCATTCAGGCATAGTACCTCGCCGATTCTGAGCTGCCGCTGCCATTCACTCCACTTTTCATGGTTGGCAATTCGACCGCGAAGATCTGCTGCTTCTCCAATGTAAAGCAACCGCTGAAGGTGGACTCGATTCTGGTACACGTCATGCGTGCAAGCATAGACACCATAAATGCCAGAACCGCTGGGCATTCCGCTGATGGCGGATTGTAGCCAGTAGCCTCCGAATTCGAGAGTATAGGTTTTTGTGGCCATACACATTCTCCTGCTGCTTAGTCGATTTTTCTCCGATATTCGCTGAGTGAATCGACACCGTTCTCTCGAAGCAGCGTGCTCAGTTTCATGTCGGCGCGCCGGCCCGCTGCGAAGTCCTCTCCATAGGTTTCCCGCAGAGTGCCGATCAAGGTATTGCCATGCTTCCTGTCAATCTCGCCGTTTTCATTGCGACAACGGCCATCAAGGTTCGACGATTGATTACGTGGTTTCAAGTCCCTCTCCCTTCCTGGCTACGCCAGTGGATAAACCATACATACCATGTCCGATTTTGAAAATCAATATAAATCGGACATCTGTGGATATTTTTGCCGAAATGTGTCATATTCTAACCAGAGATGGTCTTCTACCAGCACAACCGGATGCTCTTGCGCTGGGTTGAAGTATTTTGCAAGATGCTGATTCAGGAGGAGTTAATATGCTTAATGCGGTCCAGCTTGGGAACAATCTGCGCGCCGCTCGCGAACGGCGCGGCTTAAGCCAGGTACAGGTCGCCGAAGTTCTGAATCTTCCACGTACCGCCGTAACCAATATAGAGTCGGGCAATCGGGAGGTGTCCACCCTGGAATTGACCCGGCTTGCGGACCTCTACCGCGTCTCGCCGGGGTCACTCCTGAGTGCCGAACTGGCCGAGGATTGCGCTGTCGTGCGGATGCGCGCTCTACAACAGGCCAGCATTTCTGATGAGATTATGCAGACGATCGAAGACGTGCGTGATCTTTGTCATGAGGGAGCTATGCTGCGCCGGATATTGGGAGGTGAGTTCGAGGAGAACCTTCCGAATAAGGATGTGCGGATCAGCTCGCCCAGCGAGGCTATCCGCCAAGGCGATACCGCAGCGCGGGAAGAGCGCCGCCGCCTTGGTCTTGGTAACGCGCCAGTTGGCAACATCGCCAGCCTGATTGGAGGACTGGGGATTTGGGTAGCAGCGTGCAGCCTTCCCGACGATATGTCGGGGCTTTTCTTGAACGACAAGAATGATGGACTTGCAATTCTCATCAACAGCGGGCACGCTCCTGTTCGACGGAGGTTTTCCTATGCCCATGAATACGGACACGCACTATTTGACCGCAGCGAAGCGGTCCGCCTGACTCAGCAGAGCAACGCGAGCGAGCTTGTGGAGAAACGCGCGAACGCATTCGCCGCGTCATTTTTGATGCCGGCAGACGGCGTGGAAGATCAATTGCGCCAACTCGACAAGGGACGGCCAAGCCGACAAGCGCAGATCGTTTACGATGTAGCGAATGATCGTCAAAGCGAGATCGAAATTCGCCCGCGCCCAGGTTCTCAGGCGATCACTTATCAGGATGTAGCCATGATCGCCCGGCATTTCGACGTTAGTTACGAAGCGGCGGTTTGGCGTCTAAAGAGCCTGGGACATCTAGGCTCTACCGACACCAATGCTCTGATTGAACAAAAGGATTCTGGGAAGAGTTTCACTAAGCTGCTGAAATTCCAAGGATGGAATGAGGACGAGATCCCCGCAGAAGAACGCGAGCAAGAATTGAAAAGCCAAATCGCATGGCTTGGTGTTGAGGCTTATCGCCGCGAAGAGATTTCCCAAGGACGACTTCGCGAGATTGCCGGTAAGCTCCAGGTGCCGGCTGGTGAATTGATAGAACTCGCCGAAGTGGCGCGAAGAGAGTAGCGGGAGAGGGGCGGATGACATCTGCAATTGTTGTGGCGGATACATCCGTCCTCATCAATTTTCTTCGCATCGACCGGATGGACCTGATAGGTCGCCACCCGAAGCGGTTTCTTGCGACGGACCACGTCGGAGCCGAAATCACCAGCAGCTACCCGGAGGAGCAGGAGCGTTATCAAGCGGCCGTTGCTTCTGGACTGCTCGACACTTGCTCTGTCGTAGATCCTGAAGAAGTGACGCTCTTTCTCAAACTGGGTCCGGGGCAGCAACTCGGGGCCGGAGAGTGTTCGGCCATTGCCGTTGCCATCAGGCGCCGGTATCCCATCGCGATTGATGACAACCGAGCGATCAAGCGAGCAATCCGCGAAGTAGGGGCCAAGCTGGAAGTCGTGAGAACGACAGACTTGATGGTCAGTCTCATACGGGCTGGCATTCTCGATGTCGCGTCCGCAGACCGGATTAAGGACGACTGGGCGCAATATCACAGGTTCAAGATCAAGGCAGATTCCTTTCAAGAGCTGCTTTGATCCCTTCCAGTACCATCAGTTTCCTACAAGCCGCACGAGGCTGACCGCCAGCAGACTTGGACCGCATCTCCTCAAGAGTGGGCATCGGACCGACGCGCCTGCACAAAAAGCAGGTCAATTCTGGTGGCTGTAGTGGTGGCTGTTGGTTGCGTACTTTTCAGCAATTTTCTGCGACGCACTGCAAACGTTGGATGTCACGTATCTGTTGTATATAAAGAAGATATTCTGCTAAATGCGTCGAATTGCAGCACGCTGCAAAGCGTCTAAATTCTGACTCGAAATCAGACATAGTCGCAAGGCTATCGGGGGTTCGAATCCCTCCCTCTCCGCCATTAAGTCGTTTATATTCAAAGAGTTAGACTCACAATTCGAGCCGTCGGTAGTTTTCCCCGCGAAATCACAGATTCTTGCTCGTTAGTACGACTGGAGAGAGTTCTCCGCTCCTCCCTGATCCCTCGAAATCCTGCCCCATTCTCTACATGCAATTTAGCCAGTCGTACTTTGATTGCCAAGTACGACTGCGGAGAATTTGACTTCCTGCCGCCTCCATGAACATGAGTTCCCAATGAAGTGCGGCGTACGCATTGGCGGTATTTCTCAGGAGAGCAGCAGTTCGATCTCTTCCCGGCCAAGATCTTGCACCAGACTTGTCGAACCGCCGAGGATGGCATCGGCAAGTTCACGTTTAGTTTTCTGCAACTCCAGGACCTTTTCCTCGACGGTATCGCGCGTGATCAGCCGGTAGGCGAAGACGTGGCGCTGCTGGCCGATGCGGTGTGTGCGATCAATGGCCTGCGCCTCGGCGGCCGGATTCCACCAGGGATCGAGAATGAAGACGTAGTCGGCGGCAGTCAGGTTCAGGCCCACGCCGCCTGCCTTGAGGCTAATCAAGAAGAGCTGCACCTCGGGCATGGTTTGAAAACGCTCGACGCAGGCGGCGCGGTCGCGGGTTTTGCCATCGAGGTATGCGTACGGAGTCATCCTGGCATCAAGCCGCTTGCGTACCAGATCAAGCAGGCTGGTGAACTGCGAAAAAATCAGCGCCTTGTGCCCCTCAGCCAGGACCTCTTCCAGTTGTTCGAAGAGCAGGTCAAGTTTGGCGCTGGGCTTGGCGCGTTGCTTCTCGTCAATCAGCCCGGGATGACAGGCGGCCTGACGAAGGCGCAGCAGGGCTTCGAGTACCAGTATGCGCGTCTTGGCCACGCCCTGCTTGCCGATCTGCGGCAACAGCGACTCGCGGTAGTGCTGGCGCAGTTGGTTGTAGAGCTTGCGCTCGCGCGGTTAGAGTTCGCAATAGAGCGTCTGTTCGGTCTTGGGCGGCAGATCGCGCGCCACATCTTTCTTGGTGCGGCGCAGAATGAAGGGGCGCACGCCGCGCTTGATGAGCGCCAGCGTTGCATCGTCTAACGCTCGACCATTGGCACCAGCAGCCTTGAAGATGCTCGCTGAGCCGAGCAAGCCTGGGTTGAGGAATTCGAAGAGCGACCACAATTCGCCGATATGGTTTTCGATGGGCGTGCCGCTCATGGCCAGTCGATGATCAGCGCGCAACAGACGAACGGATTTGGCCGAGTCGGTCTGCGCGTTCTTGATGGCCTGCGCTTCATCGAGGATCACATAGTCGAAGGCGATCTCCTCAAGCAGCGCAATGTCGCGTCGCAGCGTGCCGTAGGTGGTCAGCACCAGGTCGCAGTCGGCGATCTGGCTTACGTCGCGGCCCAGGCCTGTGTGGTCTACGATACGCATTTGCGGCGTAAAGCGCTCGACCTCTTGCCGCCAGTTGAAAACCAGCGACTTGGGCACAACCGCAATCGAGGGCTTGTTGAGCTTGCGCTTCCTGCGCAGTTCGCGGCGCGTCTCCAGCAGAGCCAGTACCTGCGCGGTTTTGCCCACGCCCATGTCGTCAGCTAGGCAGCCGCCGAAACCGAATCCCTGCAAAAATTGCAACCAGCCCAGCCCTTCGCGCTGATAGCCGCGCAAGTGGCCCGTGAAACCCGCAGGCTGCGTAGCTGGTTCTACACGCTCGAATCGTCGCAGTCCTTCACGAATGCGCGTAAAGACAGCGTCGCAATTGATCGCCGGTTGCGCGGCCAACAAGGCGTCGAGCAAACCTGCCTGTGCTGAGGAAAAGCGGATCGCACCCTCATTTGCGCGGCCCATGGCGCCGATGGTTGCAAACTGCCGTAGCCATTCTTCGGGAAGCAGACCGTAGCTTCCGTCGCCGAGTTCAATCATGCGCTCGCCGCGATGCAGTGCGGAGAGTAACTCGGGCAACTGCGCCACCTCACTAGCGCCGTAGTCCACCTCGCCCTTCAAGTCAAACCAATCGACGCCGCTGGTGATCTCTGAACGTGTCGCAACCGCTGTGCGAAAGCTCTTGCCTTCGGCCGTCACGCGCCATCCGCGAGTGAGCAACTCCGCGGCGACACGCGGCAAAGCATCCGCACAAAATCGCCACTGGCGCGGCTGTTGCCACTGCGCATCCATGAGAACGAGGCCGAGCGAGATGAGAAGTTGCCGTGCCTCGTTTTCGCTAGCGAAATCGCGGCGCATCCAACGGCGAGCGCTCGCATCCAGAAATCCATTTGCCTGCTCATCTTCGGTAACTTGGCGACCAGCATAGTCGAAGACAAGATCGGCGCGCATCCATTCGAGATTTGTGCGGCGCGCCTCACGCTTGATGTGCAACTGCGGATGCGGCGCTTCCGTCATCGTTTCAAAGCCCAGGCTCGGCGGCAACTCCAGTCGCGGCGCATCCGGCGCGCTCATCATGCGCTCGATGAAGGCAGGCAGTTGTTCTTGCGGAATGACGAGTTGGTGATTGCTTTTGAGTGCGTGGAACCAGCGCGGCGACGTGCCTGGCATTGTCATGGCCAGCCCCTCGCCGGTAAGCAGGAATCCACTTGCGTAGAGATGCCATACACGATCCAGATCCATGCGCTCGCCCGCACGGCGCAGATTGGCTGTGAGCGCGAACTGCGATTCACTGTGTTCGCGCAGTTCGGCGAACAACTCCCATGCCGGTCCATCATCCCATTGAAGCGCCGCTCCGGTAATCTCGTTCACGTTGTCGAAGAGATGGCACCGGCCTGTCGCAAGGATACGAGGCACGAGCATTTGCGCCAACGGCTGCGTCAGGCGCAACTGATTGGGAACCTCGTGCAAATCACTATAGTGGGCAGGCAGAGTTCCGGCAAGTTGCGCGACAATCTCGCGATCCTCGGCCAACGGCAGCTCAACCATCTGCCCTCGGCTCATGCGAAGCATCTGTGGCTTCTTCCATCCGCCCGCCTTGCGCGGCTCGCGTACATAGAGCGCCAGCGACAGATCGCCGGAGTTTGCACTGCCAGGCCGCTGCAGAATGTAAAGCAACTCCGCGCCTACAGGCCAGTGATTGCGCGGCGCGTAGCGCGCCTCATAGCGCGGCGGTGGTGCGACAAAAAGCGGGTCGAGCGCCTTGCGCCAGGCAGGAACCGGGGGCGGCGCAGATCGATGCGGTTGCCTGATGGCCGTCGGCGTTTCTTTGCTGCGCTTTTCCAGCCGCAGCTCTTCTTCAAACTCGATCAGAATCGAATCCACATCCAGCGTACGCACGCCGCCCGGAGGAACCAGATTCTGCAGATGACCGGATGCATCGCCAGTCAAGACCGCCGCCCACAGATGCTTGCATGGCTTGCGCTGATCCAGAAAATACATGCACCCGCAGTAGCTCTCTATGGCGTCGCCCGCACGACGCACGATCACCTGATACTGCTCCGTGCCGCGCACCTCGGCTTCCAGTTCCGCCGCTCCGCCCGATGTGATCCGCACCAGCCGCCGCCGAAAGTAGTCAAAGCCCCGCTCGCGCACCCCACGCTCAAAGCACGGCGCCAGTTGTGGTCCCGCCTGCATCTCGATCCGTCCCAGACCTCTCTGCTCTACTTATCGATTCTCGCAGATGATGTGCGGTGTTCACACTATCCGGACCGACTGACTGGTAGCCATCAAGGCACGACCTGTGCCGGCATCCTGCCGGGTCCATCAATAGTCAAGGACATTTGCGAATACTGACTTCTTTCCCGGCACGCAGTCAGTATGGTGTAGCGGCAAAGGGTTCGCCCCGCGTGCTTGCCTCGCACCGCCAACGATGCATGTACGACTAGAGAATCCGCTCGGAGTGGTCAAAAAGCCGCACCATAAAACCATATTGTGAGATAAGGCTCGGTAGCGATAGACAGTGAAGGCACCGTATGTGTTTGATTTATCGTTGGTTAGATTTCGGAGTTCGGCGGAGAGCTATCGAAAGTTCGAATCCTGGCCTCTCCGCCAGCAAGTCGTTCATTTTAGATAACTTAGAAGTATGATTCGAACCATCGGTAGATTTCCCCGCAATTTCGCAGATTCTTGCTCGTTAGTACGACTGGAGAGAGTTCTCCGCTCCTCACCGATCCGTCAAAATCCAGCCCCATTCTCTATCGCCAAATTGGCCAGTCATACTTCTATGCTCAAGTACGACTGCGGAGAATTTGACTCCCTTCCGATTCCATGGACGCGGGCATTCGAGATTGTCTCCCAAGAATTCGACAGCGTCGTCACTCAAAGTGCGCTCTTGTAAACTGACCCTTTCAGGCATTCGCGCAAAAGGAAGAAAGATGACCAAGTCGCCCGCGAAAAAGAGCGCCCCCAAGAAGGCCGCAGCGAAGAAAACGGCAGCCACGAAAAGTTCCGCCAAGAAGGCACCCGCGTCGCCCCAGGCGCTCGCGCAGGAACTGTTCAGTATGCTGAACAGCAGGCTTGGCCCCGAAGAACTCATCCTGCCAAGCGACATCAATGCACTGATCGCTTCGCTTACCGGCCCCTCGGTGCATGAAGGACTGGACGACACCGAAGCCGACAAGAAGGACGAGGCGCAGCAGATCGCCTTTGACGCCATGGAGGCAGAGACGGAAGCCGAGGCGCGCAAACTCGCCAAACGCGCATTGCGTCTGGACCCCGATTGTGTCGATGCGCTCGTTCTGGTGAACGATCTGGATGCGCCGACGCGGAAATCACGCATAGAGGGTCTCAAGAAGGCGGTCGAGGCTGGTGAACGCGCGCTGGGCGCGAAATTCATCCAGAAAAACAAAGGCCATTTCTGGCTGCTGCTCGAAACTCGTCCCTGGATGCGCGCACTGGATCGGCTGGCGTCTGAATTGAAAGAAGCCGGACTGAACATGGATGCGATCGGCATCTATGAACGAATGCTGGAATTGAATCCCAACGACAATCAAGGCGTGCGCGACCCGCTGCTGGGCCTCTACCTGACAGTTGGCGACCTGAAGGGCGCGGGCAAGCTGCTCAAGAGGTACGAGGACGATGCGCTGGCCAACTTCGCATGGGGGCGCGTGCTTGAGCGCTTCCTAGCCGGTGACCACGCAGGCGCAAAAGCGGCACTCGAGATTGCTCGCGTCGCCAACCACCACGTTGAACTCTATATGACCGCACGCAAGCCCTTGCCCGAAGAGCCGCCGGAGATGTATTCGCCGGGCAGCGAAGAAGAGGCAGTTTTGCTTCTGAGCAACCTGAGCGGTTCCTGGGCCGCGCATAAGGAGGCCACCTTCTGGCTCTTCGATGAGTTGCAGCTAAACGGAAACGAGCCGACTCAAGGCAAACGTCAGCCCAAACTCGTCCCAGCAAAAGGTAAACGAGTGCAGTGAGTCGAACATAGCCGATCAAGGTATCCTTGCATGCAGGTAGATAACATGAGAATCGAAGAACTTTCGGATTTCCCAGCCCTGCAGCAGTTGTCAAATGCGCTCTGGAAGGTTGGAAGTGCACGAGGAGCGGCAATACTCATTGGGGCTGGCTTTAGTCGCAACGCAGAAAAAAGTCACGCCCAAACTCCCGATCCACCTCTATGGCCGCAGCTAGCCGATGAGCTAAAAGCGAGACTCTACCCCGGCACCGACATCCAGCGAGATCCCCTGAGGCTAGCGGAAGAATTCCGGGCATCCCTAGGCTCCTCTGCGATTGAGGCAGTAATACGCGACTTGATTCGAGATGAAGAGTGGTTTCCTGGGGAACTCCACAAAGCGTTGATCAGACTTCCCTGGACCGACATCCTCACTACAAACTGGGATACACTCTTGGAACGAGCGGCTCTTGAGAATCTCGGTCAGACGTATGAGACGGTCCGCTGCATCGGAGACATCGCCACAACACGCGCTCCCCGGATCGTCAAACTACATGGAAGCCTTCCATCAAATCGCCCATTCATAATCTCAGAGGAGGACTACAGAACCTACCCTAGGATCTTCGCCCCCTTTGTCAACCTAGTTCAGCAGACACTGCTAGAAAACGAACTCTGCCTTCTCGGGTTTTCGGGAGATGATCCAAATTTTCTTCAGTGGTCAGGATGGGTGAGAGACCAACTTGGCGTTTCTGCAAGACGAATATACCTCGTCGGGGCACTCAACCTAATCCCTGCGCAACGCCGCCTCCTTGAATCAAGGAACATATGCCCTATTGATCTTAGCCCGATGGTGGGTTCGGACCCGTCAATAAGCCATCGAGAAGCGGCCACTCAATTCCTAAGCCACTTGGCCGCATCTAGACCAACGCCCGAATGGGACTGGCCACAGAAGCGTCCACATTCCCCAATATTCAACCCACTCGAAAAAGATATCAATATTAGTGTAAGAGCCGCACGAGCGACAATCTTGCAATGGCGGGAAGAGCGTGACAAATATCCCGGCTGGATCGTGTGCCCTCCTGCTATTCGATCTAACTTAAAAAGTGCTACTCTTAGCAGTCTATTCCCAATAAGTAATCTGCTCGATAATTTGACGCCAACCGAACGAGGACAGGCAGTATTTGAGTCACTCTGGCGATTGGAGGTTGCCCTAATTCCAACATTTCAGTCGCTCCTTGAAG
>JBEKDX010000104.1:0-14053 GCA_050014135.1 Occallatibacter sp.
ACAGCGATGCTGGCGCTGGGCGACGCGCTGGCGATTGCGGTCAGCCTGCGCAAGGGCTTTCGCGCCGAGGATTTCGCCGAACTGCATCCTGGCGGCAAGCTGGGCAAGCGTCTGGCCAGGGTCCGCGAGCTGATGCATACCGGCGACGCCGTGCCGGTGGTCGCTCCAAAGACGCCGATGACCGATGTGATCTACGAGATGTCTTCAAAGAAGCTGGGCATGACGACGGTGCAGGATGGAGGGCGGCTGCGCGGCGTGATCAGCGACGGCGATCTGCGGCGCTTGCTGGAGCGCGAGGGCGGCGCGGCGCTGAGCAAGACAGCGGGCGAGGCGATGAATGCTCGACCGCGGACGATTGCCGCAGACGAACTGGCCGCCACGGCGCTGGCGATTCTCGAAGAGCGGAAGATTACTTCGCTGATCGTCGTCGATGCCGCCGAAGCCGTCGAAGGCGTCCTGCATCTACATGATCTATGGGGTGTGGAATTGATTTAGAGGCAGGGATCAGGGAACAGAACGAAATGAGGAAAACCAATGCGCATCGATTTTAGCAAGAAAATCGACTATGAGAAAGATCTCAACGGTCGCCAACAAGAGGCGTACAACTTTCAAAAAGTTTCGGCAGTGTTGGCAGATTTTGGCTTTGTAACCATTCCTCTGAGCAACGATTGGAATGGAGCCGACTTCATACTACAATGCCGTGACGGGATAACCTATCACAATGTGCAGCTCAAAAGTCGATTGACCTTCGACGTGAAGTATTGCAATAAGCAACTATATATTTGTTTTCGGGATGGTGTTCACGATCACGATCCATGGTACATATATGACCATGACGAGTTACTGAAGAAGGTTAGCCCAGATGAAAAAATTAAGAAAACGAAGACCTGGATAGACAAAAAGCCTTATCACTTCCCAACTCTTTCACCTGACTTGAAGGAACTGCTAAAACCTTATCAAATTCCCAAGTTGGCTTGAATTTACGCCCATTGCTAGAAACGAGTTTATCGGTGGGTTGCTCCACTCCAAGGGTGAGTCCCAAGCCACTTTGAGGATGCTCCAGTCCCTCAACTTGATAAAATGATGTATGAGACTAGGGCTACCCGCCACCGTCCCTCCGGGACTCCGAGCATATTGTAGGTTATGCCCACCCCACGCTGAAGCGCGGGGCTAATAACCACTGCGCCTACGGCGCGGACGACGCCCGTCTACAATCAACAGAGATGGCCGACACGCTTTATCTGAGTCTGTGGTACCCGAATCTGCGCCTTGCCGAGCTTGCCGGCAAGTTGACGGCGGTGCTGGGCGCCTTTGCCGCGCATGGCGGCGAGGCGCGGGTCTATTCGGCGACGGTGTGGCCGATCAACTGGAATGAGCCGCCGGTCTTTCAGCAGGTCTATGGCCGGAGAATCGGAGCGGGCAGCGAGGAAACCGGCAAATTAGGCGCGGAGCCGCAGTTTGCCGTCGAGGAGGCGCTGGAACTGCTGCACGACGACTTCGCCTACGAGTTTCAGATTGGATGGAGCTTGTGGGAGTTGGAGAGCGACGGAAACGCAGGTCCTTCGACTGCGCAAGTTGCAAAAAACGTAACTTGCTCCGCTCAGGATGACAGATCAATAAACAGGTTCGACCCACGCTGGGCGCGGGAGCCGCGGCTGGTGCGGGTGACGGGCTTTGGGCCGCTCTTTGATGAAGGAGTTTGCGAAGCCGAGGGACATATCCGCATCGACTTCGGCCTAGACGCGCCCTTCCTCGAAGAAGATTTGGAGTTGGACCCGGTGGCCGCCCGGTGCGTGGAAGAGAATGTGCGCCAGTTGGTCGAGCTGACCGCGGCCGTCGAAAAGGCATCGGGAGCGACGGCGCGTTTGTTGTGGAGCGAATTGGGCGAAAGCCTGGCGCAGCGGCTGGCGAAACGGCTCGGAGGGTTGAACTGACGTGCGACTGACCATTGAGCGAATGCGGACGATGGTGCTGGTGGCGGGAGTTCTGCTGGTGTCGGCGCTGGTGGTCTTTCTGACTGTGGGCAAGCGGATGAATCCCTTCAATCGCCGCGACCTGCCACAGCGGTTGGGCATTGACATTCAGTCGGATTCCGGTGGTGTTACCTACACCCAGGCGCGCGGCGGCCACACACAGATCAAGATCCATGCCTCGAAAGCTGTGGAGCTGAAGGACAACCACCTTCTGTTGCACGACGTGAAGATCGAGCTCTATGGCGAAGATGGCAGCCGCGTGGATCGCATCGAAGGCGGCGAGTTCGAGTACGATCAGAAGGCGGGTACGGCGAAGGCTGCGGGGCCTGTCGAGATTACTCTGATGCGGCCCGGAGTGGCGCCGGCCATTGCGCCCAAGGCGGCGGCTGGCCAGGCGGTGAGCGAGAAGCTGAAGGGTGCTCCGGTGGCCTCGGTGGCTGAAGCTGCCGCGCGCGGCGAGATCCACGTGAAGACCAGCGGGCTTACCTTCGACCAGAAGAGCGGAGTAGCGACGACCAGTGAACACGTGGATTTTTCGATGGCGCAGGGAGCCGGCAGTTCGACGGGCGCAACCTACGACTCGCAGCAAGGCATCCTGGTGCTGGACCGGGCGGTCGAGTTGACTTCGCGGCGCGGCGCGGAGACAGTTCAGATTCACGCTCAGCACGCGGAGTTCGAGCGCGGCGACCTGATTTGCCGGCTGCATTCAGCAACCGCAGGCTTCGGGAGTGGCGAGGCGACGGCTGGCGATGCAAAGGTTCTCTTTCGCGAAGATGGATCGGCAGTGCGCCTGCATGCAATGAACGGCTTCACGCTGACCACCGTGACCGGCAGTCATCTGGCTGCGCCCTCGGGCCACATGGAATTCGATGAGCACAATCAGCCTCGCCACGGCCATCTGGAGGGCGGTGTGACGATGGACTCGATGAGTGAGATTGAGGGCCGTCGTCGACAGATGCATGGAAGCGCGCCCACGGCGGAGCTGGAGTTCACCGCGCAGGGAAAGCTGCGCCATGCGCACCTGGAGCGGGGTGTGGCGATGGACAGCGAGGAGCTCAGTGAGCCTGCGGGCCAGCCTCTGCGGCTCAGCCGCCACTGGCGCTCGCCGGTTGCCGACATAGACTTCCGCACGGGGGCTCATGGACAAATTGAGTTGGGCGCGGTCCATGGGACACAAGGCGTGGTGGTGACCAGCGAGAGCCAGCGCGGCAAGGGAGCAGTTGCGCCCTCGAGGCTTTCCGCCGATGAGGTGAACGGCGCGTTTGGGCCGGGTTCGGTGTTGACCGCGCTGAACGGGAGCGGGCACGCAAGCATCGACGAGACGAGCGAGACGGGAAGCCGGCAGACGACCAGCGGCGACCGTCTGGAAGCGTACTTTGCGGCTGCCCCCAAGCCGGGGCGCAAAGGCCGGACCGGAGGCCGAGTCACAGCTTCAGTCTGCCACGGTCGAGGGCCGCGTGGTGCTGACGCAGACGCCTGCGGCCAAGCCGGGCGCGCCGCCGCCGGCCACGCTGCGGGCTACCTCGGGCCGCGCCGACTATGAAGGCCAGGGCGAGTGGCTGCACCTGACGATCAATCCGCGCGTGGAAGACGGCGCGTTGCAGCTTACCGCCGTCAAGATTGACGTTTCGCGGCTCTCGGGCGACGCCTTTGCCCACGGCAACGTGAAGGCCAGTTGGAGCGATGTGAACGGCCAGCAGGGAAAGGGCAGTGTGGCTCTGGGCGGACAAGGTCCGGCGCACGCCATATCCGCCGAGGCGCAGTGGCGTCAGGAGACCGGCGAGATCACCTTCCGCGGCGACGCGCGGCTCTGGCAGCAAGCCAACTCGGTGGCCGCTCCGGTGATCATACTCAATCGGGAGCGGCAGACGCTGGTGGCGCGAACCACCGATGCGTCGCAGCCGGTGCGCACCGTACTGGTGAGCGCGGAAGCGGCTGGCAAGGAGGCAGCGAAGTCCTCGCAGCCTTCGGTGATTCGGGTGCGCGGCGGCGACTTGAAATACTCCGACGTGGATCGCAAGGCGGTGATGCACTCCGGCATTCTCGCTTCGGTGGTGGCCGAGACGGGAACGGCGGCCTCGACTTCCAACGAGGTCGAGGTAACGCTGCTGCCCGCGGGCAAAGCCGTTCAGGGACAAGCGCAGGTGGAAGCTATGACAGCTCGCGGCCATGTCGTGCTGACCAGCGAGGGACGGCGCGGAACCGGCGAGCAGTTGGTCTACACCGGCGCGACCAATGAATATGTCCTGACAGGAACTGCAACCACACCGCCCAAGATGACCGATCCGGCGCGCGGAACGGTGACTGGCGAGGCGTTGATCTTCCATGGACGCGATGATAGCGTCACCGTTGAAGGCAGCAGAGAGAAGACGACGGCCAAGACTACCGCGCCGAAGTGATTAACACCTTCAAACTGCTGCTTCAAAGTCACAATTGGCCGGGGCGTCGTGCAACTTATCTGAGCCGGCGGCGGATAAGATCCAGCGCTTGCTGGGTGGTCCATTCCCTTATGCGCTGGCGGTCGCCGCGGAAGGTCTTCTCGATGGAATCGGTTTTTTGGGCGTCGCTGATGGCGATGTGGACCAAGCCTACCGGCTTCTCTTCCGTGCCGCCCGTGGGGCCGGCGATCCCGGTTACGCCGAGGCCGATAGTTGAGCCGGTGTGCCGGCGAATGCCAAAGGCGAGGGCTTGCGCTACCTCCGGGGAGACTGCTCCGTATTCTTCAATCAATTCGGGAGGAACGCCGGCGAAGAGGGTCTTGAGTTCGTTGCCATAGACGATGGCGCCGCCGAGGAAGGAGCGGGAGCTGCCGGGAACTCTCGTGATGCGCTCGGCGATCATGCCTCCGGTGCAGCTTTCCGCGACGGCCAGGGTGGATTGGCGCAGGCCAAGATAGTACAGCACGATCTGCTCCAGGGAATCGCTGGATTCGTTGCCGGTGGAGTAGAGCCAATCTTCGAGAGCCTCTTCGAGGAGACCGGAGAGTTCATCGACCCGAGCCTGGGCGGCCGAGGCGTTGGATTTCGAGCAGAGCAGGGTGAGTTGGATGTCTCCGGCGTGGGCCAGGATGGTGGTTTCCACGTCCTTGTATTCGGAGTAGATGGGCGCGAGGATTTTGTCGGCCTGGGACTCGGGGATCATCGCCGCTCTCAGAGTTCGCTTGGCGATGTGGCGCTCGGGCACAAGCTCGCGCAGGCGGGGCAGGCACTCGGCGTCAAAGAGCGCACGGCACTCGTTGGGCGGGCCGGGCAGGATCATGAGCAGCTTGCGATAGCCGTCATAAATGATGTCCAACCACTGGCCGGGAGCGCTGCCGTTTGCGTTGGGCAGCAGGGTTGCGCCTTCCAGCAGGTCGGCCTGCTTGAGATTGTTCTGCGGCATGGGGATGCGCCATGCGGCGGCGCGGGCGGCGAGAGCGGCGACCTGAGCGGCGTTGCGGCGCAGCATGAGCGAGAGAGCCTCAGCGACGGCCTCGCGCGTGAGGTCGTCTTCCGTGGGGCCGAGACCGCCCATGACGGCGACGATGTCTACGCGGGTGAGGGCGGCGCGGAGAGCGTTGACCAGGTCCTTCTGGCGATCGCCGACGATGGTTTTGAAGGCCACGGTTACACCCAGTTCGTTGAGCTTCTCCGTCAGATAGAGGGAGTTGGTGTCCTGGCGAAAGGGGGTGAGCATCTCGGAGCCGACGGCGATGATTTCGGATTTCATAGGGCAGCTTACAGTGAACAGCGGTTAGTGGTCATTTTACAGTCCTAAACTAACAGCTTACAGCCTTCCTGAGTGAAATTGTTAGCTCTCGGCTGTTAGCTGTTTAGAACAGAATCAAACCTTCCACTCCCAAGTCCACATCATAAACGGCCTCGTTGGTGGCCAGGATGGTGGCGCCAAGTGGAGAGAAAGCCAGGCCGACCAGGTTCGCTCCAGAGAGCACCAGGGTCGCTTTGCCCTGCGGCGTGATGCGCACCAGTCCGCGGCGGCCGTCGAGGCAGGCAGCCAGATAAAGGTCGCCCTCCTTGGAGAGCGCCAGACCCTGCGGACGGCCCAGGCCGCGATACCAGGCGCGCGTGTTCCCATCCGGTTCGATGGCCCAGATGGCGTCGTTCGAACTGAGCGTGGGGCCGGTGACGAAGAGTGTTCCGGCAGCGTCGATAGCCAGGTGATAGGCGGCGGCGCTGGGCTCAAGCGTGGCGTGGACAAAGATCTGGCGCGCCGGGTCGATCTTGAAGATGGTGCCGCTGCGGTCGCCGACAAAGAGATTGCCGTCGGCGTCAAAGACCGCGCCGGTGGCCACGCCCATGCCCTCGACGTAGAGCGACGGTTCCCCCGCGTCGTCGATGCGGTACACGTTGCCCTCGGCGCGCGATGTGACATAGAGGTCGCCTTCGGGAGAGAAGGCCATGCCGGTGGGGTTGAGGATTCCGCTGACGAAGGGTGTTCCGCGGCCGTCGGAGCTGATCCGGACAATCGAGATCGGCGTCTGCTTGCCGCGCTGGCCCGAGATGGTGGCGTAGATCATCCCCGAGCGGCTGACGACCGGGTTGGTGACCGGGTGCAGGCCCTCAGAGAGCTGGCGGGCCACGCGCAGCGGGACGGCGTTGCTGGAGCCGGCGAAGTTGCGGACCTCGATCAGAGCGGTGGTGGCTCGGTCGGGGACGCGCAGAGCCAGGCGGTTGGAGCGGCTCATCAGTATGTGCGCGGGATGGCCGTCGACTAGAACGGTGGGCACTTCGGCCGGCGCGCCGAAGCTGAGCGGGCCGAGATTTGCGCCGATCAGCTCGATCTCGCCTCCGGGCAGCGCGGCGGCGGGCACGATGTCGTCGATGCGGGGAGCGAATTCTACAGCGGATTGGCGTTGGCTACGAGGCATGGCCCAAGGAACCTCTGATTTAGTCCGTGTTTGAAAGGGCACGACTTTAGTCGTGCCATAATCGCCATAAAATCTGCGGGGCTTTAGCCCCGGAGGGAAGGTTCTTCGCGGAAATAGGCTAGTTCTGAGCTTCCCTAAATCCAAATGCGTAACAGCGATGCTACACCCAAAGCATACAACCCCGCGCCCACGTCATCGAGAACAATGCCCCAGCCCGCCGGGAGTTTTTCCAGTTGGCGGACGGGAAATGGCTTGGTGATGTCAAAGAGGCGAAAGAGAATCAGCGCGATCAGAGCGTGGCGCAGATCGAAGGGGCTGAAGAGCAGCGCGATCCATTGTCCGGCTACTTCGTCGATGACGACGAACTGCGGATCGTGGAGTCCGGATTCGCGGGCGACGATCGTCGAGGCGGGAATGCCTAGGGCGATGGCAAAAGCAATCCATACGAATAGGCCGATGAGCATTGTATGAGCGCTTGGGTGGCGGAACAAGGATTCAGCGGCCCACAGCAGTACGGCGGCCACTGAGCCCCAGGTGCCGGGTCCGGGTTTGCCGAAGCCCGCGCCGAAGAAGGTCGCGACAGTCCAGGCCCACTTCGTGGTGTTCTTGTTTTGATTGAGTGCTGAACTAGTTTTCATAGTAGTCTCCGCTGATGCCGCCACCCAGCGAGCCCAGGTCTTCGAGGACTTCGGGATCGAGGATCGGCGAGCTGATCTTGTAGACGCCCGACGCCCACTTGCCGAGATCGATCTTGCGGCAGCGGTCACTGCAAAAGGGAAAGTCCTCGTCGTTGAAGCGGACCAGCATTCCGCAGGTGGGGCAGTGAAGCAGCTTGGGGGATTTTTTCTTGGCGGGCATGGGCATCTTCCTGAATGCTCAGAGCGCAACGACTTTGAGGTCGGGAATGAGTTGAAAATGGCGTACGTTGGCGGTTACGATTGCGTACCCGGCCTCAAGGGCAGTGGCTCCAATGAGAAGGTTCATAGACGGTATGGTAACTCCGGCAAATCGTTGTTCACCATCGATTTTGCCGGCGAGCCATGCAGTTGATCTTGTGTAAGGCAGTACATCCACGTAGGCGAGAAGGTCGTGAATGAAGGCCTGACGGCGCAATTGCATGGGAATTGAAGGCGCCCGATAGATGGCGTGAACAATTTCTGTCAGGCCGATGGTGGAAATCGCCACATCCTGGTCTCCAGCCAGCGTCGCAATGTGGCGCATCAATTGAGAGGGAGTTTCCCTTTGCCGCTCGGCAGCAATAATGACACTTGAATCGAGGATCAATCCCATGCCGGTGGGTCCAATGGTTCACGGTGTTCGGCAATCACAGACTCAATGTCGCGCGCAAAATCTTCATCGACAATCGCTGTCGAGTTCTGCGCCTCCATCAGTGCGATGACTTCGGAGAGCAACTTGCCCGGACGCTTCGCGGGCCGGCTCACGACGGCGACAGTCTCGCCATGGTCCTCAATGACAACTTCAGAACCGGCGCGGATGTGCGCCATCAGGGCGGAGAAGTTGCGGGCCGCTTCGGCTTCCGGGATGTGAATCGTCTGCATACTTTTAATGATAACGCCATTTTGCTTACAGCGGACCATTGACCACGCGCGCGACCATATCATATTCGTGGGCCTCGGTGATCTCGGCTTGATAAAACCGGCCAGCTTCCAGAGCTGCTAACTCGCCGCAGTCGTTGATGTAGAGTTTGCCGTCGATCTCCGGCGCGTGATACTGGGTGCGGCCCTCCCACAAAAGCGGCGTCTCTTCGCTTTCTCCCTCGGCCAGCAGCACCAACTCGCGGCCTATCCACTGCTGCTTGGCGCGCTTGCTGATCGCCTGTTGCAGCTTCATCAGTTTGCGTTTGCGCGCTTCGATGGTGCGGCGAGTCAGTTTGCCATCGAGCGAGAATGCGCCCGCGCCTTCTTCATCCGAGTAAGTGAAGACGCCGAGCCAGTCGAATTTAGCCTCTTGGATAAATTCCTGCAAAATCTCAAAGTCTGTGGAGGTTTCTCCGGGAAATCCGACAATGAACGAAGTACGCAACGCCACGCCGGGGACTGCCGCGCGAACTTTTTCGAGCGTCTTCAAAAAAATCTCCGCGCTGCCCCCGCGCTTCATGCGCTTCAAAACATCAGGAGCCGCGTGTTGCAGCGGCAGGTCAAGATACTTGCAGATGTTGTCGTGCCGGGCGATGGTGTCCAGAAGCTTGCCGGTGATGCGATTGGGGTAAGCGTAGAGGAAGCGCAGCCAGCGCAGGCCTTCGATTCTGGCCAGCGCATCGAGCAGCAGCGCGAGGCCCTCCTTCAGGCCCAGGTCCTCGCCGTAACAGGTGGTGTCCTGGCCAATCAGCGTGATCTCCCGGACGCCGCGGCCGACAAGCTGCTGAGCTTCCGCGACGACCGACTCGAAGCGCCGCGATCGGAATTTTCCCCGCAGATTGGGAATGACGCAGAAGCTGCAGGGGTGGTCGCAGCCCTCGGCAATCTTGATATAGGCCGAGGATTTCGGCGTGGTCAAAAAGCGTGGTGTAGTTTCATCGTAGAGATAGGCCGGCAGTAAATGAGCCGCGCCCTGCCATGAGTCGCGGCTAAAGCGCCCCTGCTCCTCGCGCGCATTGCCCTCGGGGCGGAAGCTGCCAGCTTTATGCGTGCCGGACTGGGATTCGACACCCGCGTGAACCTCTGCGCCGCTGCCGCTGAGAATGTTGAAGGGCGAGAGCGCAACCGGAGCCTGCAAACCCGCCGCCTCCAGAATCGCCTCCAGCTCGCCGGTGCCCACCACGGCGTCCACCTCGGGAATGCTCTTCTGGATCTCGTCGCGATAGCGCTCCACCAGACAGCCGGCGACGATCAGCTTGCGTGCGCGCCCCGAAGTCTTGTGGCGCGCCATCTCCAGAATCGTGTCAATCGACTCCTGCTTGGCCGTATCGATAAAGCTGCACGTGTTGACGATCAGGATTTCCGCCTCTTCGGCATCGGCGGTAAGCCGCGCCCCGGCTCGATCCAGCAGCCCCATCATCACCTCGGAGTCAACCAGGTTCTTCGGGCAGCCTAACGAAATAAATCCCACGGTGGGAGCCGCGCTTGGGGAAGTTTTGCTCACCCTTTGATTGTACCGGGGAGTGAATCGCAGCGCCGGATTGGGCTTCGCTTCTCCCTGTTTCCTGATTCCTGCCCCTTCAGCAGTTTGTGGTAATTGTCATGTTTTGAAAGGGCACGACTTTATAGGCTGTGGAAAAGGGAGTCTTGAGTTGCAAGAAGTGTCAGGGTACGACTTAACATACTGTAAAAAAATCGTCTTGAGTTGCAAGAAGTGTCAGGGCACGACTTAACATGCTGTAAAAAAAGCGTCTTCAGTTGCAAGAAGTGTCAGGGCACGACTTAACATGCTGTAAAAAAAGCGTCTTGAGTTGCAAGAAGTGTCAGGGCACGACTTTAGTCGTGCCGCAAACCACAAAATAAGGGCTGGGCTTTAGCCCCTGAGGGATGTTTTTTTGCAATTTTTGACTTTCACCACAAGCTGCCAGGCAAGTGAATCCCTGCTTCGAGTCCCAATCACGGCTTCTCGCGTCGAATGAGGCTCTTTAGCTTATGACGATACAATCAAATAAAGTTGACAACAACCCACTCAATGTGGCATCCTAGAAGAGTCGGAAATTCATCAAGAGGCAGGTTCTACCATGGCAAAGATTATCGGCATCGATCTGGGAACCACCAACTCGTGCGTCGCGGTTCTCGAGGGCGGCGAACCCAAAGTCATTGCGAATGAAGAAGGTGCGCGCACTACCCCCTCGGTTGTCGGCTTCAGCAAAAGCGGCGAGCGGCTGGTCGGCCAGGTGGCCAAGCGCCAGGCCATCACCAACCCCGAGAACACCATCTTCTCCATCAAGCGTTTCATGGGCCGCCGCTATGACGAAGTCAGCGACGAGATGAAGATGGTCCCCTTCAAGGTGATCCAGCAGGGCGACCACGTCGGCGTCATGGCGCAGGGCAAGGAGTACACCCCGCCGGAGATCTCGGCGATGATCCTGCAAAAGCTCAAGGCCTCCGCCGAAGCCTACCTTGGCGAGTCTGTCACCGAGGCGGTCATCACCGTTCCGGCGTACTTCAATGACGCCCAGCGCCAGGCCACCAAGGACGCGGGCAAGATTGCCGGCCTGGAGGTCAAGCGCATCGTCAACGAGCCAACCGCGGCCGCGCTCGCCTATGGACTCGACAAAAAGAAGGACGAGACGATTGCCGTCTACGATTTTGGCGGCGGTACATTTGATATTTCTATCCTCGAAGTCGGCGAGGGCGTCATCGAAGTCAAGTCCACCAACGGCGACACCCACCTGGGCGGCGACAACCTCGACCAGCGCATTGTGGATTGGTTGATTGCCGAATTCAAGCAGGAGCAGGGCCTCGACCTCAGTTCCAAGGGAAACGAGATGGCTTTGCAGCGCCTGCGTGACGCCGCCGAGAAGGCCAAGATCGAGCTATCGACGACCATCGAAACCGAGATCAATCTGCCGTTTGTGACTGCCGATGCCACCGGGCCAAAGCACTTGGTGCGCAAGCTGACGCGCGCCAAGCTCGAGCAGTTGGTCGAGGATCTGCTCTTCCGCTCGCTCGAACCTTGCAAGAAGGCGATTGCCGACGCCGGTGTATCGATCGACAAGATCGACGAGGTGGTTCTGGTGGGCGGGCAGACACGTATGCCCAAGATTCAGAGCTTGGTGAAGGAGCTCTTTGGCCGCGAGCCGCATCGTGGCGTGAACCCTGATGAAGTGGTGGCGATTGGCGCGGCCGTGCAGGCGGGCGTGCTGGCCGGCGAGGTCAAGGATCTGCTACTGCTCGACGTGACGCCGCTGACTCTGTCCATCGAGACGCTGGGCGGGGTGGCGACCTCGATGATTCCACGCAACACCACGATCCCCACCAAGAAGACGGAGACGTTTTCGACGGCGGCGGATTCGCAGACCGAGGTTGAGGTTCACGTGCTGCAAGGCGAGCGGCCGATGGCCGGGCAGAATCGCACGCTGGGCAAATTCAAGCTGGGCGGCATCATGCCGGCGCCACGCGGCGTGCCACAGATTGAAGTGACCTTTGACATTGATGCGAATGGAATCCTGAACGTGACGGCGAAGGACAACGCCACCGGCAAGGACACGCGCATCACCATAACATCGAGTTCCGGCCTGAGCAAGGACGAAGTCGAAAAGATGGCCAAGGAGGCCGAGGCTCACTCTAGCGAGGATAAAGAAAAGCGCGAGGAGATTGATTCTCGCAACTCACTCGATGGCCTGGTCTATAACATCGATAAGATGCTGAAGGACTCCGGCGATAAGTTGGAGGGCGCGGAGGCAACTCCGGTGAAGGCCGAAGTCGAGAAGGTGCTGGGTGAATCGAAGAAGCTGCTGGAAGGCACGCCGACTTCGAAGGAGTTGAAAGACCAGCACGAGAAACTGACTCATGCGAGTCACAAACTCGCCGAGATCGTCTACAAGGCGACAGCAGCGCAATCAGCAGCCGGTGCCGCTCCCGGAGCAACACCCGGCGCCGCAGAACCCGCCGCCGAACAGAAGAAAGACGAAGGCGTGATCGACGCCGAGTATGTAGACGTGGAAGACAAAAAGTAGGCGGAGCTAGAGGGGTTAATGCTGTTAGCAGCGTTAACCCCTATTCAATGATGTCAATATGACGAGGGATAACACAATCAGAGAGGTGAAGATTTATGGAAACAACTTCAATCGTCGGATCGACCATCGTATTTGATGATGCATACACGGGGGTTGAGAAGTACGGGCGGATTCAAAGGGTATTTGGAGATGATGCCGTAATTCGCATCATAAGCAAAGCTGAAGCCGGACCGAATCCGCGGAGAGTATTCGTGAATGCTGACGAGCGAATCGCCACAATCACAAACGGCACCGGGCTTATGAAATAATCATGGTTTATGAATTCCTCACAATGGCCCCGGTCGAAAGATTGGGGCCGGGTGCCCCAGGTCCGGATTTTCGGACCTGGGAACCAAGAACCTCACCCCGCCGCTTTGTATCAGGGTACGACCTCCTTCATCCCGCGCCGTAGGCGCAATGGTCATTAGCCCACCGTTTCAACGGTGGGGATGGATCAGCCATAATGCCGCCGGAGTCCCGTAGGGACGGTGCGAAATCCGCTGGGTGCTCCATCCATCCGCGATCTTTGCGGATGGATGGGAACGACGAACCCGAAGCGTGCGAAAAGCGAGCCGCTGGCCCCACCGCGGGTGGCGCGCCGTAGACGCAGTGTTTATTAGCCCACCGTTTCAACGGTGGGGATGGATCAATCATTATCTCCCCGGAGTCCCGTAGGGACGGCGCTAGAACTTGATTGGGAATTGCACCGTCTCTCCGGGACTCCGGTTGGTTTGGTGGGTGCGTCAACCCCACGCTGAAGCGCGGGGCTATTTACCATTGCGCCTACGGCGCGGGGTGAGAATCCGTTGTTGTAAACTGTGAGTCCTGTAGGGACGGTGCTCATGGCCCACACGTACGCGTGCAATTTCATTCATTGCGTCTTCAGCACCAGGGAGCGCCGCTCGTTCATCCCTGCCGCCCGCGCCGCCGAACTCTATGCCTACCTGGGCGGAATCGCACATGGCGAAGGCTTTTCGCTGATAGCCGCCGGCGGAACGGTCAATCACGTTCATCTATTATTTGACTTGCCTGCGACTTCTTCCCTGGCTCATGCCGTGCAGAAGCTCAAAGGAAGCTCTTCCCGGTGGATGGGAGATGGATTTTCCTGGCAGGAGGGATACGGAGCCTTCAGCGTCAGTCCGTCGCAGATTGAAGTCGTCAAGGAATACATTCAGAACCAGGAAGAACATCATCATAAACGCGATTTTGAAGAGGAATTTGTAGCTCTTTTGCGCAATTGCGGGATCGTTTACGATGAGCGGTATGTCTTTGGGTGATTGGAATTTGCGCCGTCCCTATGGGACTCCGGTTGGTTGGGTGGGCGAATCAACCCCACGCTGAAGCGCGGGGCTAATCACCATTGCGCCTACGGCGCGGTTGCTTTGAACCCGTGTAGGAACCACGAAAGTCAAGCAACAATCTACCCGGCTCATTGCAGATAATTACCCTCCCGCGGCGCACAATCAAAGCATGAACCACGACATCAGCCCCGGGCTTTTACTGACCACTGACCACTGTTCACTGACCACTGTGTGCAGCCGGGCACATCCCTGA
>JBEKDX010000105.1:0-11939 GCA_050014135.1 Occallatibacter sp.
TGGCCGTAAAAGCCGCATCAACACAGCACAAACCTGCATTTCAAACCGATTTTCACTCAACAATCGCTTGAAACGAAAATGAATGACTGTGCATCAGGTGAATTTCAACAAGTTCCTAGAGCTGCCTCGACCAGTTTCTCGACGGAGCTGGACGTGCAGGAGTCACTAGCCGAGTTTCGCGAGCTGGTTGCCAGCGCGGGCGGCCAGGTGGTTGCCGAAGTGTTGCAGCATCGCGGGCGACCCGATCCGGCCACGCTGATTGGGTCGGGCAAAGTGGATGAGATTGCCGGTATCGCCGCCTCGACCGAGGCCGATCTTGTGCTCTTCGACCACGACCTGACGCCGACGCAGTTGCGCAATCTGGAGGCCGCGCTGCCTTGCCGTGTGCTGGACAGGACACAACTGATCCTGGACATCTTTGCGCGCCATGCACGAACGCGCGAGGGTCAGTTACAGGTGGAGCTGGCGCAGTTGGATTATATGCTGCCGCGGCTGAGCGGCAAAGGCAAAGCGATGTCGCAGCTAGGCGGCGGCATCGGCACGCGCGGACCGGGCGAAACCAAACTCGAAAGCGACCGCCGGCAGATCAAGCGGCGCATCGACCATCTGAAAGAAGAGCTCGAGTCAGTGCGGCGTGTACGGAAACAGCAGCGCCAGCGGCGCGAGTCGGTTCCGGTGCCGACGGTAGCGCTGGTCGGCTATACCAACGCCGGCAAGAGCACGCTCTTCAACCAACTGACCGGGGCGCAGGTCTTGCAGTCGCCGAAGATGTTCGCGACACTGGACCCAAAACTTCGAGCAATAGAACTGCCTAGCCGCCGCAAGGTTTTGCTGTCGGACACGGTGGGCTTCATCCGCAACCTGCCGCACACGTTGGTGACCAGCTTCCGCGCCACGCTGGAAGAGGTGTCGCAGGCCGAGGTGCTGCTGCATATCCGCGACGCGAATTCGACCTATGGGGCGGAGCAGAAGACGCAAGTCGAAAAGGTTCTCGACGAACTGAAAGTGCTCGGCAAGCCACGCATCGAAGTGCTGAACAAGATCGACCTGCTCGATGAGCATGAGCGGCTGGGGCTGCTGGAGCGCTGCGAGTCATCAGGCGAAGTGGCTGTTTCGGCGAGAACCGGCGAGGGGATGGAGGCGCTTCTCAAGGCGATTGACCGCGCCCTGCACACCGACCCGCTGCTGTCGGCGGAGTTATGTGTCCCACAGCAGGAGGGCGCGGTGCTGGCGGCCATTGAGGCGGGGATGATCGTGCATTCGCGGGAGTACGAAGGCAACCTGGTGCGGCTGATGGTGAGCGGTCCGGCGTCGCTGATGGGGCGGTTGCGGCAATACCGGGTGCGTGAAGAATAGGAAGCATAATCTCAAAGCGAAGATTTTTAGAATCATTTCGACAGATGGAACTTTGAATTCCGCATCGCCGTATCTTCCCGACGGGTAACACATCAACAATGGGGGATTCTGTACGATGACGACGACATCTGAGAGATCGATGTCCAGGCGGGCGATTTCACTGGCTGCCTTCGGACTGACCTCTGCCATAATCTTGCCGTTGCTGCCGGTTGGCAGATGGATCGCACCCGGCGACTCCATCTCAGCCTTGCTAAGCCGCGAAGCGGTCTGGTGGATTTACGCGGCGGCAGTGTTGATCTGGCTGAGATTTGCCGAGCGGTTGCCCATGCGTTCGATTGGCTTTCGCCGTCCCGGCTGGAAGACACTGCTCTTCGCGGTATTGGGCGCGGCGGCTGCTCTGTTGGTGTTCGCGATTCACTTCGCCGTGCTCGTCCGGGTCTTTCATCTGGACATGAGTGCGGCACTCGAACAGCAACGGCTGATCCTCAGTCGTCCTTACTGGTTCCGCGTGCTGATGGTGCTGAGGGCAGCGGTGGTTGAGGAGATACTCTTCCGCGGATATATCATCGAGAAGGTTCGCCAGCTCACCGGCAGCGTGGTGCTGGCACTCGCACTCTCGGTGCTGACGTTCACCGGTGCTCACTTTGCTGGATGGGGACTCGTCCATCTCATTCCCGTCTTCGGGACCGCCGTCGTCTTCGCTCTTCTCTACGTGTGGCGTCGCGATCTGCCCTCCAATATGCTGGCCCACTTCCTGACGGATGGTGCGGGGTTTCTTTTAAGATGAGCGCGGGATTGGAGCGTAGATCCACCTTGCTGGTTCTGTCCCGTTTGCGGCCAGACAATAAGACCCGGGAATGAATTGGCTGGTATGTTGCGAGAATTTCACGCCGATGCTAAACGCCGCACGATAGCCATGAGCTAGAATGAGCTTCCATGAACTCCGTCCAAGGCAGCGCCATAACCACGATTTCCAGCCGCGAGGTCTATCGCAACCACTGGATGCGGGTGCGGGAGGATGAGGTACTGCGCTCGAACGGCGAGCCGGGCATTTACGGCGTGGTCGAGAAGCACGACGCGGCGATCATCCTGCCGATCGACCAGGGGCGGGTCTGGCTGGTGGAGCAGTATCGCTACACCATCGGCGAACGGGCGCTGGAGCTGCCGCAGGGCGGCTGGGAGATGGAGGTCGAAAACCCCGAAGAGCTGGCGCGCGGCGAATTGCGCGAAGAAACCGGCCTGCACGCATCCGAGATGACGTGCCTGGGAAGCCTGTGGATCGCTTATGGCTTTCTGAAGCAGAAACAGTATGTCTTTCTGGCCGGCGGGTTGACGCAGAGTGAAGTCGATCGGGACGACGAGGAACTCGACCTGATCGTCCGCTCGGTTTCAGTGGCTGAGTTTGAAGAGATGATAGTGAGCGGCGTGATTCGCGATGGCTGCACGCTGGCCGCCTGGGGGCTTTATCTGCTGTGGAAGACACGGCAGGGTAATAAATAGATAGAGAAATACTCTCTTGGCAAATGGCAGGTGTCTTCTGACCTACAGCGGAAGAGAGGATCTGCGCCTTCCCGTGAAGACGCAGATCGCGTTGGGCTATGAAGCACTGTTCAGGCAGATCGATTTCAAGATGCCCTAGAAGCTTGTAGTTGTGGTTGAACTATCCGGGGAAGCGGGTGTTGGCGGGCAGGTTGAGTTATTTGCCGGGATCTGCGCATAGGCCGACACTGTGTAGCCGCTAGTCTGATTGACCGGTACGGAATAACTCGCGGTCCCATGAGCGGTGGTTGATGGCGAGGGAGCAGCGATGGTGCCCGAACCAAGCGCACCGCCATTGGAACTGGTCACGGTAAAGAAGATCGTTGCGCCATCAGTTGCATCGGCAAATGTGAGTGTGAAGACGATAGTCGTGGGCCCGGGATTGTACTGGGAATACGGGGGAGGCGGTTCGGGGGTTGCCGATACGCTGATGGTCGGCGCGGCAGGAGCCGGGGGAGCGGTCTGAGCATGCAAATTTGGGGTGGCGGCGAGCATCAGCACGCCGAGCAGCGCCATCGAGAATACGACCAAACGTAAGGATTTGCTTGTCATACAATTCTCCGTGGTGTGAACTCTGTTATCGGAGTCGCCTAATCATAGGTACCAAAGTACTCCTAAACAGGCAAAACAACGGTATCATTGAGCGTAATATGTGTCAATAGTAATCTCAATATTGTCACATATTTTTCACTATAGACACTATTACTTTGGAGATTCCGATTACTGTATTGAAGAAACATGTCAGCTAATACTATTGTATTCAAATGCTTGAATAGATTGACTTAATGAATTGCGTCAGTTCATCCCTTGGCGGCGATTTCTTTTTTCTTGTACACTCTAGCGCAACGCCTGTTACTTAATTCCTGCAATCGCCTGAATCTTCCCGATTGATCGATCTAGAGCAAAACCACGATTTCCATGCCCATTCAAAGTTGATATTAGGTGTTGAT
The DNA here is from genome assembly GCA_050014135.1 of Occallatibacter sp. Lineage (GTDB taxonomy): Bacteria > Acidobacteriota > Terriglobia > Terriglobales > Acidobacteriaceae > Telmatobacter. The sequence goes on from JBEKDX010000105.1 coordinate 3,846, forward strand.
TTCTTAAGGAGATCAACACTTTAAGACTTTGGCCTTGGGTACACTTATGGTGGTTTTGCTATAGTCGCCCGCACCTGCCGGTAGCTTCAAGCACGTCGATGGGAAGACACCAAAAGTCGCCCTCCGTACAAGCGGGACACAGGTGCCTGGGCTCTATATCAATATCGGAATGCTCGACGCTGCACGGATAGAAATGAAGGAAATCGCGCGGCTTAACCCCGCTCTTCCATGGGAATGTACTTGGCTGGATAGGGCGGGCCGATGTACTCGGCGCGAGGGCGGATGAGGCGATTGTCATCGAGCTGCTCGATAATGTGGGCGGCCCAGCCGGCGATGCGGCTGATGGCGAAGATGGGGGTATAGAGGTCGATGTCGATGCCGAGGGTGGCGTAGGTCGAGGCGGAATAAAAATCCACGTTGGCGTTCAGCTTCTTGTCGGCGTTGATGTAAAGTTCGATGGCGCGGGACATCTCGTACCACTTGGGCACGCCGGCGTCTCTGCCGAGCTGGCGGCTCATCTCGCGGAGGTGAGTGGCGCGGGGGTCTTCAGTCTTGTAGACGCGGTGACCGAAGCCGGAGATTTTCTGCTTGGCGGCGAGCATATTCTTGACGTATTCGACCGGATCGGCGCCGGCTTCGTCGATGGCGTAGAGCAGGCGCATGACGCCTTCGTTGGCGCCGCCGTGCAGGGGCCCCTTGAGTGCGCCGATGGCTCCGGTGACGGCCGAGTGGACGTCTGCGAGCGTGGCGGCGATGACGCGGGCGGCAAAGGTGGAGGCGTTCAACTCGTGCTCGGCGTGCAGGACCAGGGCCATGTCCATGGTTCTGACAGCGGTCTCGGAGGGGCGGACGCCGTTGAGCATCCACAAAAAGTTGGCGGAGTGGTTCAGAGCGCGGTCGGGGGGCACCACCTCGAGCCCCTTGCGGAGGCGGTCGTAGATGGCGACGATCATGGCCATCTGTGCGGTGAGGTTGTAGCATTTGCGCACGTTGGCGTCGTGGGAGTTGTCCTTTTCATCGGCATCGTAGAAGCTGAGCGCGGAGACGGCGGTGCGCAGCACCTCCATGGGCGTGGCCGAGGCGGGGATGCCGCGCAACATACCGACAACGCGAAAGTCGAGGCCACGGGCGAGGGAAAGCTGCGACTGGAACTCGCGGAGCGCCAAGTGGTTAGGCAGAATGCCGTTCCAGAGCAGGTAGGTCGTCTCCTCGAAGGTCGAATGAACGGCCAGCTCGTGGATGTCGATGCCTCTATAGGACAATACGCCCGCTTCTCCGTCAATCCAGCAGATTCCAGAGTTGGCCGCGACGATTCCTTCCAGACCCTTTCCAGCGACAGCGGTCGACATAGCCTTCGGAGATCCCCCTTGTGTTGACTTCATTTACGAGGTACGGCGCCTGCCCCGGCCCGCGAAGAGGGCCGACACCAAAATATGCAGTAAAGATGTTTATATAGCAGCGGTTCCATGATTGTCACGAAGAGTGGGACGGCAAGGGCGAAAAAATGCTCCAAAACGGATTTTGCGGCGGCAATGTATAAAGGCGCTCAGATTATTCCACTAGAGCTACAATATATCTAATTCCTGTTGATTTCGCAGGAATCGTCCGGCGAGAGAGCATAGCGATTTGGCGTTCCCGGCGGAATCCCGGCAACGAGACGAGAATACCGGGAAAAAATTTATTGAGTGGCGTCGAACCGGAAGGGGCGTCGCCAACCACATAATGCGGTTCGCACGACGGGCCGCCGAGGAAAGGTAAAAGATGAGTGTACTTGACGAAACTCCCCGAAGTTTTTCTGGCGCGATATTGGCGGCCCTTGCGATAGCCCTGCTTGCCGGGGTGGGTGGACTGATCTGGAGCTGGTCGCTGAGCGGACGTCTGACCACAGCAGAAACCGCGCTGGCGGATGCCAAGGAGCAGAACAAGAAGCTGTCCGCTGACCTGCGCGAGACCGATGCCCGTCTCAAGGTGGCGACCGAGGAGCTGGGCACCTCGATGGGGCTAACGCAGAAGCAGATGGAAGCCCGCGCCCAGGAGATTCTGCAGCGAGAGCAGGCCGACAGCAAGCGTCTGGAGAGCGCTGAGAAGCAGACCGCGCAGGCTGTGACCGCGGTCTCGAACGATGTGTCGAGCGTGAAGACGGACGTGGGTGGTGTGAGGACCGATTTAGGCAAGACGCAGAACGATCTGGCCACCACGATCAGCCAGTTGACGTCGATGAAGGGTGATCTGGACGGCCATAGCACGCTGATAGCCCGCACTCACGACGAGCTTGAACTTCTGAAGCACAAGGGTGACCGGAACTACTACGAGTTCACGCTGATCAAGGGCCAAACCAAGCCCGTGGGCACGGTGAGTATGCAGCTGACCAAGGCCGACCCCAAGAAGAACACATTCAATCTGACGGTGATCTCGGATGACAAGTCTGTTCCCAAGGTCAACAAGGGCGTGAATGAGCCTCTGCAGTTCTACAGCGGCAAGGATCCGCAGCTCTTTGAGGTCGTGGTGAACTCGGTCAGTTCAAAGAATCAGGTCAGCGGTTACCTGTCGGCGCCCAAGAGCGCACCGGTGCCTCCAACGACTCCTACTGCTCAATAATCGCGGAGTGGGGCGCGAGAACCAAGCTGGGCTGATACTGGAACCGGAAGGTGAAGTTCAGCTCCTGGCGCGCGTCCCACTCAGATTTGGAGAGCCGCACAGCCCAGAAGGCGGTGCCGTCGAGGGTCTGCCCTGGAGCGAGGATTGTGTGCGGGGGCAGTACGCTGGTGTGTAGCGCGGCCAACTCTGGATAGACCAGGAAGACCTCCTGGAACTGGCTCGCGCTTCCCGCCGAGACAGAAAGAGTTCCGTCTCCCAACTTGGCGTTGGCCAGAATATCATCAAGATTGAGCTGATTCTGGCTCTGGTTGCGCAGCTTGATGTGGGCAAAGATCAACACCTGATCGAAGCTTTCCTTGGCCATGGCTTCGCCGTTGGCGTCGAATCCCGAGGTCACGACGTGGCTGGGATGAGCCCAGACCTGAACGATCTCTCCACTGGCGATGGGCGGCTTTTCGCCGGCGAAGACGAAAACCGCGATGGCGATGGAGATCAGCACGGCGGCAATTACGACGGCCCAGACCATATGACTGCTGCCCTTGGTGTATTCTTCGCCCAAGGCGGTGTCGTCAATCTCTTCCTCGGATTCGTGGCGGAGTAAGCTCATAGCGCCCTTATCTTAATCTCTGCGGGCACAGAATGGGCGATGAATTCTCGGATTTCTTTTGAATTCTTGCCTGGATTTGCACTGAAAGCAATGTTTCTGGGCGTTGAAAACCGGAACAGGCTCGAAAAGAGCGACAGCGAGGGCTTCTGGCAGAGCCGTGGCGGGAGGCCGGAAATCACTATCAGAGCATTTTTCACAGTTCCTGTATGGTTGATTTCGTGGTTTCCCACCCGTTTGCCAGAAAACGAAAGGCAGGTCCTTCGACTAAGTTTGTCGCAAAAGCGCGCCAAACTTCGCTCAGGATGACAGACTAAATTTGATGTGAATCTCAGACTCAGGACACCATGAAGAAGCCGCTGAAAAAAGCCACAACCTCTCGGCGCTCCAGAGAGGAACGCAGAGACAGCGACAGAGCTTACGAAATCCGCAGCGTTGTGACGAGCCAAAAAAGCGGGCACACACCCAATGAACCGCTCGGCGACGGACTGGTGTTCACGCCCTGTTTTCCGCGCCTCTAGGCTGCGCTGCTTTGGGCGGATCCAGCTGCTGCTCTTAACCGGATGACAGCATCCGCCTGAGCGCCTTTCTGGCCCTGGACGATGTCGAACTCGACGTCATCGCCCTCTTTCAGCGTTTTGTATCCATCCAACTGGATAGACGAATAGTGGACGAATACATCTGGCCCGTCTTCACGTCCGATGAATCCATAGCCCTTGGCGTTGTTGAACCACTTGACCTTCCCTTTGTACTGAGCCACAGGTTCCTACCTTCCTTACATCCTGTGAAATGAGGCGGAGCAAGAAACTGGGGAATGCCCGCCGTTAGGCATTAAGACGCGAATCGGGAGGAAAAGGTTCACAAAAAATTCAAGGAGCGGGCGCTCGAAACGCCAGGGCCGGCGTTGAATCGCCGGTCCTGAATAGGTAGGTTGAATCGAATGAAGCAGTCCCAGCATTATTTGGCGCGCTTGCCGGCGATCTTGCGCGCGAATAAAAGCACGCTGGTCAGCGTCTTGCCGTCGAGAATCGCGCCCAGCTCGATCAGCTTGATGAGTTCGGAGAGCTTGACCAGGCGGAACTCGATCTTCTCGTCGTCCTCGGGATGGGCGTCACCGGCAACCAGCCCCTCGGCTACAAAAACCTTCATCGACTCGCCGAGAAAGCCGGGGCTGGCGTAATACTCGACCAGCGGCTTCCATTTCCTGGCGCGGTAGCCGGTTTCTTCCTCGAGTTCGCGCTTGGCGCCGAGCAGGGCGTCTTCGTCCGGCTCGAGCTTGCCGGCCGGCAGCTCCCACATGAAACGGCCCGCGGCATGGCGAAACTGCCGCTCGATTACGACCCAGGGATCGCGCTTGTTTTTGGCGCCGTCGATGGCCAGGATGACCACGCTGCCGTTGTGGCGAACGATGTCGCGCGTAGCCTCAATGCCATTCGGCTCGATCAGCCGGTCTCGCAACACGCGGAAGAGCGGCCCTTCGAAGACCGTCTCAGAGCCGAGCACTTGCGCCGACTCCTCGACTACAGGCGCGAAGGCCTCGGCGGCCTTCCTGGGCTTCATGGCCTTCTTGGCCTTGGGCTTAACTGCCTTCGCAACCTTGGGCTTGGTGGATTTTTTCGCCTTCGGCTTGAGGTTTTTCTTGGCCTTGGGTTTGGCGGACTTGGCCTTTTTGGGCGCGGCGGAGTTCGCTGCTTTCTTCTTTTTAGGCATCTTTACTTTCTCCTCCAGTCGGGAATAAGAGCGCAACCGGACAATTTGCGCAATCAGTTAATGAGTATACGCATACAGCGGCTTCTATGGGTGAATCAATCGTACTCGTGCATCGCTTCAGTCTGGCGTAGCATCCTTAGAGAAGCAGAATTCCCTCTTTTGCCCACGCGCCGGGTATCTCACTGGCGCTCAAGATTGCCCGGAGAACGCGTTGACGACAGATTGCCTTCCTATCACGGTAGTGCCGGGGCTGCATCGGCTCTTTCTGGACTATTGCAGCGGCGCGGCGTCGGCGCATACTTTCTACGCCTCTTTTGCCGCGGACGAAAGCTGGCGGGAACGACCGCCTTTGCCTGCGCACTGGACCGAATTGGTGAAGCTGCTGGCCGAGCAGAATGGCGCGGCTTCGACGGCTGCCGCGACAGCAATCGAAGCGTTGCGTCAGGGCGCGGGAAGCGTGGTGACCGGGCAGCAGGTGGGCTTTTTTGGCGGGCCGCTATTCACGCCTTTCAAAGCGGCCACGGCGCTGGCACGCGCCCGTCAGGCCACAGCCTCGGGACGGCCGCACGCGACGATCTTCTGGCTGGCTAGCGAAGATCACGACTTTGACGAGATCAACCACGTCGTCTTCCCGACGCGCCGCGAGCTGCGCAAGCTGGTTTATTCCTCCTCTCCCACGACGCCGCGACCGGTGGGCGGGATCGTGCTGGACGACTCGATCACACCGCTCGTCGATCAGGCTTACGAACTGCTGGGCGCCTCGGACGCGATGGAGGCTCTGGCCGCAGCCTACCAGCCGGGCCGCAGCCTGGCGCAGGCCTTTCGCGAGTTCTACGCCAAGGTCTTTGCCCAGCAGGGACTGCTGGTGCTGGACGCAGACAGCCGTGAGTTTCATCGCATGGGCGCGCCGGTTTTGCGCGCCGGGCTGGAGCGCGCCGACGAGCTGCACCAGGCGCTGCTCGACCGCAACCGCGCGCTGGAGGTAGCCGGCTATCATGCGCAGGTCGCAGTCGGAGAGCAATCCAGCCTGCTGTTTCTCATTGACCAGGGGAGCGGCGCACGCTTGGCTCTGAAGCGGCTGGCACCCACGCCTCAGGAGCCGGAGGGAATTTGGACGGCTGGCCGGCAAAGCTATTCGACGGCTGATTTAGTAGCGATCCTCGAAGCCGAGCCGGAGCGCATTTCACCTTCGGCGCTGCTTAGGCCGGTCTTCCAGGATTTTCTGCTTTCGACTTCGGTAATTGTCGGCGGACCGGCGGAGATCGCCTACTTTGCCCAATCGGCCGTGCTTTACGAGCGGATTCTGGGACGCGTGACGCCGGCGCTGCCGCGCTTCTCGGCCACGCTGATCGAGCCTGCCATCGGCGAAGCACTCAAGCAGCACGATCTGGCGCTGGAGCGGGTTTTTGCGGAGACTCCGGCGTCGCTGGCGCATCGGCTCGCCGCGCGGTCGATTCCGGCGGAGGGCCAGCAAAAACTTGACGCGGCAGGCACGGCACTGGACGCCGAGCTTGCGCCGCTGGTGGAGTGGATGCGTTCGCTCGATGCGGGCCTGGGCCAGTCCGCCGAGACGGCAGCCAGCAAGATGCGCTACCAGATGAGCCGGTTGCGCAGCCTGGCGGCCAACTTCCAGTTGACGCGCGAGGCCCAGCTCACGCGTCAAGCCGAAGCCATCACGCTCGGTGGTGTGGTTGTGAAGAGCAGGGATATGGTCACGCCAGCAGAAAAGCCCCCTGCCATTTGGCAAGGAGCTTTTCTACTGGACCGTTGCTTGTGCGTCTTCAGTTGCTGAAGAGGAGGATGCCGGCGGATTTTTCTTCGGTGGCTGACTCGTCGGCGCTGACCGGGCGATAAAAGAGCCGCTCAACATCGAGATATACCTCGAGGAAGGCGGGGCGTTCGGAGATCTTTCCGGCGATCAGGGCTTCGCTCAATGGATCCTCGACGTAGCGCTGCAAGGCGCGGCGCAAGGGGCGCGCGCCATAGCTGCGGTCGATGAGGGTTTTATCGAGAATCCACTTCTTGGCCTCCTCGGTGACGGAGATGGTGATGGATTTCTGCGCCAGATTCGTGTTGAGCTGCTGAACCATCAACTCGACGATCTGGATGAGGTCGGCATCCGAGAGCGCCTGGAAGATGATGACTTCATCGAGGCGGTTGAGGAACTCGGGATTGAAGGTCTTTTTGACTTCTTGCTTGACTAGCTCCTCGACCTTGTCGCTCACGAGATCGTCGCGGTCGCTGGCAAAGCCCAGGCCCTGCTTCTTTTGCAGGTGGCGAGCGCCGATGTTCGAGGTCATGATGAGGATCACGTTCTTGAAGTCAACCGTGTTGCCCAGGCCGTCGGTCAACTGGCCGTCCTCGAAGACCTGCAACAAAATGTTGAAGACATCGGGGTGAGCCTTTTCGATTTCGTCGAGCAGGACAACCGAATACGGCGAACGCTTGACGCGCTCGGTGAGCTGGCCTCCCTCCTCGTAGCCCACGTAGCCCGGAGGCGAACCGATCAGCTTGGAGACGGAATGCTTCTCCATGAACTCCGACATATCAAAGCGGATGAGGGCCTTGTCGGAGCCGAAGAGGAAGTGCGCGAGCGTGCGGGCCATCTCGGTTTTGCCCACGCCGGTTGGTCCGAGGAACAAGAAGCTGCCGATGGGCCTGGCGGGCGATTTGAGTCCCGCGCGGGAGCGGCGGATGGCGCGGGCCAGGGCGCTGATGGCCTTCTCCTGCGAGATGATGCGCTTGTGCAGTTCTTCTTCCACGCGCAACAGCTTCTGCGTCTCTTCTTCCTTGATGCTGGTGATGGGCACGCCGGTCCAGCGGCTGACCACGTCTTCAATGTCTTCGCGGCCAACAATCCCTGCCGCCGAGTCGTCGAGGTGGTACTTGTCGCGCAGGCCGCGCAGGCTCTCGCGCTCCTTGCGCTCTTCATCGCTGTAAAAACGGGCCTTCTCGAACTCGTGGTTGGCGATCGCCGAGTCCATGCGATGCACGATGAACTTGATGCGTTTTTGCACCTCGGTGATCTCTTCGGGCAGCGAGGTCTGGCGCAGCTTGACGCGCGCGCCCGCCTCGTCGATCAGGTCGATGGCCTTGTCGGGCAGGAAGCGGTCGGGGATGTAGCGATTCGAATGCGAGACGGCGAATTCGACCGCCGCGTCGGTGTAGCTGACGGCGTGAAA
>JBEKDX010000106.1:0-10338 GCA_050014135.1 Occallatibacter sp.
CATCATGGACGAGGCGCAGAACACCACCATCGAGCAGATGAAGATGTTCCTCACCCGCATGGGCAACGGCTCCAAGGCCGTCATCACCGGCGACATCACGCAGATCGACCTGCCCAATCCGCGCAAATCCGGCCTCCTCGACGCCATCAACATTCTCGACGGCGTCGAGGGCATCCACTTCTGCCACTTCGAGGACTGCGACGTAGTCCGCCACGCCCTGGTGCAGAGAATCGTCCGCGCCTATGAGTCAGTCAAGATCCAGCAGCAGGAGCTTCCGCTAAGCGCAGGCGAAGCCATCGAAGTCGGCGTTCCTCCCCGAGAAAACCGCACTCAGCAGCAGCCCTTGCATCCGGCTAAACCGCAATAAATCTGAAGAGTGCTTTGTTCATCACTGCTTTTACGAAGAGTGAGATGCAGAACTTGCCGTATTGGTTTGTGCCGAACGATTGCGGTTGATCTACAACCAGTCGTAGCAATATTGAAAGGAGAAAAATGGCGCCAAAGAATGCAAAGCAGATTGTGTATCGGTATAACGGCGTTGCAAGCTCCGATGAACTTGAGATTGACCGCAATGGTGAAGTTCTAATCTCCCCTGATGGAAGTATAGTAAACCGCAACGGCAAGACATGGAAGGTCATCACTCACATGACTGAGGTATCAAGCGATGGTGCTATCCCAGTAGCGAGGATATTCCTGACGGATCAATCCATTTGAATTTGCTGGTGAGACCACGGAACCCCATGCGCAAGCACGCCTCCGCCTGGACGGCCAGTCCCCGCACCGCAGGTGCCCTCAAAACCGAGTTTTGCTCTATCTATACGTAGAGATAATGCTGATTTTCTTCACGTATACATCGAGCAATTCATAAATAACTCTACATTCAAGTGGAATTTCGGCGTTGCGAATCCCAACTGGATAACACTTCAGCGGCCAATCAAGACCAACGGACTGTAGAATACCACCAACCCGCGTAGAATGAGAGTTACCGGCTGCCGCGCACAACGGCCCCGAGCAAGATGATCCTTCTCGACCCAGACCTGGAACCCGAATCACCCCATGGACCAAGACCTGTCCGTAGGGGCCTCAACCCCGCGCCGAAGACAGCTTCAGCGAAGAAGACTGCTTTGTCCGCTGCTGACAAAGCCAGGAAAATACCCTCAGCCCGCACGCTGACCCGCTTTCTCACGGCGGCGCAAGCCGCCGTCCGCCTCAAGGGCGAGGTCACGGTCCTGCTCACAACCGACGCCGCGATTCGCAAACTCAATCGCCAGTTTCGCGGCAATGACAAAGCGACCGACGTGCTTTCGTTTCCGGCTGAAGGCTCCTTTCCTGCCGAAGGCCCCATGCCGGGAAGAGCCGCGGAAGGATACGCCGGCGATCTAGCCATCTCCGTGCCCACCGCGCGCAAGCAGGCCGCCGAGCAAGGCCATGCACTCTCTTCCGAGATCAAAGTTCTCATGCTGCACGGGCTGTTGCATCTCGCCGGATATGATCACGAAGCCGACAACGGCAAGATGGCACGCCGCGAGTGCCTGCTCCGCGCCCGGCTCAACTTGCCGCAAGGATTGATCGAGCGCGCCGAAGTGCAGCGGATGACCGCAGTTTTGAAAGGGCACGGCTTCAGCCGTGCCGCAAACAGCCCGAAGAAGAGAGCGGCTTTAGCCGCCGAGGAACGTTTTTCTCCAAAGAAAGTGATCCCTGAGGGGCTAAAGCCCAGCATTCCAGTTGCCCTAAATGTACGGGCTAAAGCCCGTACCCTTCATTCCAAGCCACTGTCGGCACGACTGAAGTCGCACCCTTACAAAGCTGCGGCAAAGGTGAAGAAGTTATGACTCCGCTCTTCATTCTCCTCATCGTCGTTCTCGCCGCCATCGAAACGCTGGCCTCGTACATCAGCCGCGTCTACGCCGAGTTCGGCAAGATTCTTACCCGCGAAATCGAAGAAAATCTCGATGCGTGGGAGGAGCTGATCGAGCCGCAACTGGGCCTGAGCCGCGAGCACGCCGCCATCTGCGCGGCCGTCCTGCAGCAGCTTGCGTTGGGACTGATCGCTCTCGAATTCGGCGCCGTCCTCTTTGATCGCGCGCCGTTTCTCGCACGCCCCTCTCCCGCCGAAATCACCCAGGCCATTCTCGCCTTGGTGCTGGTCGTCGTCTTCTGCAACCAGCTTCTGCCCACGCTGCTTTTCAATCGCACCGAAGGACGCTGGGTTCGGCGGTTGGTCTGGCCCATTCGTTTTCTTCTCTGGCTGATGACGCCCATCACCGTCTTCGTCCGCTTCTTCTTCTCCGTCGCCTCGCTCGCCGAGGAGCCAGCCACCGCACAGCAAGAGTCGGAAGCCGATGTCGAGGCGCTGCTCGAAGCCGGCGAAGAGGAAGGCATTCTGGAAGAGAGCGACCGCGAACTGGTGCGCTCCGCCGTCGAGTTCGGCGACAAGCTGGTGCGCGAGGTAATGACTCCGCGTCCTGAACTCTTCGCCGTCCGCGCAACTATCACTCTCGAAGAATTCCTCGAAGAGCTGCGCGTGCATAACTTCTCGCGCGTGCCGGTCTATCTTGGTTCCATCGATAACATCACTGGCATCGCCTTTGCGCACGACCTGCTGCAAATCGCCGACACCGAGGCGCGCACTCGCACAGTCGCCAGCATCCAGCGCTCTGCGGAATTCGTTCCCGAAACCAAGCGCGTCTACGAACTGCTGCGCGAGATGCAGCGCGAGAAGCAGCACATGCGCATCGTCATCGATGAGTACGGCGGCGTCTCCGGCCTGGTGACCATCGAAGACCTGCTCGAAGAGATCGTTGGAGAGATTCACGACGAGCACGAGGAAGACGCGCCTATCGAAGCCCCTCAGCGCGAGCCGCACGGCGTATGGCTCGTCCCCGGCAACTTTCCCGTCGATCAATTGTCCGGTCTCTTCGGCGAGTCGGACAGCCTGAGCGATCTTGATGGGGCCTACGATGCGACGACTGTTGGCGGTCTCGTCAGCGAGGCCGAAGGCCGCATTCCGCTTGCCGGCGAAGTTGTCCTGCTGGAATCCGCTGGCCTGCGCATCGAAGTCGTAGCCTCCACCGACCGCCGCGTCGAGCGCCTGCGCCTCTTTCCGCCCGCGAGCGATCTCCCATCCTGCATATAATCGGCCTCTTCGCTATTAGGGCCGGCTATAGCAAAACCACTATAGGTGCACCTAGGGCTATAGTCATAAAGTATTGGTTTCCTTAAGAAATCAATGCCTTATATCAACTTTGAATGGGCATGGATATCGTGGTTTTGCTCTAATCGCCTCTTATTCACTGTCCGTTAATGTTTGTCGCTATCCAACGGTGAGATCGTTACCTATTTTCTCAGTACTGGTAATTTTTTCGCGAAGTGCCCCGATGCTCTCCGAACAATCCTTGTCTTTTCAGTCTGGTTAGATTGGCCTCCTGTGTGCGTTTCCATGGATGCACGCCCAAATCCCCAAGCATAGGAGGTTAGTCATGAGGAAAATCGCCAAAGCAAGCATTTTTATACCATTCCTGCTGGCGTCAGCAATCGCGCTCAGTCAAACAGCAACCGACACCACTAACTCAACACCATCCTCCTCAATCAGCACTGGGATAACCCCCCCAGTTGTTATTCGCACCGCCCCGATCCTTGTTCCCCCAAATTTCCCCGGGCGGATTCCGGATGGAGCCAAGTTTGCTGTTAAGGTGAGCCTCGACGAGAATGGAAAACCGCAGGAGATTGAGGTCATCAAATCCGCAAGTCCACTTATCAACGACAGTGTGATTCATGCGGTCGAGAAATTCCAGTGGAATCCGGCAACACTCGATGAACAAGCCATTCCCATTAGCGTAGACTTGGATCTTCGGGTGAGGGATTAGTTAATCGTTGATCCTATCAGCTCCTATTCAATTGTCCAAACCCGTTCAATTGCTTTCCATTCTTGAATCACCGGGTGCCCCATCCTTTCGCGTTCTTTGCAAAAAGGATGGGGCGCCTTTTATTTAGTGCCTGAATCTGGAAACGTCGTAAACTCAATCAGGAGCCTTCCCTTTTGAAATCTGGATTCGTCGCCATTCTCGGCCGGCCCAATGCCGGCAAAAGCACGCTGCTCAACGCCCTCACCGGCGAAAAGGTCGCCATCGTCTCCGCCAAGCCGCAAACCACGCGCAACCGCATCGCCGGAGTGGTCGAGGTTCCCGCGCGCAAGGGTCAGCATCCGGCTGCGCAGATCGTCTTTGTCGATACACCCGGCGTGCACAAGCCCGGATCGCATCTCGACCGGCGAATGTTGCAGGAGGTTTACGAAGCCCTCGAAACCCGCGACCTTGTCCTCGTTCTCATGGACGCCACGCGGCGCGTGCAGTTGGAAGCGGCGGTTGCGCCCGTTGCCGGCGAGGGAAGAGACATTGGATTCCAGCCCCCAGAAGCGGGAACTGAGGCACCCACCCCTGAATGGAAGGAAGCCGAGCGAGCGAAAAGCGAACTATTGGCCCCACCGCAGGTGGCCAAGCACGAGCGCACCAACTGGGCCAGCGAAGATGAGTTCCTCTTCGGCCTGATTCGTAAGCTCGATTGCCCGGTCTTTCTACTGCTCACTAAGATCGATCTCGTCGCCAAAGACCAGCTTCTGCCGCTGATCGACACGCTCACCCGCCACTTCGGCTTTGCCCAGGTCATCCCGGTCAGCGCCCGCAAGCGCGACGGCCTCGACATTCTTCTCCGCAAGATCGTCGAGGTGCTGCCCGTGGGCGAGCGCTACTACCCCAAAGACCAGTACACCGATCAGCCGCAGCGCTTCATGGTTGCCGAGTTGATCCGCGAGAGCATCTTGGCCGAGACCGGCGAAGAGGTTCCCTACGCTGCGGCGGTGGTGATCGAGCGCTTCGAGGAGCCGGCTCCGTTTGTGCCCAGAAAGAAGGGCGCAGTTCCGGCCCGTCCGCCGCTCACCCGCATCAATGCGGCAATCTACTGCGAGCGCGACGGACAGAAGGCGATTCTGATCGGTAAAGGCGGCGCGAAGTTGAAAGAGATCGGTACCGGCGCACGCCGCCAGATCGAGTCTCTGCTCGGCACGCGCGTTTATCTCGAGCTGCACGTGATCGTCGAGCCCGGCTGGCGCGAATCCAAGGCCTTCGTCGAATCCCTCGACTGGCGCAATCAGCTCGAGCGCCTCGCCGGAGAACAAATCACGGAAATACCGTCGGACGAAGAGAAATAGAACAGTGGCTTGGTAGTCAGCTACGTGCCCTTCACCGCCCCCCGCCCGCTGGCCTTCACCCAATACATGCGCGCATCCGCTGCGCCAATGACAGTGTGAACGGTTTCGCCGTCGGCTGGAGCGGTGGCTACACCCACGCTGGCGCTCACCCGCAGCATTAATCCGTTCTTCATCGGAAATTCGCTCGCCATCAGCGCTCTGTTCAGCGCCGTTGCCTGCTGGAGCGCGCCCACTGCTCCAGTCTGCGGCATCAGGATCGCAAATTCGTCGCCGCCATACCGGAAGCAAATGTCATGCTTGCGGCTCAGCTCCTGCAGCCGCTGTCCGACGTGCGCCAGCAGCTCGCTGCCGATCAAGTGGCCGTGCTCGTCGTTGACCAGCTTGAAGTGGTCCAGGTCGAGGAAGGCCAGGCTCACCGGCAGCGCCAGTTGCGTGCTTTGCTCCAGCTCCCGGCCCAGCACCTCGTAGAGATGGCGCACATTGTAGAGGCTCGTGACATTGTCAGTAATGGTCAACTGCTGAATGCGGGCCACGTCGCGCGCGTTTTCGATGGCAATGGCCGCGTGGTCCGCCAGAATGTGAAGAAAGGCGATGGTGTAGTCGGTGAGCTGATCCGAGCGCGGGTTGAATATCTCGATTGCCCCGTGCGTTCCCTTGCGTCCGCGCAGGGGCAGCGCGATCACCGAGCGCACAGTGCGAGGCTTGGCTCCCTGCGCCACCTTGACCCGCGGATCGTGCTCGGCCTCGGGCACCAGCAGCGTCTCGCCATGCTCCACCACCCAGCCGGCCACGCCCTCGCCCACCTTGACGCGCAATTCGCGCAGCGAAGATGCCTCTGCGCCAGCGGTAATCGCGTAGTAAAGCTCCTGCCGCTCCTCGTCCAGCATCAGCAGCGTCCACAACTCCGCTTCGATAAAGCGCTCCATGTGCTCGATGATGGTGCGCAGAATCGTGTCCAGGTCGAAGCTCGAAGTCAACGAACGCGCTACCTGATGAAAGACGAGCAGATCGTCAAGGGGGATGCGGCTTTCTGTTTTTTTCGTCATCCGGGGCCCGTATGAAATGTCTTTTCGCAATTCTTGCACACGGCCCTTGTCCCGCGGCGAAAATAATCCTCTTCGGCCCTCAGCCGCCAATGTGCACCATCGAACGCGACGGCTTCAGGAATCCCGGTTCGCCGATGTGATGGCGCGCTTCCTTGCCTTGGACCGTATGAATAATGTAGGCAGCCAGCTCCGCATCGCTGGCTCCCGAGCGCAGCCGCCCATACAAGTCGTGCTCGACCTGCGAAAACAAGCAGGTGCGTATCTTGCCATCCGAGGTCAAACGCACCCGGCTGCAAGCCCCGCAGAAGGCCTGAGAGACCGGCGCAATAATTCCGATCTCGCCCACCCCATCGGCAAAGCCAAAGCGCCGGGCAGTCTCGCTGGCCTCGCGCGGCAGTTCCACCAGCGGCTGCACACGCCCAATCCGTTCCGCGACTTCAGCCAGCGGCATCACGATCTCCGGCGTCCATAGCCGCCCTTCCTCCAGCGGCATGAACTCGATGAAGCGCACCACCACGTCTTCGCGGCGAGCAAATTCAGCAAAGCCTTCGATCTGGTCGTCGTTGAAACCGCGCAGCAATACACAATTGATCTTCAGCGGCTGAAGACCTGCCTTCCGCGCGGCGCGAATGCCTGCCAGCACCGACTGAAAGCTGCCCGGAACCCGTGTGATCCGCTCGAAGACCTCCGCCTCCACCGCGTCCATGCTCACCGTGACCCGATGCAGGCCGGCGGACTTGAGCGGCGTGGCCATCCCTTCCAGCAGGTGGCCGTTCGTGGTCAGAGCCAACTCCAGCGGAGCGCCCTCGGGAGTACCCAGTCGAGCCAGTTCCGCCACCAGCTCCACCAGCCCACGGCGCAACAGCGGCTCACCGCCCGTCAGACGCACCTTCGTTATGCCCAGACCAACAAAAAGTCGAATCAACCGCAAGTACTCGTCAATGCCCAACTCGGGGTATCGAGCACCCGCATCGTGATCCTTCGTCCGGCAGTAAACGCATTTGTAGTTGCAGCGGTCGGTGATCGAAACACGCAGATCTCTAATGACTCGACCCAGGCTATCGGTCAGCCGGGCGTCGGGGGAAGCCAGAAGGTGTTTCAGCGAAGCAGCAGCCATGGGCAACCTAGGGTCTGCGACCTAATTCCCCAAGCGCTCCGGAATTAGATGACAGACCCTTAGGCTACACCAGATTCACTGCAACGGAAATGCATTTACTTCACTGCGACTTAAAACTGGGCGCCTCGCCTAGCTAACAAAAACGGCGTGGGGATAGGCGCCCTGGGGAGAACTTCGATTACGCCACCAATTGCCGTACGCGGGTTGGCGCTTCCCGCTTCGGCAAAAGTACTGGCACCCGCACGGTGGAGGCACAAAGTGACCTGTGCTCCTCCAGCTCATACCGGGCGCGTTCCATGTCCACATTCTTCTGGCCGGCCAGCACCGTGCTGATGCGATAACCGGCCGAGGCGCGAGCCTCAATGTACTCACTGAGCAAACGCTCATACGCTCGTTCTAGATTTCTGCAAGTTGGGCAACCCATGCGTACCTCCTGCGGCCTTCCGCAGAACAACGGCCAATGAAGGAATGCTTGCTTCAAGATGGAAATCCAAAATGCTGGGCAGAATGTTGCGGTTCCCTGGAAGTGCTTCCGGCGCTGGCTGTTATCTCGAACAATGCCACTCGCAAGCTCGCGTTGGAATGTTCCAGCATAAAATCTTCGGCAAAGGTCAGTCGATTCGACTTGGTTCCACCCGACTCATTCGCGGAGGAGCGTGCTCTATCGGCTTGGCCCACAGACCGGAACGTATGTTGACTCTTGTTCCGGCCAACTGATTGGAAATTTCTCACGTCGCAACTACTGAGGGGGGCCATGGCGACTCCTGTTGTATGGTTGCTTGCTTGAACGACACCCGCCTGAAACGAGGCCTTCATGGCTCGCGGCGAGAAGAACTTATCCTGTCAATACTAAAGTTGAATACACTCGGGTTGAATCACAGATAGGCACCGCCGCGGCTGGAGATTCCTCCAGGCGGAAACCATATCATTCATCAATTGTTAACGAACCTTGACATCGATCAGGGGAAAAGCCCACACGGGCGAAGAAACATCGAGCAAGGTGTTTCAGCCGAACGGCCTGAGTGCAGCGGTCTCAAAGAGGAGAGGTCATACCCACTCTGTCTAAGTCCTACGCCGAATCACAAAGCGTGTCAAGCAATTTATTATAAAAATCTCGCTTCGCGCGCCCCAAACGTACATTCCCTCGCCAGCTATAGCGCTTCTCCAATCGCTGTAAACCGAAACCGCGTTGACAAATGGCTTATCCCTCAAGAAAAAGCCACCTCCGATAGAGTTGGCAAGCATAGCTGTATTCGAGAACCGCGCTAATGCCACATTCTCGTTGGGCGCACTTAGCTCGCGGCTTCAGCCGTACCTTTTCTAACCAACGGCTTATGCCGAGCTTCTATTCGCGTTATTGCATGAATGCCGCTTCTGAAACACGGCATCAATTGCGCGCTTCACAGCCTCGACTACTTGAGGCCCGCTCCTATGGCTTTTGTCATCGAACCGGCAGGGTCGTCGTTGAGCGCCCATACATATGCGCCGCCCAGCTTGTTCTTCTTGATGTAGGCCATCTTCGCCGCTACCGCTGTGGCGTTGTCGTACGTGTAAAAGATTCCGCTGGCGGGATTATAGAGCGTCGCTCCATCCCTTGCCTCGTCGTACCAGGCGGTGTACCCATTCTTGTCGATAAGTTTTTCAATGGTGGCATAAGTCAGAAATCCTGGAGTCAACAACGTGTCGCAACCGGGTGAAGGCGCGGTCCTGTCAGCTTTAGGGCATACACCCAACCCGTTCTCCATCGGTACTGGCGCGGGAGAAGCTGCCTTCTGGTACAAACCATGATTCTGATTGGGAACGCCTGTCCATCCAACCGCATACAGCGGAAGACCCATGGTGTATTTGGCCTGTGGCACACCCGCCTTGAGATAGGCCTTTACTGCCGCATCGATGTTATGTGTGCTGTCTGCGGTCCCTCCGTACAGCGAAGAAGCCTCATTGGTCTGCTTGTCATCGGGCGTGGCCAGGTCGTAGCCGTCGATAGTCAGGAAGTCCACTTGCTCGGCAGCGGCCTTCAGATCGATATTGGCGTATTTCTCTGGACTTGCCGGGGAATCGAAGGAGAGAACATATTTCTTGCCGGTGGTCTTGGTCAGTGCATCGAGTTGAACGCGGAACTCCTTCAGCAGCGCGGTGAAGTTCTGCTTGTCGGCCGCAGAGGGAAACTCCCAATCGATGTTGAAGCCGTCGAAGAGGCCGGGAGCGCGCACTCCGGGCGCGATGTTGCCCTTGACAAATAAATCAATGCACGAAGTGGCGAGAGCGGCGCGTCCAGCGGG
This sequence comes from Occallatibacter sp., assembly GCA_050014135.1. Classification (GTDB taxonomy): domain Bacteria; phylum Acidobacteriota; class Terriglobia; order Terriglobales; family Acidobacteriaceae; genus Telmatobacter. The sequence goes on from JBEKDX010000106.1 coordinate 9,652, forward strand.
CGTTCTCGCGGCAGTCTCCCAGCCCGCGGCGTTGCCGGCTTGTCCGCCCAGGGAGATAATCACCTGCAGATGCGGATGAAGCTCTTTGAGCTGTTGAATAGCGCCAAAATTTCCATAGAGCGGAGCCGTGTAGGGCTTGCCGCTCACGCTGGGAAGTGACGCATCCTGATACGCGGCCGAGGGAAGCTCAATGGCGCAAGCCGGCGTAGAAGCCGGGGTCACGTCGCCAAAGGCATAAATCAGGTGCGTCAACTCATCGGCAACGCCATTCTTTTGCAAATCCGCGATCGTGTATCCGCCGTAGAGAATTCCCCACTCCTCGAAGTAGCCTCCGAAGATCTTGTTTTGATGCGCTGCCTGAGCCAAGGATGGGGTTACGCCGGCAACCAATGCCAGAATGCACGCAGCCGCGAGTCGAGGGTGGAAATCTCTGAGCGTCATAAACCTCTCCTGTATTCGTAAAGTAATGACCGACAAAGTATAGAACGATCAAGCAAGAGATCACAAGTGCCGCAAACGAAAACCACCGTCGTCAGTTCCGTATGCTACTGTCCTGTCTCCGAAATATCTGTCAGATTTGCTGCTGTCATTCTGAGGAGCCCGACTCGCCTCGTCGAGTTTCGTCCAGAAATCTACAAGCAACAAAAGCTGGGTACGCCACCCATTCGCCGTTTTTCTGGCGAATGG
>JBEKDX010000107.1:0-14099 GCA_050014135.1 Occallatibacter sp.
TCGTCCATCACACTGCTCGCTCTCCAGCCCATAATGACGTTGTAATCAAACGCCCATGGACTTGTGCAGTGTCAGGCATGTCCCCGGTTCAATCTGTCAGGCATGTCCCCGGTCTGTACCTTTTCGCCCCCCCCCCTCCCCCCCTAAAATATATATTTTGGCGTAAAGATTTTGCAGGTAATTAATTAGTAACGAGACCGTGGGGATTCCCTTAGGCGATTGCCTTGGATTGCTTCCAGCGCCGGATTTGCCAAAGCCTGCGAAGTTGATAAAATATGGTCGAATTAACAACTTACTTGGAGACCTCTCTGAAATGAAAACCTTCCAAAGCCATAGCATCCGCTTCACCTTCCGCAACCGTTTTGCAACCTTGCTGCTGGGAGTGGCCGCGCTGGCCGCAGGCGCTCCGGGTTTTTGTAGCCCGATCCACGATGCGGCCCGCGCTGGCGATTTGGCCAAGGTCCAATCGCTGGTCAAAGAGCATCCTGAGCTGGTGATGAGCAAGGACGAGCAGTACGGACAGACACCTTTGCACATCGCCGCATTCAACGGCCACAAGGACGTGGCGGAATTTCTCTTGGCCAACAAAGCGGATGTCAACGCCAAAGCCAAGAATGGATCGACTCCTCTGCACCTGGCGGCGGCCAAAGGCAACAAGGATATTGTCGAACTGCTCTTGGCCAGCAAAGCGGAGATCAACGCCCTGGACAATGAAGGCTGGTCGCCGATGCACTCCGCGGTTGTGTGGAACCAGAAAGAGATTCAGGATCTTCTGGCTGCCAAGGGCGGCACTGATCTGCCCGCGCCCAAAACGCCGCCGGCTGCTGCTCATGTCGACAAGACGCCCAAGGAGATTGGCAGCGACGGCCAGTTCACCTCATACGATGACGGAACGGTGTTGGATACCAAGACCAAGCTAATGTGGATGAATCGCGACAATGGATCGGCGCTGAGCTGGCCCGACGCGAAAAAATTTGCGGCGGATGATCGCGTGGCAGGCTACTCGGACTGGCGGCTGCCGACGCTGGCTGAATTGTCGGGCTTGTACGACAAGGCCAAAACGCGCAGAACGTTTTGCCCGTCGGCGGTGGACGAACTGGGCGCTTTCGCGGATGAGATCCATCTGACGGAATTGATCCATCCGACCTGCACGCGCATATGGACCTCGGAGGAGCGTAGCGACAAGCCGGGTACAGTGTCGGTCTTTGATTTTCGCACGGGTAAGGATGCCGCGCGTCCCGGAGCCAAGGAGTTCGTCGATAACGCCAGCCGGGTGCTGGTGGTGCGTACCGTGAAATAGTCTGGGGCACTTGCAGGTGCGTGCTCTCCCAGTGGACTGTGATCAGGTAAATGCTGGTTGAGGTTCGTGGTCTCCCAGGTCTCAAAAGCGAGACCTGGGGGGCAAAAACTGACCACTGACCACTGATCGCTGCTTCAGTCGATCTTGATCTTGCGCAGCAGCTTGAAGTCGGAGAGCATTTTTCCGGTTCCGAGCACCACTGAGGCGAGCGGATCGTCGGCTACGGAGACGGGCAGGCCGGTCTCTTCGCGGATGCGCTTGTCGAGATTTTTGAGCAGCGCGCCGCCGCCGGTCAGAACGATGCCGCGGTCTGAAATGTCTGCCGACAGCTCGGGCGGGGTGCGCTCCAGAGCCACGCGAATGGCGTTCATGATCACTGCGATGCACTCGCCGAGGGCCTCGCGAATCTCGCTGTCGTCGATGGTGATGGTCTTGGGCACGCCTTCGATCAGGTTGCGGCCCTTGATCTCCATCGTCAGGGGCTTGTCCATCGGGAAGGCCGAGCCGATTTCCATCTTCACGTGCTCCGCGGTGCGCTCGCCGATCAGCAGGTTGTACTTGCGCTTGAGGTAGTTGGTAATGGCCTCGTCCATCTGGTTGCCGGCCATGCGCACGGAGCGCGAGTAGACGATACCGGAGAGCGAGATGACCGCAATATCCGTGGTGCCGCCGCCGATGTCGACGACCATGTTGCCCGAAGGCTCGGTAATGGGCAGCCCGGCGCCGATGGCCGCCACCATCGCTTGCTCGACGAGATAAACCTCGCTGGCCTTGGCGCGGTAGGCCGAATCCTCGACCGCGCGCTTTTCCACCTGGGTAATCTCCGAAGGCACGCCGATGACGATGCGCGGATGGACGAGCATCTTGCGGTTGTGGGCCTTTTGGATAAAGTAATTGAGCATTTTTTCGGTGACTTTGAAGTCGGCGATGACACCGTCTTTCATCGGCTTGATGGCCACGATGTTGCCGGGCGTGCGGCCCAGCATCTCCTTGGCCTCTTTGCCCACGGCTTCCACCTCGCCGGTGTTCTTGTTGATGGCTACAATCGAGGGCTCATTGACGACGATGCCCTTGCCGGCCGCGTAGACCAGCGTGTTGGCGGTGCCCAGATCGATGGCCAGATCGCTGGAAAACATACTGAACAGCGAACGGAAACCGTGCGACCGCGAAGAGCGGGATGGGTAACTATTCATGGACATGGGGAGACCGATATTACCTCAAGGCCTATTGTACGGCAGCGGGCCAAAACGGCATCGCGCCCTTCAGCCGGGTGCGAAACAAGGTGCCAGCCTGGTCACCCGTGCGATACACTCAGTTGTTCGCGGAAGTGGCTTAGTACTACAGTTGTATTTGTTCCAGATCACCGATTTCGAGGCCTACAGGCCACGATTTATTGGCATTTTTTCAGTGGGCTGAAACCACCTGCTTCCTCCGGATAAAAGATCTACAACTGTAGTACTAGGCTAGGCTCTTCTATTCGGGCACTGACCACTGTCCACTGCGTTAAGAGGTTCCCATGTCCTATCCCACGTATCACAATCTGATTGGCGGCCAATGGCTGCCGGCGGTGAGCGGAAAGTCGATTCTCAACCTGAACCCCGCCGACCACACGGATGTGGTGGGCGCGTTTCCCTCGTCCCACTCAGACGATGTGGCGTTGGCCGTGTCCGCCGCGAAAAAAGCATTTGCCTCGTGGCGGCTGACGCCAGCGCCCAAGCGGGCGGAGGTACTGGCGCGCGCCGGACTGCTGCTGAAAGAGCGCAAGGAGCAATACGCACGCGAGATGACTCGCGAGATGGGCAAAGTGCTGACCGAGACGCGCGGCGACGTGCAAGAAGCAATCGACGAGGCGTTTTATGTAGCGGGTGAGGGAAGGCGGCTCTTCGGCCAGACAACGCCCTCGGAGTTGCAAAATAAATTCGCGATGAGCGTGCGTATGCCGGTGGGCGTGGTGGGATTGATTACGCCGTGGAACTTCCCTATGGCAATTCCGTCGTGGAAGCTCTTTCCGGCGCTGGTCGCGGGCAACGCGTGCGTGATCAAGCCGGCCACCGACACACCGCTTTCGACTTACAACCTTGTGGCTGCATTGGTCGATGCCGGTCTGCCGCCGGGCGTGGTCAATATCGTCAGCGGCTCGGGTTCGGCGGTGGGAATGCCGCTGGTTGAGCACCCCGATGTCCGTGCCATCAGCTTCACCGGCTCCAGTGCTGTGGGTTCGCTGGTGGCCCAGCGCGCAGCCGCCACTTTCAAGCCGGTCTCGCTGGAGATGGGCGGCAAGAACGCGCAGATTGTGTTGGACGATGCCAATCTCGAGCTGGCTTTGGACGGCGCGCTGTGGGGCGCTTTCGGAACGACGGGACAACGCTGCACGGCAACCAGCCGCATCCTGCTGCAAAAGGGGATTGCCCAGAAGTTTACCGCTGAGTTTGTGGCGCGGGTCAAGAAACTCAAAGTCGGCAACGGATTGGATGAGTCGGTCGAAGTTGGTCCGCAGGTGAATCCCAGCCAGCTTGAAACGTCAGTCAAATATCTTGCGATCGCTTTGGCCGAAGGAGCGAAACTGCTTGCCGGTGGCCACAAAATCTCCGAGGGGGGATTGCCCGGGAAGAGGTTTTCGGCCCGGTGGTCAGCCTGATCGAGTTCGATAGTTTCGAGGAGGCAATCGAGATTGCCAACTCCATCGACTACGGGCTCTCGACCGCGCTTTACACCAAGGACGTGAACCGCGCCTTCGCCGCTATCCGGGATCTAGAGTCAGGGATCACGTACATCAACGCTCCGACGATTGGAGCGGAGGTTCACCTGCCCTTCGGCGGCGTCAAGCGGACCGGCAACGGCCACAGGGAAGGCTTGGGCGCCATTGATTTCTATACGACCTGGAAAGCGGTGTACATCGATTACTCTGACAAGCTGCAACGGGCGCAGATTGACAATGCGGAGTAATCGATTGGACGCGGGCGCTGGAATTCGGAGTACAATCGTTTTTTTCAACCATTGATCGGGAGGTCGAAATGCCGGTAATCATTGCCTATTCGATTCTGCAAGGCGCATCCATTCAGCAGCTTGAGACGTTGGTCAAAGATGCCATCAGCAAAGGCTGGCAGCCTATCGGGGGAGTCGCCGTTTCTGGAGGGGTCTTCTATCAAGCCATGGCTGGCCATTAAGCATCAGGACAGCGGATATGGTCGAAGCAGCCCGGCAGGGCAGGCGATGCGCATTCGGCCTGATTTATCTCCTCAGCCGGGCGCGCAGGGCACCCAGGCCGGCGCGCGTGATGATGCACACAGAATTCTGATCGCAGCGGTAATGGACGCTTACTGGGTAGTCTTCCCATCGGGCATCATTGATGTTTCCGCCGTTCTTGTCGAAGAAGAAGGTCTTTCGTCCTGTGGTTTCGATCACTCCGCGAGCGGAGTCAAACTCGACGATAGAATCGTCTCCCTCGAGGGCGAACGTGAAGTATCTTCCAGCAGTTCTTGCGGCAGCTTTCCTGCGGGCGGCCTCGGCTTGAGCAGAAGGGCGTTCTGCATCGGCCTGCGCCTTCGCTTCGAGCTTCACCATATCCTCCTGCTCTGCCAGGGATGGAAAGTCAGTGACAAAACTCCAGGCGGAGGTTTTTTCGTAGGCCTTTGCCGAGCATGGGATTTCGCCTTGAGCGTTGAGGGCCGCAATCTGCCCGTCCGGCCCGATTTGATTCTGGAAGATATCCTTATCGTGTTCGCGCGCGGCTTCCGCAGCGTCCAACTGCGCAGGCGCAGGGGGGGTGCTTGCAGCACCGACAGTGTCCGCATTTCTGGGCTGAGATTCCGCAGTGGGATCTGCGAGAGTTGCAGAATTCTTGGAATCGTATTTCAACAGGACATCTTTGGTGCATAACACAAAGCCCAGATTGTCCTGCAATTGGATTAGGACGGAAAGAGGCCGCGACGAATTGGCGACCGCCAGTTCAAATCCATCCTTTTGGTCCGGATCGCTGGGCTCCAGCATCAGGCGGTATCGCAGCTTCTTCTCCCACTGAATGTACAACTGGCCCTTCAATCCGGCCGCGCTGGAGGTGGCAGTTCCTAAATCGTACCGCCCTTCCGGCTCGGCTGAAAGCCAGAAGACCATAGCGATGACCAATGCAAGCAAGATTCCCAGGCCCACGCCTGCCGTGGCATAGACTCTAGTTGGACTCTCGCAGAAGATTCGAATTCGTTCAATCCATACCTCACGCGATGACGGCAAGGGAGCGGAAGCTCTGCCTGAAGAGAGCGGGTGGGGGGTGTAAGCCTCGCTGGCGGCTCTTTTTACCTCCGCCTCCGCGCACGCAGCATAAAGAGAGTTCAGCTCCGCCGGCATCAGTGTTTCCTGGGGAATCACCGCAGCAGGCTCAATGACTCTGTAGCTGCTGCCGCGAGGAAGTTCGAAGTCTGTCTTCTCGAAGCTGGGCAGTTTCGGTTCCGCTTCCGCCGGCTCGCTGAAGGGAGTAGTCGAATCCTTGATCTCGAAGCCAAACGGTGGCTCCTCTCCTTTTGTTTTCTTACGATTGGGATACCGCAGGTCATCGTCGATCATCTGCCATTCTCTCTTTCAGGTTGTGTACGACCCTGTTTGTTGGGGCAAAGAACATTGGACCACACTTGGCGTGCCGTGGAAACACAAAATTATGCGATGGAGTTACAGGCAGCGGGCAGCAAGAGTCCGGGGCTTCTAACACTCGCTAGAGCCCTGAGTCTGAGATTCATCGCATCGATGACGAAGTACGACCGGAGGTCCTTCGACTCCGTTTGGCGCTCACCCACCCCAGCGGGCAGAGGTCGCCGCCGGGGACCCCGGTCAACCACCCCAGCGGACAAAGATCGCCCGCCGGGGACCCCGGTCAACCACCCCAGCGGACAAAGATCGCCCGCCGGGGACCCCGGTCACGCGCCAAACTTCGCTCAGGATGACAGTGCATTTATTGTGCGAACTGCTGACTCTGGCTAGAGTTATGCAAGCACTTCGTCAAGCCAGTTATAAATGCAGAAATCCCGATAGCCGGGAGCAGCAACTTCACAGTGCTGATCCGCGCCTTGCTCACTGGTGAATTGAACCAGTGTCTTGGGGCAGCTCAATGCATCGTATAGTTTCTGCGCCTGTCCGGGGAAGAACTGCTCGCCCTCTGGGCTGGTGATCAGCATGGGGCAGCGAATCTTTCCGGCGACCTCGGTGAGATTGTATTTCTGCACGGCTTGAAAGGCGTCGTAGTAAGAGGTCATCCCAAAAGGGCGCATGCGAAAGCGCAGCGTCATTCTGGACCTTACATTCGCGGCCACGCCCATTTGCATATACTGATCGAACTGACTCTTGTTTTTGGCATCCAATGCGCCGCGAACAAACGGAGGCAAATGGCCTAACCAGGGAACCAACACATCCCACACGCCCGGATCGGCCACCGCGGCGGCGATGCGGTGCTCGAAGGCCAGAGCGCGCGGCACAGCATTGCATCAACCACTGGTGTAATCACCTTCTCCCAGTACGGGCGGAAGTAGAGCTTACGCTTCCACAGCGAATCTCCTTGTCCCGGATCGTTGAATATCAGGCAATTGTATCCACGCGCGACTGCTCCGGCAGCACCCAAAACATAACTGCTCACGCGCCAATGTCCGGCTACGACCTGGGGCAGGCCATACGCACCTCGGTCGGCTTTTTCTGGAACGAGAGCTACGGGCAGATCTATCCCAACCTGAAGACGTTGGCCTCCGAGGGTTTTGTGACCTCGAAGACGGGGCGGCAGAAAGGCAAGCCGGAACGCCACATCTACTCGATCACTGGAAAGGGACGGGAGCGGCTGGCGGCGTGGCTGGCGGTCGAACCGCAGCCGGAGATTCCACGCAATGAATTGCTTCTGAAGCTCTTCTTTGGCGCGCAGGTTCCGGCCGAGATCCTGATCCGGTACGTGGAAGAGATGGTCGAAAAGCAGAGCGCCCTGGTCCAGAAGTTCGCGCAGGCCTGGGACGCGGTCAGTGTTCAAGAACACTATCCCGACACGCCGTATTGGAAGATGGCCGCGCGCTTCGGCGAGTTGGAGCTGGAAGTGCATTTGCGTTGGGGAGAAGAGACATTGGCCGAGCTGCGCAAGATCGCCAAAAAGCAGCGGAGTTCGACAGAAAGTCGAAAGGGAAAGAGTCATGCAGCCAAAAAATATTCTTGAAGCTGAAAATTCAAATCTGCGCCGGAAGCCGGAACAGGTTGCATCTTGGGCGCATTTTGCAGGCATTCTGTTGATTGGAGCCGGAGTGGTGGCGTTGGGCTTTCTTGCCCAGCACGCGCCAGGCAGAGGCGCTCCGGCAGCAGGCGGCCAGCTTGCCAGTCACAACAAGGCCATTCCCATATATCTGACCGCCATCTTCTTGGACTGGGCTCTGTTGTATTACTGCGTTAGCGGCGTGCATCACCGTGGCGGAAAATTCTGGGCGCTCGCGGGCGGGCGATGGGGCTCGTGGAAGAGCGTCGCAGTTGACCTGGGGATTGCTCTGCCCTTCTGGGTGCTGTGGGAGGGCGCGGCCTATGGAGTTTACTGGCTGCTCACTGTGACAACAGGGCCGAACAGCGCGAAGACTGTCGATAGCCTGTTGCCGCGAAGCCTGCTGGAAATCCTGCTTTGGATCGCGACCTCAATTACCGCGGGCGTTTGCGAGGAGATGGTCTTCCGCGGCTACGTGCAGAGGCAGCTTCATGCGCTGAGCGGGAATGTTGCGACGGCAGTGCTGGGGCAGGGTCTGGTCTTTGGCCTCTTTCACAGCTATCAGGGTTGGACGAATGTTCTCGTCATCAGTATCTTGGGAGTTCTATATGGAGCACTGGCCGCGTGGAGAGGAAATCTGCGCGCCAACATCATCGTCCATGCCTGGGGCGACACGTGGGAGGGTTGGTTGAAGTTTGTGGTTTGGAGATAGGCGGATTCGCTGACTCCGCTCGGATAAACCCGTCAGGTTGGGTTCGCGGTTTTCCGGCCTTTTCGCTGCAAACGCGAGAAGGCCAGTGCATAGGGTATAGTGCACGGGTTCGATACCACTTGGCTGAAGCGGTTTATGTTTTCGGGGAGCAGTCAGTTCTATAATCGCCCCATGCTATTTAGTGGCGATCCTCGGCGGCGTGCGGTGGTTCTGCTTTCGGTTGGCGCGCTGCTGATCGTCGTTCTGCTGGGTGCCCTGCAGGCATTCAATTTCTCCAACGTGAGCTTTCTCAATCCGGAGACAGCCGGCGAAACGCTGCTCTCGGCCAGCCTGATTGTGCTGCTGTTTCTTCTTCTTCTTCTTCTGCTGGTGCTGCTGCTGAGGAACATTTTCAAGGTCTACGCCGGGCAAGGCAGCAGCGGGCTGGGGGCGCGGCTGCGTTCACGCATGGTGCTGGGCGCGGTGCTGATTGCTCTGGCGCCCGCGGTTTTCATGTTTCTATTCAGCTATCAGTTGATGAACCGCTCGCTGGACCGATGGTTCTCGTCGAATCCCTCGGAGCTGCACGAGGACTCTACGCAGGTGGTTGTGGAGTTGGCGCAATATGTGACGGCCAACGCCCGTCAGGAGGCGGAGGCGATTGCCGTCTCAGGCGCTCCGGACCAGAAGCTGGCGGCGCTTCAGAATGAGCTGAACTCGCGACGCATCACGATGGGCGGCGGGTTTGCCGTGGTGTATGACAAGGATCAGAAGGTGCTGGCGAGTTTTCAGGCGCCCGCCGATTCCACTCCAGCCACGCTGATTCCCTGGCCGGACGAGAGCGAACAAAGCAAGGCTGTTTCTCTGCATGGGCCGCTGTCGGAGAGTTTGCTTTCAGCGGCGCGGCGCAGTGATAAGCCGGTGATGAAGACGGCGGGCCAGGAGTATGCACTGGGGATCTCAACCATGGCCTCCGGCAAGATCGTGGTGGTGGCGCTGCCGATGCCGCAGGGACTCAGCCAGACGGCGATGCGCATCCGCACCGGCTCGGCCACTTACCGGGAGCTCTTTCGTAAACGCAAACAGATTCGCACTACGTTCTTCGAGGCGCTGCTGCTGATTACCGTGTTGTGCCTCTTTTTGAGCGTGTGGCTGGCGCGTTTTCTCTCTAACCAGATCACCCGACCGGTAGAGGCGTTGGCGGTGGCGATGGACGAGATCGCGACCGGCAAGTATGACCATCGCGCGGCCGTGGCCGCTACTGGGGAGATGAGCGAACTGGTGCGGGCCTTCAACCGCATGGCCGCCGATCTGGACACCAGCCAGCAGTTGGCCGAGAGTTCTTCCGCGCAATTGACCGCGGCCAACCTGGCCATCGAAGAGCGCCGCCGCGAGTTGGAAGCCATTGTCGAAACCATTCCCTCGGGAGTTGTGACGCTGGACGGCGCGGGCACGGTGCTGCAATCCAATCGCGCCTTTGCCGCGCTGCTGGGGCGGCGCGTGGATTTTGGCTTGGGCGGAGAGAAGATTCAAACGCTCTTTCCCGCCGAGTGCGCAGATGATTTGGCCGGCGTGATTCGCCGTGGCCGTCGCATGGGTGCCGCCTTTACGGAGATCGAGCTTCATGCGGCAGGACGCATTCTGCACCTGGCCATCACCGGCGCGCGCTTCGAGCTGACCCAAGGCCAGACGGGAACCGTGCTGGTGGTCGAAGATACGACAGAACTTTTGCGCGCACAGCGGCAGTTGGCGTGGAAGGAGGTGGCGCAGCGCGTGGCCCACGAGATCAAGAATCCGTTGACCCCGATTGCGCTCTCCGCGGAGCGCATCGCACGGCATTTGGACCGCGGCCAGCCGGATTCGCCCGCCGTGATCCGCAAGTGCAGCGAGGTGATTCTGGGCTGCGTGGCAACTCTGCGCTCGCTGGTGGACCAGTTCTCCGCGCTGGCCGAGTTTCCCGCTCCGCAGCCGCGCGCCTGCGAGATGAATCAGGTCGCGGAAGAGGCGCTGGCGCTCTTTGCCGGCCGACTCGATGGCATCACCGTCAAGCGCTCTCTGGAGCCGGATTTGCCGCCAGTGCTGGCCGATCCGGAGGCCATTCGCCGCGCCCTGGCCAACCTGATCGACAACGCCGCCGAGGCCATGCAGAACAGCCTGCTGCGCGTGCTCGGGGTCCGCAGCTCGCTTTGCGAAGACGGCGCATCGGTCGAGGTTGAGGTCTCTGACACCGGCCACGGCCTCACGGATGAAATTCGCGAGCGGCTGTTTCTGCCGTTCTATTCGACCAAGCAGCGCGGCACGGGGCTAGGGCTTTCCATCGCCGCCAAGATCGTGCAGGAGCATGGCGGCAGCCTGCGCGCTGAGGCCAATACTCCCAAGGGCGCGCGTTTCCTGCTGCGGCTGCCGCTGATGGAGCCGCTGCCGGAATCCGCCGCGCCTGCTAACATTGCTGCTTCGCCTGGAGGATCGCTCTGATGAATCACATTCTGGTGGTGGACGACGAGGCGGAGATACGCAACTCCCTGGAAGAGATTCTCCGCGAGGAGGGATACGGCGTTGCCACGGCGGCCACGGCGTCCGAGGCCATGCTGCGACTCGAGGACTCGCCTTATGATGTGGTTCTGCTGGACATCTGGCTGCCGGACCGCGACGGTCTCGACGTGCTGAGAGACATTCACCTGCAGGCGGCCGAGCAGCGCCCGGAAGTGGTGATCATCAGTGGGCACGGCACCATCGAAACCGCAGTGAAGGCCACCAAGCTGGGTGCTTATGACTTCCTGGAAAAGCCGCTTTCGCTGGAGCGCACACTGATCGTGCTGAAGAACGCGATCGAGGCGCGGCGGATGCGCACGGAGAACATCGAATTCAAGCGGCAGTTCAGTGTGGGCTCGGTGTTGACCGGCGATAGCGTGCCGATGAAGGCCCTGCGCCAGCAGATTCGACTGATGGCGCCGACCAATGGCCGCGTGCTGATCTACGGCGAGTCGGGCACCGGCAAGGAGCTGATCGCGCGCGCGATTCATGCCGAGAGTCTGCGCAAGGAGCAGATTTTTGTCGAGCTGAACTGCGCCGCCATTCCCGAGGCGCACATCGAGGCCGAGCTTTTTGGCTACCGGCATGGCGTGCAGCCCGGCGGCCTGGCCGAGCAACGCGGCACGCTGGAGCGCGCCGACGGCGGCAGCCTGTTTCTCGACGAGGTTGGCGACATGAGCCTCAAGACGCAATCCAAAGTGCTCTCGGCGCTTGACGACCAGCAGTTCACGCCGGTGGGCGGCACGCAGCCGATTCGCGTGGACGTACGGCTGATCGCTTCGACCAACAAGGATCTGGAAGAGGAGATCGCCAAGGGCAACTTCCGCGAGGATCTGTTTTACCGGCTCAATGTGGTGCCGTTTTTTGTGCCGCCGCTGCGCGAACGCAAACAGGATATACCGCCGTTGGCGCGCGAGTTTCTTGCCGAGTTTGGCCGCCAGTACGGCCGTCCGCGCATGGAGGTTGCCGAGGAGGCGCTGGAGACGCTGGCTCAATACCACTGGCCCGGTAACGTGCGCGAACTGAAGAACGTGATCGAGCGCGTGATGATTCTCAATCCGCGCACGCTGCGCATCGAGCGCAAGCACCTGCCGCCGTTGACCCACAAAGCCGGAACGCGCTCGACCGAGGAGTTTTCCACGCTGCAACAGGCGCGCGATGCTTACGAGCGCGAGTTCATCCTGAAGAAGATCGATGAGTCGCGCAACAACATGAGCCGCGCCGCCGAACTGCTGGGCCTGGAGCGCAGCCACTTGTACCGCAAGATGAAGGCGCTGGGGATTGCGGTGCGGGAGTAGGAGGTTGAAATCTCCGCCGAAGTTGGTTAAGATAAAAGGACAGGATGTAGCGGCGATGATTTCAGCAACTATCTTCGAGGCAAAAACCAATTTTTCCAATCTGGTCAAGCAGGCGCAGAAAGGCGAGGTGGTCACCATCACCTCCGGGCGGGGGAAGACTCCGGTGGCGCGCATGGAAGCCATTCGGCCAGTCAAGAAGAAGCGGCTGGGCGCTTTGGAGACACCGGGCTTTGTTCTCTCTGAAAAGTTCTTCGAGCCGCTGCCTGAGGACGAGCTTCGCCTATGGAATGGCGGCGGAGAGTGAAAGTCCTGCTCGATACTTGCGCTGTGATCTGGGCTACGATGTCTCCAGCAGCCCTCAGCCAGAGGGCGCGGAAGACGCTGGCCAACGAGAGTAACGTCATTCTTGTCTCGGCGGCCTCGGCGTGGGAGATCGCAACCAAGGTGCGCCTGGGGAAACTTGCCGGCGCGGAGATACTGGAGCAGGATTACCTTGCGGTGATGGAGAAGGCTGGTTATGAACTGCTGACCATCGACACCGCTTCCGCGCTGCGCGCTGGTCGCCTTACCGCCGAGCACAAGGATCCCTTCGACCGCATGATTGCAGCCCAGGCGCTGGCGCTGGACGTTGCTGTCCTCAGTTCCGATCCGCAACTCGACCAGTTCGGCGTGCGGCGCGTCTGGTGATCCAGCTATCGCAAGATGAAGGTGCTGGGGATTGCGGTGCGGGAGTAGCGAAGGATGGGGCGGATGCGTGGAATCGAGCATCCACCCCAACAGTGGTGAGGTTCTTGTTTGTTGACGCAGTCTTACGGCTGACGCGAGGACGAGGAACGCATCCCCCGGCTGGCCTGAGTATGAGGCGTGGTCTCCTGAATTGCCTCAATCAGTGAAATCCCCACCGGCGAACCCAGCCCTGTCGCGGCATCCCAACCCGGCCCAGCGGTAAACGCGCCGTTATTCCCCGACGAAATATCATGGAAGCAGGTCGATTCGTCCAGGTTGTAGAGCAGGGGGTTGATCAACCCAATGCGAGATTGGAGCTTCTGGTTGAGCAAGGCAATAAGTCCCGCCCACAAAGGCGCCACCGCACTGGTTCCGCCAATCACTAACTGCTGCCCATCGACCTGGACCTTATAGCCAGTTTCAGGATCAGCGTCTCCGGCTACATCGGGCACCCCGCGGTTGGCCCGCTGCACCACGCTGGATTGATACTCCGGCCGCGAAAAGAAGGTGCTATAACCTCCTCCGGTGGCACCGCCTTGTCCGCCGTCGTTCCACACGGTTTCACTGCTGATGACGCTGTTGGCTGCCTGCATCCTAGTACCGCCGCAAGCGAGTACATTCGGACTCGATGCGGGAAAGTCCACGTGGTTCTGGCCGTCGTCCACACCGTCGCTTGAACCGTTGTCACCGGCCGCCACGGTAACGGAGATGCCCAGCAGTCCGGCTTCCTGGGCCACTTCGTCAAGGTTCTGCATCGACTGCTGCGTCCAGGTCGACTCCGGCCCGCCCCAGCTGATCGAAATCACGGTGGGCTTGCGGAGCTGATCGTGAACCGCCATGCTCAGCGCATCCTGGAATCCACGCGCCGTGTTGGGTGCAAAATAGACCACTATGGAAGCGCCCGGCGCCACCGCACCCGCAACTTCGATGTCCAGCATCACCTCGCCGTCCGCGCTATCCGCCGTGGTCGGGCGATTCTTTGCTTGATCGACCGACGATGTATTGACCTGCGGCGGCGACGAGAAGCCAAGCGACTGGAAGTACTCCTGAATATCCGCTGGACGGTATCCGCCGCCCAACTCGATCAAGCCAATCGTCTGTCCCGCGCCCGTTGCATCCTGAGGAAAATCGTAAAGTTGCGCCACCTGCACCGGAGTGTAAGCGGTGTTGGAGGCGCGGGCGCCAAAGGTGCGATGATTGCCGCGATAACGGAACTGCGGTTTGGCCGCTGGCCGGTCGTCCAGGCCAAAGACCCCCTTGACAATCACCGCAAGTTCTTCGGGAATCTGAATCGCGCCCATTCTTCCACGATAGTTTCCGTCAGGATGGTCGTAATCGACT
>JBEKDX010000108.1:0-10143 GCA_050014135.1 Occallatibacter sp.
GCAGCGCCCCGGCAGCCATCCAAATCGCCATTTTCAGATTCTTCATAGGAGTTCTCCTTAGAGGAACAGTCCCTGCGCACAGTCTAATACGACTTGCCTCTGGGTGGTTAGACGCCCGCGCGGCGAAGACGGTTCTGTTATTTGAACAGCCTCAGCGCAGAATCGCCGCCAGAGAGCAGCGCGGCGCCGGGCACTCGACTCGCCGTGCGCGCCGCGTACAATCGATTTATCGTAAGCCGTTCGGAACAATCGAGGTGCAGAATGAATTCCGGGAGCTTTGCCGCAATTTTGCTCGTCGCCTTCACCGCCGCCGTCGCCGCCCAAACCGCGCCAGTCGCCCGACCAAAGATCACCGGCATCTCGCACCTGGCGGTCTACACCTCGGACCCCGCTGCCGCCGACCACTATTACCGCGAGATCATCGGGGCAGCTCGGCAGCCCGACCCGGAGACCCCCAAGGGTGTCTGCTATTTCTTCAACGCGACGCAGTTTGTGGAGGTGCTGCCGCTCCCCGTCGGCGCGGGCATCCGTCGGCTGGACCATACCGCTTATACCACCAGTAGCGCCGAAGCGATGCGCAAGTATCTTGCCGCCAAGGCATGGAAGACGCCCGCCAAGGTGGAGAGTGGCTCCGACGGCAGCCACTGGTTCACCGTGCTCGATCCGGAGGGCAACAAGGTCGAGTTTGTCGAGCCGCCCCGCCTGCCCAAAGATATCGTTGCTCCCGATGTTATTGGCCACCACATCATCCACATGGGCATCCTGGTGCATGACCGCGCCGTCGAAGACACCTTCTATCGCGATCTGCTCGGCTTCCGTCCTTATTGGTTCGGCGGCATGGTCGAGGGCAAACTCAATTGGGTGAGCCAGCAGACCCCTGACAGTCACGACTGGCTGGAATATATGCTCACCTACTCGCCCGAAAAGACAGGCATTCCGGCGGGAATGTCGCAGCACGACCTGGGCGTGCAGGATCATCTTTCCATCGGCGTCAATTCGGTGGATGTGGCCTTCAAAACCCTCCGGGATGGCAACCGGCTGACCGGCGTAGTGGCCGACAAGCAGACCGTGATCGGCAAGGACGGCAAGGGCCAGTACAACCTCTACGATCCCGACGGCATTCGCCTGGAACTGATGAACTTCCACGCGACGAACAAGCCCTGCTGCTCGCCGTTCACGGCGGAGGATCCGGCGGAGTAGCACTGTGGACTTTGACTACAAGCCAGGCGATAATGGATGAGGGAGGACTTTATGGGATACGTATTGCCAAGAGGCAGTTCCAAGTATGTGAGTCCCAACGATGTTATTGAAAAAGCCTTGAAGCCTGCGCCAAAGGTGCTGCCTAAGCTGCCACCTCCGGTGAAGGTTCCCCCTCCATTAACACAATCCAATACGCCTAGGCAGTAGCGGGAGAGAAAGGAGCCGATTCCCATGCCGGCTACACTTCTCGCATTACAGGTCTTTCTCATTCTGCTACCTGGATTTTCAGCGGCGTACATCGTTCAAGCTTTGATCCACATTTGATCTTGCACTGTAGATGCAAGTGAAGGATACTCTGAAGGGGAGGTTGAGATGACCGAACAGGCTAAAGCTGTCGTAGAGCATCGAAACGGCAACCGATCTATTGCATTTGACGGAATGCCCAAGAGTCTTTCCAGCGGAAATCAAACTTTCAAGCCAGCCAAGCCTGAGAACTTGGTGCGTCCTCAGGGAATCAAGCCCCCTCCTTCTGGGCGAACGAAATAGCACACCGGGAGTAAGTCTATGCCTGGGACAATGGAAGCTCTCGGCGTGTTGTTGTTGTTGCTGCCTGGGTTCAGTTGCGCATACCTCGTTCAAAGTCTGGCCGTGCGGCCCAGAGCTCGATAAGGTCATAGAGGCCTTTCTTTTCAGCTTTGTGCTGTATCTCACGGCATCTCCGTTTTTCGGCTACTCCCTTCCCCTGTCTTGGCAAAAGAAATTTTCTGCAGGAATTGAGCAGTATTCCTTTCAGTTGAATTGGCCCTATCTGGCACTTCTGGCGGCCTTGGCTCTGGTTACGGGCATTCTTGTCAGCGCCAATCTGAACCATGACTGGCTCCTTCGTCTGCTACGAAAATGGCGCATTACTCAGCGCACGGCGCGCAATTCCATCTGGAACGACGCCTTTCAGGATATTCCGAGTTCTTTTGTGCTGGTCCAGCTATCGAGAGACCGTTCCATCATTGGCTATCTTCGCTATTACTCCGATGAGCAGGATGATGCATCGCTATTTCTGGAAGATGCCGCATGGATCGTGGACGAAGAAGGAACGCAGTCACCGATCGATGGACCGGGCATATTGCTTACCAAACAATCGGGAATTGAGTCCGTTTCTTTCCTGGAGACTGGAAAGAACCATCCCGGCAAGAACTCCTGACGCGTTAAAATTCACATATGCCTGCCGCTACGCTTTCACCTGAAGTAATGGCCAAGTACGAGCCCGTGATCGGACTCGAGGTCCACGTGCAACTGCTGACCGCCTCGAAGGCCTTCTGCGGCTGCCAAAATCAATTCGGTTCAGCGCCGAACACCAACGTCTGCCCAGTCTGCCTAGGGCTGCCGGGGGCCTTGCCGGTGCTGAACGCAAAGGCTGTCGAGTTTGCCACGCTGGCCTCCTTGGCGATCAACTGCCAGGTGCGCGAGCGCTCCATCTTCGCCCGCAAGAACTACTTCTATCCCGACCTGCCCAAGGGCTATCAGATCTCTCAATTCGACAAGCCGATTGCCGAGCACGGCTGGATCGACGTGCCTACGGCGGAGGGTGCGACGAAGCGCCTTGGCATCACCCGCCTGCACATGGAAGAGGACGCGGGCAAGAGCATTCACGACGGGCTGGCGGACTCCGCCAACCATACATCATTGGACCTGAATCGTTGCGGTACGCCGCTGGCTGAGATCGTCTCCGACCCCGATATGCGTACCCCCGACGAGGCCTTCGAGTATCTCACGCGGCTCAAGGAGATTCTGCTTTACTGCGGCGTCTCGGACTGCAATATGGAAGAAGGCTCACTGCGCTGCGACGCCAACGTCAGCGTCCGTCCGCGTGGTCAGAAGGAATTCGGCACCAAGGCCGAGGTGAAGAACGTCAACAGCTTCCGCTTTGTGCGCGCGGCTCTGGAGTACGAGATCGAGCGCCAGATCGAGTTGATTGAGGCCGGCGGCCGCGTCGTGCAGGAGAGCCGGTTGTGGAACGCCGCCGAGGGCCGTACCTACTCGATGCGGTCGAAGGAGCAGGCGCACGACTATCGCTACTTCCCCGAACCGGATCTGCCGCCGCTGGTGCTGACCCGCGAATATATTGAGCACAAGAGAGCCGAGCTTCCCGAGTTGCCCGAAGCCCGCCGGGCGCGCATGATCGCCGCGTATGAGCTGAACCGGCAGGATTCCTTCACTCTGACGGCAACCCGTGAATTTGCAGATCGCTTTGAGGCCGCGGCCAAGAGAGCGAAAAATCCACGGCGCGTGGCCAATCTGCTGCTTAGCGAGGTGGGCGGGCGGTTGAAGGCTCTGGGAGTCGAACAGGAGCAGTCGCCGGTCTCCATGGCGGGCATTGTCCAGGCCGCCGATCTACTGGATGAGGGCAAGATCAGCTCCAAGCAGCTCAAGCAGCTCTTCGATGTGTGCTTTGACAAGGGCGAGGATTTTGCCGCCGTCTATGAGCGGGAGAAGCCGGAGCAGATCAGCGACACCTCGGCGATTGGGGAGCTGATCGATGAGGTCATCGCGGCCAATCCCAAGCAGGTGGAGCAGTACCGCGCCGGCAAGAAGACCATGGCGGGCTTCTTCGTGGGCCAGGTGATGAAGGCCTCGAAGGGCCAGGCCAACCCCGCGTTGCTGAATGAACTGGTGACGAAAAAGCTGGAGGGATGAAGCCGAGGAAATCAGAATGATTCCGGTTCGACAATTTGAATTCCGCGCTATAATGGCCCTATGAGCGCGCATGTGATTGGCAATCCGGTGCCCACCCCTGAAGAAATGGGTCGAATTCTCGGCCTCAGTCCCGAGCGTGTGGAGGCTGTGCGCAGAATCATGAACACTCCCTCCAGCCGGAAATCCTCAAGGAGCAAGAGCAGGGCTGCACAAACAAAGCGTGCCAGCTCTCGAACTTCTTCTAGAGGCAGCGGCAGGCGATAGGCGCGAGATGGCAAGTCGCAAGCGAATCGAGTCCATCTTTCTCAACATCCCATAGGATAGTGAGTTTGAGGATCTGTATGTTGCCTACATCGTAGGTCTGACACAACTTGGTCTGCGCGTCAATGCAACTCTCGCTGTTCCGAATCAGGGCAGGCTTGAAACCGTCATCGATTTGATTGCGAAGTCCGATTCTTCCATTCATGACCTCTCTCGAATAGAACTCTCCAAGGGAATACCACGCTTCAATATGCCGGTTGAACTTGGTCTCGCTCTCTATCGCTCGCACGCAACGAAAGGCAGGCATCGGTTCTACGTCTTCGAGAGCCAGTCCTATCGGGCACAGAAATCTACCAGTGATATCAACGGAATTGATCCACAGATTCACCATGGAACACCGAAAGGCGTCATGGCGGGTCTGCGCAATATCTTGAGGCAACAGGGCGACGTCACTACGGTCCCTGAGATGCTCCTCAGCTATCGCGCCGTGAAGAGAAAGCTGCCAGAGTTGAGACTGAATGCGGGCGGAAAATCGCTCTTCGAAGCATCGGTCTTCCATGACCTTAAGCTCGCTGCGCTCGTGGAATCCCAGAAACGAATTGAAAGCCGAGTCCGCCGTACTCACATCTAGGGCACTTTCATTCATCGCGTTGAGCCGGTCTCCCGGAGAGCCGGGGATTCGGCCAGTAGCCACACTGCCGGGCGCGTCCTGAACGCGGCTGAAGCGTTCTGCTCTATCTATCCATCGCGGTCGTCCTACTTCAGCTTCAAATCGGTCTCGAACTCCGGGCGCGGGTCCCATGTGCTGACGGTCTTGACATCGGACTTCTTGCCGTCCTTCTCCGCCCAAAGTTCATGATCCTCGGTCATATTCACCTGGGCAAAGCGGAAGCGTCCCTTTTCGGCGGATGTATAACTGCGAATGTTTTTCGACTTCAAATCCTTGAGGAAGACGGTTGCGCCAACAACCGGGTTGGCGTTGGGGTCCAAGACTGCACCCGAGACGATGCGCTGGCCAATATTCTGCGCTCCGGCCGCAGACGGCCCTACTTGCCCGCTCCGCGACCCCAGGGGAGCCAACCCAGCCGCAAGAACAGCAAACGCCACTCCGGCCGCGAAACTCGTGCGATTCAATTTCACTCTTCCTCCTCATCCTCGACGAGCAAATCCTCGTCGTCGTCCAGGTCATCACCTACCCGCGCCAACTCGAGCGGCTCGACGCCGACCACCTCATACTCGGCGCCACATTCATCGCAGGCGACTACGTCGCCTTCTTCCACTTCGTCCAATTCAACGTCAAGACTATTCTCGCATTCCGGGCAGCTTGGCATATCAGCCTCCTTTCAATCCACGGTATTCCGCTTTGCAAGATAACGGTATTTTCGGTGCGACTCCCGCTATTCTTTGGCAGAAACCGGCCTCAGGTCAAGTGTCAGCCGTCACACCCGTAATCGAAAGTCTCAAGTGGGAGCATACGCCCTTCCTCCCGGCTTTTTCCATGACATTTGCCCGCTCGACGATTTACCCTGAGATTGACGATGCCCAGGTTTGGCTCCATTCCGTTTGCCTTCCCCGATTTCCGCGGCGCCACGCGCCGGCTGGTGTTGTGGAATCTAGGCGCTTATTTTGCACTGCTCGTGGCGGGGCTGGCTTTTCCGAATCCGGTGATTCCATTCAGCGCCCGCTTCGGCTTTATTCCCTTCGCCTTCCTGCATGGCTGGATCTGGCAGCCAATCACTTATAGCTTTGTCCATTTCGGAATCATTGGGACGCTGCTCGAACTGCTGTCGCTCTTCTTCCTTGCCGGCTTCCTGGAGAACTATCACAAGCCGGGATGGGTTACCGGGCTCTACGCCGTCTCGGTGCTGGGCACCGCCGCCGCCGCGGTTGCGATTTACGAATGCTCTCGCACGCTGGGCTTTACGCTGGGCGTGGTCCCGCTGACTGGCTGCTTCGGCGGCATTTTCGGTTTGCTGGTGGCCATCGGTACGCTTTACGGCGACGTGCAGTTCATGCTCTTTCCACTGCCCATCGGGATCAAGGCCCGCTACCTGGCGGCTATCTTCGCGCTGGTCGCGGTCGCGATGGTTTTCGGCGAGCAGAAGGCGTACGCCTTTGCCCAGTTGGGCGGAGCGATGGCTGGATTGCTCTACATTCGTCTGGCTCCGCGCCAAGGGCTGGCGATAGATTTCAGCGAGGGGTGGTACGCGCTGCGCAATCGCTACTACCGCTGGAAGCGCCGCCGCGCCGCCCGCAAGTTCCAGGTTTATATGCGCTCCCAGGGCCGCACCGTTCACCTGGACGGCTATGGCCGCCCAATCGACGAAGACCCTGACGACAAGAAACGCTGGAACTGAGAGACAGTGGTCAGGGATCAGAACTATTTTGGCATCCTGAATTGCTGGTTCAACTTTTGTTCGCCAATTCAATGACGCTTGGCTCCGTCAGCAGACGATGGAGCGCTGGGTGGAATTCGGTGGGCTTGTCGAGCGCTTCAAGGAATGCCTGCCACTGCGCGGGAGGAAGCGAAAATTCCTTCTCTTCGGCCAGTTCAAGCTCCGCGACGGTACAAGCGCTCTGCACGACGAATTCCGTCAGGGTTTGACCCTTGCGGCGGGCACCTTTGCGCAGTAATGCCTCTTCAGCGCCTGAGATCCGTGCGTTGATCCGTTGCGATTTCAAGGTGCGTGGTAAAGTTGCCATGACATACTCCCGTACTCACAGTGTATGGCAAAACAAAACAAATGAACACTTTACATCAACCACTACGGATGATTTCATCCGACATAAGAATATATTTCTGATGAATATATCCGAATAAAATCTTTATCTCATTTGTTATCAAAACGAAAAAGAGTGTGCTATATTAACTGTATATCCAGTATTTATGTATTATACAGTATTATGATTTCGGCTATTCGGAGGAAAGGGCACATCACTGATGTAATGCATTGAAATAAAAGGGGTTTTTTTTGAGGCTAAATTGAGATGGCACAAGATCGAATCACATTGGATGAAAATATCGTCGAACAGAAGGGGAGAATGCCCCGGGACTTGCGTTACCGAGAACAGCATTTTCCAGGAGCTGACCAGCTTGTTTTCAATGTCAATGAAAAAGGGTTTGTTCCCGTCCCAATCATTCTCCGCAAAATGCTTCGTTTTCTCACTTCACCAGAAGTCCGTTTGCTTCTTTATCTGTACCTGCGCTCCAGTCGATATGGAATTTGTTATCCTTCCACAGAAGAGATGATTCATGAACTTGGGCTTACGAGCAAGAAAAATCTCATTCCACATCTTTCGAGTTTGGCGGAAAAAAAGTTCATTTCAATTCGCACCAGCGCAAGTCGAACTTTCTACTTGGTTCATGATCCGCGAGTAGCAATCAAACATATGCTCACCTCCGGTTCACTTAGAGAAGAGGAGATTTTTGAGATCAATGATCTCTACGTAGACCTCAATCAAGCTGAGGTGGAATCGTGAACTTCCCTCTAGGAATCTCCCCGGTCGAAAAGCTCACTGCCTTTCATCAAGTCCGCGATTTCAAATGTGGCAAAAACTCGTTAGATTTATTCATCCGCAAATATGCACTTTTGAACCAGCGCGCCGATTCTTCGCAGACGTATGTTGTGCATCTGAATCAAGTGGTAATGGGCTATTACTCGCTGGTCTTCAGTTCGGTCAAACAGGAGGACTCTCCGGCTGCCATTCAGGAATCAATGCCTGCGAACTATCCCGTTCCTGTGATGCTCTTCGCTCGTTTCGCAGTGGACAAGACAATGCAGGGCCGAGGAATTGGCACAGCGCTTCTCAAAGACGCCTTCCTCCGAACGGTAGGTGCATCGGAGATTGGCGGACTCGCGGCGATTCTTGTGGACGCAATCGACGATAAGATGGTCGAGTTTTATCGGAATTATGGATTCGAGGATTGCCCGGCCGGAGAGCGAAAGCTGATGATCGCAATGAAAGATGTGCGTGCCCATCTCGTAGATATTGCTCCTGGTGTTTGATGGTCAAACCGGAAGTGTGGAAAGAACGAGTCGCGCCCGTGAGAACGCCCGGCGAAAGCGATACAATTGTCTTGAAATGTCGATAAAAATTGCGTTTCTCTTTCCGGGGCAAGGATCACAGGCCGTTGGCATGGGCCGCGAACTTGCCGAGCGATTTCCCGTTGCCCGCGATGCCTTTGCCGAAGCCGACGAGGCCGCCGGCTTTCCGCTTTCGAAGCTGATCTTCGAGGGTCCGGCGGAAGAGCTCAAGATGACGGAAAACACTCAGCCGGCGATTCTGACGGTGAGCATCGCCACGCTGCGGGTGCTGGCTCTGCATGGGATTGAACCGGAGCTGGCGGCAGGCCACTCGCTGGGCGAGTGGAGCGCGCACGTCGCCGCCGGGACCTTCTCGTTTGCCGACGCGGTGCGCTTCGTAAAGGCGCGCGGGCGTGCGATGCAACTGGCGTTTCCGGCGGGCCAGGGCGCGATGGCCGCGATTCTCGCGCTGGACGCCGCAGTGGTGGCTGAGATCTGCTCTGAGGCCGCCGAGCAAACCGGTCTGGCTGTCTCCGCCGCCAACTTCAACTCGCCCGGCCAGACCGTGATCTCGGGGACGCTGGCGGCTGTCGAGAAGGCCTCGGAACTGGCCAAGGCCCGAGGCGCAAAACGCGCCGTGATGCTGCCGGTCAGCGCTCCCTTCCACTGCGCCTTGATGCAGCCAGCTCAGGAAGAAGTGGCGCGCGTGCTAGGCGATTTAACGCTGGCCGATCCCCGCATTCCGGTGGCCGCAAACATCAACGGCAGCCTGGTGCTGACCGCCGACGAGGCGCGTGACGTCCTCACCCGCCAGGTGACCGGCACGGTGCGCTGGGTGGATTGCATGAAGACGCTGATCGACGCGGGCGCTCAAACCTTCATCGAGCTGGCTCCGGGCAAGGTGCTCTGCGGCCTGCTGAAGCAGATCGACCCGGCGCAAAAATCGCTGAATGTGGAAGACGCCGCCAGCCTGGAGAAGATGTTGACGGAGTTGAAGGGGCTGTAAGCGGGCGCAGAATGACGTTCATAGATGGTTCGATCCCAGGTCTCAAAAGCGAGACCTGGGGCACCCAATCATGAAAGTTGACCGTCGCATTGTTTCAGGGCGCGACTCAAGCTGTGCCCTTTCAAAACCGTTCTATGAGATAGCCCTACGAAATCCCGCCTGGACCTTCGAGAAACTGAACATCTTCAGGCGAAAAGTGCAAGGTGTGGTCCTTGGGGTCATAATCCAGATTGATGGCCTTGCTCTTGCGCTCATTGACAAAGATTCCCGTTTGCAGGACGTTGCCAATAATGCGCGCGGCGGCAATTCTGTGGCTATGAATCGCGCCGTATTCATTGTCCGGGCTATCCCCGCTCCAATCCTTCTGGAAGCGATCGAAGGAATAGCCGGAATGTTGCGCCGGATGCTGCTGCCAGTTCTTGTCGTGGGTCCAAACGGCGTAGGCTGCGGGCAGATCGTTCTTTTCGAGATCGGAGAAGAATGCATTCACTGCGATGCGGCCGCGCAGGTGGGTATTCCAGTTCCAGGGCCAATCCACCGGCCGGCCGGCTACTAGCCACCAGCCCACAAACAGCACGAGCGCCAGGCCCGCTGCGTTCAACAGAATCATTTTGTGGCGGCGTTCACGGACTTCGTCAAATGCGGGAGCGTCGAGCAGGGTCATCGTGAAAGTTCCTTTCAGTGGACAGTGGTCAGTGACCAGTTACCGAAGCCACCAAGACCATTATCGCTCCACACTCTTCTTTAGACACCGCAGATGCACTAACAGTTCCCAGGAGCCGAGAGCTGGAAACTGATCACTGATCACTGATCGCTGACCACCGATCACTGTTCCTATTTGTGAAGTTTCAACAGGTTGTCCATTCGATCTGAACGCGAGAAGCTGGTTGTAGCGCAAACAGTCTCTAGCAGGAGGATCGAATGGACTATCACCAGAATGCCCGATTAACGCGTCATAGT
>JBEKDX010000109.1:0-10110 GCA_050014135.1 Occallatibacter sp.
AACTGCCCAGCGCCTCACCCAGCGAAAGGCGCTTCTTCGCATCCGGCTGGGCGAACTCGGAAACCAGTTGAAAATCGGTTTTTTTGAGAACCGCCAAGGCTGACATGGTAGGAGAATAGCACTTATGGGAAACGGAATCAAGTGGGACAAGCCCACAATGAAAGTATGAGTGATCCCCCGCGAGCAGGTGCGGGCAAACGCCATTCCGCGCCGCCGTAGTTTCACAGCCGATTCCGCGCTACAATCTCTCCATGACGTCGGCCCGCCGGGATTCCACCCGCACGCCATAAGATGTTAGATAGAGATACAGCGAACTTGAAAGCCGGACTCATCGCATGAAGCTGTCGAACTCGACCGTCATCCTTCTTTCCGCATTCGCGCTGCTGGCCCTCACCGGATGCCGCCCGCACGACTTCCCGCAGTATCCGCCCGACTACCGCGAGTACGCTTACGTGACCAACGGCGGCAGCAACACCGTCACAGTTCTCGACGTGGTCAACCTGCGCCTGGACCGCGAGATTGCCGTCGGTCAGAATCCCGTGGCTGTTGCCGTCAGCCCTACGCGCAACGAAGTTTACGTGGTCAACTCCGGGGCCGCGAATGGTGCAGGATCGGTCTCGGTCATCGACGCTGAGAAGAACACCGTCGCGGCCACCATTGCAGTTCGCCGCGCGCCGGTCTCCATCGAGATCGACCCCAAAGGTGAGCTGGCCTACGTGGCCAACTCCGGCTCGAACACCATCTCCGTAATTGACCTCAAGGCACGCCGCGAGATTGCCGCCATCGGCACGGGCGACGAACCTGTCGCCGCCCGCATTTCGCCCGACGGCAAGACGCTGGCCATTGCCACTCGCAAGGCCGGCTCGGTCACGCTCATCGATCCCGCCGCTCGCCGCGTCCGTCAAGTCTTCGAGGGCTGCCCCGGCGCATCCGACGTTGTCATCCTGCCTGATTCTTCAAAGGCTTTTGTCGCTTGCTCGGCCGGCCACCAGCTGATGGTAATCGCCCTGGCCCGCGCCGAAGCGCATTCTGCTTCTCCCGCATCCGCTCAACCCGCTCAGCCCGACCGCGCCCAGCCGGACCGTCTTGAAGCGCTGCTCGACGTGGGCCAGGCGCCCGTCCAGTTGACCCTCAAGCCCGACGGCGGCGAAGTCTTTGTCTCCAACTCTTTGGCCAACTCTATCTCCGAGGTCTTTGCCACCACCGACGAAGTCAGCGGCGCAACCCTGATCGGCAACTATCCCGTCCGCGGCCTGGTCTCCGCCGATAACGCCATTCTCTATGTGGCCAACTTCCATTCGCAGTACGTCACCCTCTACTCGATCGACGAAGGCCAGCGGCTCAAGCCGTCGATCCGTGTTGGTGACGGCCCTACAGCGCTGGCATTCTCCACCGCCGGGCACTTGCTCTTTGTCGTCGATGCCAACTCGAACGATGTGGCCGTTGTCCGTACTTCCTCGCGCTCGCTGTTCACGATGCTCCCCGCCAGCCGATCCCCCAATGCAATCGCCGTCAAGGCCTTCAATCAATTCTGAGAAACAGCAAAGCCCCGTCTCGCCATGTAGAGGCGGGCCGGGACTGGATTGCGGAGGCAAAGCAAGCGCAGGTCCTTCGACTCAGTTTGGCGCAAACAACGCGCCAAACTTCGCTCCCATGAACAAGGCAAATTGAGGTTCGTGGCGCCCCACCCATTCGCCAGAAAAACGGCGAATGGATGGGGCGCCCAGCTTTTGTTGCCTGTTCAGTGCCGCCGTAACTCGACGCGGCGAGTCGGGCTGCTCAGGATGATAGGTTTTTGGCAGGGCGATCCCAGGGCGCGATCAGCGCAGCGTTAAACCATGGAAGGGAGCTTTCTTCTTGGGCGTCGAACGACAGACGGCGGCAAAGATGCGTTCAGCGCAGCTCCGCAATGCGGCGGCGAGCGAGGTGGACTGCGGCTTCGGAGTCCGGCGGACGGACCTTTGCGTTACGATCGGCCGCGCCGGTTCCGGCCAAAATCCTTTTTTCTGTTCCTGGGCGGTTTCGGTGTAACGCGCGGCCTGCCCCTCCAGGTACTCTGCCTGGAGAAGGTCACCGTCCTCGCGCGCGGCTTGCGCCAGGTCTGCAAACCGGTCTGCCTCTTTGAGGTGGTAGTTGGCGATTATTCCTAAATCCGTGGGCATCGGTGGTTCCGTTCTCCCGGTTTCCGGGCAGGGTTGGTGGGTTTCAGGCCTTCAACCCTCTGTTCTTCCGGCCCGTGGCCAGAGCTGGCCGAAAGCTGACCTAACGCAGGCCCCCGAGCAGGCAAGATTTGACTCTCGTTCTCGCCATTGCAGGTTTGCTTCCAACAAACTCATCGGCAGAATTTGAATTCTCTTAAATTAGGAAGGATATTCCTCGCCGGAATGAGGCCTTCTGGCCTTCCCTTGTCAGCGGAGTATCAAGCGAGATTGGCCAGCAAGGGGCGCAGGATTTACTGGGTGGTAGATGGGGGGATTCTGGGCAAATAGAATTTAGCGCTTTAGAGCAAAACCACGATTTACATACCCATTCAAAGTTGATATAAGGTATTGATTTCTTAAGGAAATCAACACCTTACGACTATAGCCCTGGGTACACCTATCGTGGTTTTGCTATAGCCACGCTTTGCAGGGACTGAAGTTCTTGATGAGATGGCTTCCAATAAAATGCCAGCGGCGCGCTCAGCGCCGATTGCTGGCCAAAGCGCGTTTTTGTGCCCGCCAACGCAGGCCCAGCCAGGCCAGGTAGCCCAGTTGGATCGCCCATGTGATGGCGTAGGCGGCAACCAGAAACTGGTGATTGAGAATCGCAGTATCGTCCATGGATCACTCCCTTCAGCACATTTATTTTGCCCTGCAATCTGTTTTCTAATTTTCATCGAGAGCCGCTTGGGCCTCGCGGGCGAGGATCTTCTGCTGCCGGCGCTCGACGTGGTAGCGCAGGGCGAGAATCAGCAATCCCCAGGCCAGCCAAGCCAGCATATTCCACAGCAATACATGCGTCATCGCAGGGTCCATGCCGGAACCTTCGCTGCCGCCAAAGACCGGCGCGGGATGCTGCGTGCGCCACCAGCGGTTGGACATATAGACGATGGGCACGTCGAGCGCTCCGAAAATTCCGAGCACGGCAGCCAAGGTCTGCACCTGCGGACCGGCGGCAAAGCGTCGCAGCAGCAGGTAGCTGACGTAGATCAGCCAGAGAACCAGCGTGGTGGTCAGCCGTGCGTCCCAGGTCCACCAGATCCCCCAAGCGCGGCGGGCCCAGATGGGTCCGGTGATGAGCACAACCGAGCAGAAGACTACGCCCACCTCGGCTCCAGCCAGCGCCCAGGCGTCGGCGGCCTGCGCCCAGTTCTGGCGGTTGCGGCGGAAGGACAAATAACCAATCGATCCGGCCAGCGAGATGGCGAAGAACAGGAAGGCGACCGATGCCGAGGGGACGTGGTAGAAGATGATGCGAAAGATCTCGCCCTGCATGGCGTCCAGAGGAGCGACATAGATGGCCTGATAAAAGCCCCAGACCAGGAGGGCGACCGTGACGGTGGCATAGAGGCCGATGGCAAGTTTCTTCATAGGAACCCTGATGGAACGATTCCAGTGTACTAGGGAAGCGGGACGGGTCTGCCATCCAAAAGGTCTAGTTTTCCTGTCATGGATGAGAACGGCCGCAGTCGTGGCGTCCGAAACACAGCGATAGGATTGGGGAGCGATCCTGCACTACCAATAGATCAGATTGATTTCGATGGCACATTCCGGCTCGCTAATCTGAAAGATAGTTTCATCGGGCTTTGGCGGACCCATTCTCTTCTTGGGATTGTTGGACGATCCGTATCCCTCCGTCGGTATTCCCATGAAATTGGCATCCATCTTTCCGTTCATGTTTTCATCGTGAAACAAGAAGACCGAGTAGGCCCCCTGCGGCAGCTTTTCGAATATGGCATCGGCCTTCAAAGATTGGGGTTCTATGTCAGCCAGCCGAGTATCGACGGCTTTTGAATCG
Source organism: Occallatibacter sp. (assembly GCA_050014135.1). GTDB lineage: Bacteria > Acidobacteriota > Terriglobia > Terriglobales > Acidobacteriaceae > Telmatobacter. The sequence goes on from JBEKDX010000109.1 coordinate 4,000, forward strand.
TGGTAGAGCGTAATCCTTATCTTCCCTTTTGCATTGCGTATCGCAGTAACTCGGACTTTGAGAGTAGACGTAGCTTGTGTGGGGCTGGGAACTGGAGTTGCCGGCCTTTGCGCAGCAAGCTGTCTTGCGGACAAAATCAGCAGCAAGCAGCAGAGCGCGGAATAGAGGGCAGGTCGTGAATGTTGGCAAGAAGCCGTCGCCATTTCAGGTCCCTTTCGGATTGGGTTTGAAATGGAGCGTGCAATCATCCGGCCAAAGAAGGCAGTCGGCAGGTTGTTGATAGCGAATGGATTACGGTTAGAAGCATTTCATTGAACGCTACCCCAGTGTTCAAAAATGAAAACCAGTGTCCACGAGCGAACAGTTGCGCCCACGGTTGAGGGGAGAATTTCATCGAGATCGTCGAAGTGCGACCGCCGCTTCTGACCTACTCGTAGGCCAGAGCGTCGATGGGGTCTTTGCGGGCGGCCATCCAGGCCGGGTAAAGCGCGCCTAAGATCGAGCCGATGAACGCTATGGCCGCGCCGCGTGCAATCCAGATCACATTCATATCCAGATAGAGCGTGGGAAGCCATTGCGCCAGCGCGGATCGGATGGCTAAGGAGACAGCAACGCCCACCACGACCCCGGCCACAGCCAGCAGCGCCGTCTCGCGTAGCACCACGCTGACAATCGTCCAATTGGAGGCGCCCATCGACTTGAGTATGCCGATCTCCCGGGTCCGCTCCAGGACGGAGGTATACATCGACTGGAAGATCACCATGAAGCCGATGAGGACGGCAATGCCAACGACCACCCGTATGGCGATATTCAGCGCAGGAATATGGTCCGGCGTCATCAGTGAATACCACTCATCCATTGTCATCACTTGATAGTCTTCCAGCCCGCGCACAGCATGAACTTCCTTTGTAATCAGTTCGATATTCTCTGGCTGGTCGGCCTTGATATAAAAAGCCGAGGCCTTGTCCGGTGTGCCTGTAATATCGCCCATGGCTTCAATCGAGATCAGCTTGCGCCCGCCCTTGCCGTGTTCGAAGATGCCCGCGATATGGAAGGGGCGCTTTTCAATCAGAATCGTATCGCCGACATGATGTCCATTGCCTGTGCCCGCGAAGACATCATCCACAATCGCATCGTCCAGCTTCTGCGGCGGCCCTCCCGCGACAAAAGTGAAGGGGCTCAACTGGCTGTAGGTCGGATACTCGATCCCCCATAGCACCTCCAACCCATCGATCATGGAGAGTTTTTGATTCACCGGGGTAGCCACAGTGACGTGCGGCAGCGCCCGCAGAATCCCCTCCAGCTTAACCGGAATCACCGCGCCGTTGATCCCGTTGAAGACCATGGCGTTGCTGGCGCGCACAATCAGATCGGCGCCAATGCCGTTGTTCATGCGCTTCTGCCCCGTCAACTGTCCAATCATGATGGCGATGATGGTCAGCATCATGATGACTTCAATAGCCACGGCGAATACGCTGATAAGTGACCGCAGGGGTCGGTGCAACAGATTGGCAAAGATGAGCTTGTTCATTCCCGATCCTGGCTCCGAGAGGCGGAGATACCGCGAAAAACCCTTCGCTTTCAGGGTAACAGCCCAGGGCTTGGAGACCCCGCTGGCAGGCAGATCGCGGCATTGTATGGTCATGATTCAAGACGATCCGACCGGGGAAAATCGCAGTCTTCTGAAAAGAAAGGGAAAAAACAATCGAATTTCTTTGACCGAAGCTGAAAGTAGGTTTATTGTGGAGGGTAAATCCCTGGGTAGGCGAAGCGTTTTCAGGTCGCGTATGAGCAGCTTCGGAGAAGACCTGCGCACTGAGCGGTTGTCCCGCGGCATTGCGCTGGAAGAGATCACGGCAGTCACCAAGATCTGCCAGCGGCACCTGATTGCGCTGGAGCAGGAGAGGTTTCGCCTGCTTCCCGGCGGCATTCTGAGCAAGGGCATCGTGCGCGGCTATGCGGGGGCGGTCGGCCTGGACCAGAGCGACTGGACAGAGCGCTTTCTCAAGGCCTACGTCGCCAGCGGACAGATGATCGATGAAGACCGCGACTGGCTCGAGTTCGCCTCGAATGTGGGCAAGGCCCGCATCCAGCAGAGCGGCTCGATCGAGAATCGCCTGCGCTGGATGGGCATTATCCTGCTGTTGCTGGTGGTGGCCGCGTGCGCCTGCCTGGGGGTGCGCTATTACGGCCTGCGCGTCGGTTGGTGGCACTCGCTGCTGCCCGTCAGCTGGGGCATGAATGGATTCCGCTTCGCAATGGCCTTTGTCTGCGTCAGGCGGGGTCTTCGCCACGGCGGCGGCAAACACGCATAAATTCCGTCCGTCGAGCTTACGTCGAAGCGCAAAAGCATTGCACCTGGAAACCCACCCAAGGTCCTTCACAGGCTGCGGGAATGCTCAATTCGGTGAAGGGTACGGGCTTTAGCCCGTACATAAATTCAGTAAAATCAACGCGGGCTTTAGCCCCTGAGGGATGATTTTCTTCCGACTCAAATGAAATCCGAGTATCCCCGCAGCCTGTTCCGTCGAGCCTGACAGTATCCGCGCTGCCTGATTCCCTTCTTCTTTCCTGAATGCACCCGCCTGCAATAATTCAATTGAATGAAAACCCGCGCCTATCTGCTGATGCTGCTCGTGGTCGCCATTTGGGGATCGACGTTTGTGGTGGTGAAGGGAGCGTTGGCGGACGCGACGCCTGCCGCCTTCAACCTGATTCGCATGGTGCTGGCCTTTGCTGTTCTGGCCGGGGTTTATCACCGCTACTGGCGTGGCATACGCGGCTGGCAAATGGCGGCCGGGGCTTTGGTGGGGCTGTGCCTGGCCGTGGGTTATCAATTTCAGACCGTTGGCTTGGCCCGCACCACGCCCTCCAAGTCAGCCTTTATTACCGGCTTGCTGGTGGTGCTGGTGCCGCTGTTTTCGCTGATTCCGGGCTTGCGACCGCCGGGGATGCGCAGGCCGGGTTGGAATGTTTTTATCGGCGCGGGACTGGCTTTTACCGGGATTGTGCTGCTGACTGCGCCCAGCGCAGCGGGTCACGCTGCGGGGCTGGCCGGATTGCTGCCTGATCTTTCTTCCATCAATTTGGGCGACCTGCTGACCTTGGGCTGCGCCGTCGGCTTTGCCTTTCATTGCCTGGCCCTCAGCCATATCTCGCCTCGCATCGGTTTTCAGCCGCTGGCGTTGCTGCAGGTAGGCTTCTGCGCGCTCTTCATGGCGATCAGCCTGCCCTTCATCGAGCATCCGCAAGTGGCCTGGACGCCGCGTCTGCTGTGGGCGCTGGCTGTCGCTGCTGTGCTGGCCACGTCGGCGGCGTTTTCCATCCAGAGCTGGGTGCAGTCCGTGCTGCCGCCGACGCATACCGCGCTGATTCTGACGATGGAGCCGGTCTTTGCCTGGATCACCTCGTTTCTCTTCATGGGCGAGCGACTGGGCTTGCGCCCCGGCCTGGGCGCGCTGCTGATTCTGGCTGGAATCGTGCTCACCGAAGCGCTGCCGCAACCACATCTTCCCACTGCTCATGAAGCGTGAGGAACGACACTGGTGTCTCCGCTCAGTGGCGATTCATCCCAGCCTGGGAGTCAGTGCGCCCCATTCGCTGCATCTCGTTGCCCCGCCCGCTCATGGCAATTACCATGGAACCATGCATCCCAAGGCGCTAGGCCTGACGGTGCTGGCGTGTCCTTCAGCGAGAGTGGGTCCGATGCGGCTTGTTTTGCGCGCCGGTGATCCAGAATGAACCGGTCCTCGCGGTAGGCTGCCCAAATTGAATTCCCTGCAATGGGAGGAGAGTTTTAAATTGAGCGACCGTTTCTTGTTTACCTCTGAGTGCGTCACGGAAGGCCATCCCGACAAGATTGCCGACCAGATTTCAGACGCGATTCTTGACGCCTGCCTGGAGCAGGACCCTTACAGCCGCGTCGCCGCCGAGACGCTCACCTGCACTGGCCTGGTCGTCATCGCCGGCGAAATCACCACCAAGGCCTACGTCGATTTCCAAAGCCTGGTTCGCGGCGTTGTGGCCTCCATCGGCTACGACAACGCCCTCTACGGCTTCGACTCCAACACCTGCGCGGTGATCTCGACGATCAATAAGCAGTCGGGCGACATCGCTCAGGGCGTGGATACCGGCGGCGCTGGCGACCAAGGCATGATGTTTGGCTACGCCTCGAACGATACTTCCGAGCTGATGCCCGCGCCCATCTCGCTGGCTCACAAGCTCACCCGCCAGCTTACAGCCGTGCGCAAGTCCGGCAAGCTGCCCTATCTGCGTCCCGACGGCAAGAGCCAGGTGACGGTTGAATATGATGAAAACGGCAAGCCCGCCCGCATCGACGCCGTCGTCATCAGCAGTCAGCACTCTGACAGCGTCAGCAACGAGCAGTTGCACGCCGACATCCTCAAGTACGTCATCCAGGCCGTGCTGCCTGGCGCCTGGCTCGACGAGCACACCAAGTACCACATCAACCCGACGGGTAGATTTGTGATCGGCGGACCAATGGGAGACACCGGCCTCACCGGCCGCAAGATCATCGTCGATACCTACGGCGGCATGGGCCGTCACGGCGGCGGCGCCTTCAGCGGAAAAGATCCGACGAAGGTGGATCGCAGTGCGGCATACATGGCCCGTTACATCGCCAAGAACATTGTGGCCGCGGGATTGGCAGACCGCGCCGAAGTCCAGCTCGCATACGCCATCGGCGTCGCGGAGCCGGTCAGCGTGCTGATCGAGACCTTCGGCACCGGCAAGATCAGCGAAGCCAAGCTCACCGAATTGGTCCGCAAGAACTTCTCGCTCACTCCCAAGGGCATCATTGAGAGCCTGAACCTGCGCCGCCCCATCTACCAGAAGACCGCAGCCTACGGACACTTTGGCCGCAACGATCCCGACTTCACCTGGGAGGCCACCGACAAGGCAGCCGCACTCGCCGAGCAGGCCGGATTGAAGAAGGCCGCCGCCAAGTAACCCGCACCGCAGCATCTAAGCAACAGCGCGGGACCCTTCGTTAGAAGGGTCCCGCGCTGTATGAGTGCAGTTTCCAGTTGTGACCGGACCACGGTGTTGGTCGAGAATTCCTATGGATTTGCCGGGATAACGCCGGGGGCAAATAAGTCTGATAAATCGGTCGCATTGGCTGCATCGCCCAGATAGGGTGACGTTCCGCCGGTTGCTCTCACATGAAAAATCTCTTGCATGGTACGCAGATCGGAAGAATGTGAGTAATTGATCCAACTTGCATAGGGAAGGCCGCCCTCGTTGGGATGTGCGAGTTTGGAGATGATGATCTCGCCGATCGTGTGGTTGAAATCATCTGCGTTGTCGCCGGTTTCGCCGTCTTCCTCGCTTTCGTCCCACCAGAGAATGATCGCGCCGCCATCCTTGTACGCTCTCGATGACATGATGAGGGGAACGAGCCTGCTGAGGGTGTTGTCGCCCGCCCTGATCTGCGATGCATCTCCGGTGAGGCCTGCAAAGCCGCCCGTGAGCGAGCTGTGCATTTCGTTATATTGATCAGGCGTGATCCAGTTGTAATCAGCGACGTTGTCGTCAGCCAGATCGAAGGCCAATTGCTGCAACGGTGCGTAGTGGCTGGATAGGGGATTGGAGGGAGTTGTGTTGTCGCCGCCATTCGTGTCGGTGAAGAAGACCTGCGGATTGTGTTTGCAGGCATAGTTATATTGCATTGAATCGTTGTACGCATTCAAGTAGCTGCCGGCTCCGAAGACGCCTGACTGGCTTACTAGCGGAACGGTCCACTGATTCTCCGGCAATGGCTGGTTGATGAGCTTACCGCCGCTGGTCGTCAGGTCGATGTCTTCCTGATAGGACTTCCAGCTCTTGCCGGCTCTCTGCAGCAGACCGCTTAGATGCTGGGTGGTTGTCTGGGCATTCGGCGGGTTGTCCACATATGGGTCGTCGTCATCCAGTATGCCGAAGTTGGTGCCGGCCTCTGCCCATAAGTAGTTGGGTTCGGATGGATGAATATGCGGATTGTTTCCGCTCGGCGTCGCCAATACGTTGTGATAGGCCGCGGCGTAGGAGACTTGCTTGCTGATGTTATCCAAGTGTCCATCCACGAAGACAAGCGCGCTTCCGTTTACAAGACTG
>JBEKDX010000110.1:0-10103 GCA_050014135.1 Occallatibacter sp.
GCCAGAAACAACGCCGAGTTGACCGAGCTTGGAGACTGCATTGGCCAGGCGCCAGTTCGAGACGCCCACCCCCATACCACCCTGGATGATTTTGGGAAACTGCATCATCCTTGGATTGTTTCACAAATTTAAATCTATGCCTGTTATTTCTGTCACATTAATTGCACGGCGGGAATGGAAGTGTGCAATTCTGCTCAGAAAAAACCGAATCGAGCCAGTATCAGAGCTTATCTCGCAGGAAGCTGATCACGTGATCGGCCTGAACGACGCCCACCATGCGGCCCTGAGCGTCAACCACGGCCAGCGCTTGCAGGTTGTACTTGTCAAAGAGTTCGGCCAGCTCGTTCTGATGCAGGCCGGAAGGGCAGGAGAGAACGCGAGCTTCGGCCAGCACGGCCAGGCGCGTCTCCGGCTGAGCCATCACCAGCCGCGCCAGCGGAATGGCGCCGCGCAACACGCGCTTTTCGTCGAGCAGGAAGATCTCCGTCACGCTCTCCGGGTCTCCGTCAAAGCTGCGCAGCGCTTGCACGGCATGGGCCACGGTCGCCTCCATGCCCAGATAAACAAAGTCGGTGGTCATGCAGCCGGCCGCCGAGTCCTCGTCGAACTCGAGCAGCTCTTCGACATCCTGCCGCTCCTCGGGCTCCATCTCTTCGAGAATGGCGTCAGACTGCTCTTCGGGCAGTTCGGCCAGCAGGTCGGCGGCGGCGCCGGGGTCCATCTCCTCGACAATGTCGGCAATCCGCTCTTCGCCGAGCTTTTCCAGAAGCGACTTCTGCAGCCTTGGCTCGACCTCTTCCAAGGTCTCGGCGGCCACCTCTTCATCCAGCGAGGTGAAGATGACCTCGCGTTCGGCGGGAGCCAGGTCTTCGAGAATGTCGGCCAGGTCGGAGGGGTGCATCTCGGCCAGCCGCTCGTACTCGATGCGCAGCTTGACGCGACGGGCCGGATCGACCTCGATCACATCGACGAACTCCCAGGGAATGCCGCGGGCGGCGAACTTGCGCGAGAGCTTCTCGAGCGCGGCGCGGGGCAGCATCCCTTTGAAGACGCGGCGAATCGCTCCGCGCAATCCCACCTCGACCTCGGCCACACGTAGCAGATGCGCCGCGCCCTGGCCCATCCACTCCAGATCGACATCGTTGACGCGTACTACCTTGCGGCCATGAATGTCGATGATCTGGCGGTCGATCAGGTCTTGCTGGAGGTAGAGATAATTGCCCTGATCTTCGAGCGGCACCATCGCGCCACTGGAGCGCAATTCGAGTGTGCCGGCGGGGGTCTCCATCACCTGGTGCGAGGGAACGATGCAGAGGCCGGCGCGCGTCTTCAGCACCAGGCCGGCGACCTTGCCCGCGTCCTCGCCGGTGGCCACGGCGATGTCCTTGAGCCTTCCGCGCAGATGGCCCTGGGCATCGGTGACCGGAGTGCCGAGCAGGGCGGTCAGGCTGATGCGGGATGTGGTGCGGTAAGGCATGAGGAAAGTGTATCGCCTAGGGGCGGGGTTGCGTGCGGTTGCAGGAGATCATTGGCGCGGAAGATACCCTTGCGAGCGAATACCAAGCGATTGGCTGCGCCTCAGGCGCCTTGACACGGATACTCGCCAACCTTGAAACTTCCATTTAGGCTGCTGCGCGCGGCTGAGAGATTGCTTCCGGTGCAATTCCGGAGCGGATGGAGAGTTGGCCGGTGAGCGAGGCGAAGGCAGGGCGGCTGAGTCTTCAGTTGAAATCGACGATGGAGAGCGTCACCGAGATCGAGGCGGCGGCGGAGAGGCTGGCCACCGAGGCCGGCCTCGACGAGGACGACTGCTTCCACGTGGCGATGGCGGCGCGCGAGGCCGCGGTGAACGCCGTTCTGCACGGCAACAAATTCGACCCCGCCAAGCAGGTTACAGCCAGCTTTGAAAACACAGGCGCGGCGCTGGTAATCATCATTGCAGACCAAGGCGCGGGCTTCGATCCCGATTCCCTTCCCGATCCGCTGGCTCCGGAGAATCTGCTGCGCGGCTCAGGGCGCGGCATCTTCCTGATCCGGACGTTCCTGGATGAGGTGCGCTTCCGGCCGCTGCATCCCGGAACCGAGATGACGCTGATCAAGCATCTGCCTTCATAAATTCATCGATGAAGCGGGAGTGGCGCATAGTTCGCAACTCATTGATCCTGTCGCGCAATCAGACTCTTCTTCATTTCTTCACGTGCAAAACTCTGCCATTTGGAAGAGAATAGAGTTGGAAGAATTTTCGAGCAGACAAGAGGTACGCTTGACACCTACGCAAATTGAAATCACCCGGTGGACGGCCCCGGAGTTTGAACGGCTGGTTTTTGCGAGCAACCCCAAGGTTGCGGTCTTCGACTGCGATGGAACCCTGTGGAGCGGCGACTCCGGCAACGGATTCCTGCGCTGGTCCATCGAGGAGGGGCTGGTCTCGCGCTCCACCAGCGATTGGGTTGATACACGCTATCGCGGCTACCTGGCAGGCACGGTAAGCGAAGAGGCCATGTGCGGCGAGATGGTGCAGATCTACGCGGGCCTGCGCGAGCAGGAGATGCGCGAAGCCGCCGCCCGCTATGTGCGCGAGTTTGTGCCGCCGCGCGTCTTCGCCGAGATGGCCGCGCTGGCGCCCGCGCTGCGCGATGCCGGCGTCGAACTCTGGGCCGTCAGCTCCACCAACAAGTGGGTGGTAGCCGAGGGCGTGCGCGCGTTCGGCATTCCCGAGGAGCATGTGTTGGCCGCCGAGGTCCGTGTCATCAACGGTCTTATCTCCACCGAGATCGTGGATGTGCCCACCGGCGCGGCCAAGGCTGCCTCGCTCCGGCGCGTGGGACTCGATCACCCCGATGCGGTCTTCGGCAACTCGATCCATGATCTGGCCATGCTGGAAATCGCGCGCCACGCCTTCCCGGTCAATCCTTCTCCGGCATTGATCGAGGCGGCTGCCAGGCACGGCTGGGGCTATTTCGTACCCCAGGGCGCCGAGGGCGGCGAAGCGGCCGTGGGGGGAGAATAGTTTCCCACCTGGGAAGATCAGCCCTTTTGCAACAACAAGAGAGCCTTTTTTCTCAGTATCCAACAGAGAGATGCGCACCTAGGACGCTGCAACGCTTTTGGTGCGTTTACACTAATGGAGTGGAAGAGATACAGCCGAATTCCCCAACTCGGCACGCTGGTCCCGCGCTGCGTTTCGTCGCGGCAGGGCTGATTGTGCGCAAGGGCGAGATTCTGATCGGTCAGCGCCGTCCCGACCAGCCGATGGCCTTGCTGTGGGAGTTTCCCGGCGGCAAGATCGAGGCGGGCGAAAGCCCCGAGCAGGCGCTGGCCCGCGAGTTGGACGAAGAGCTGGGCATTCGCGCCACCATCGGCCCGCCGGTCACCCGCATCCGCCACAACTACCGCCATGGCGGCGCCGTCGATTTGCAATTCTTTGCCGTGCGCGAGTTTGCCGGCGAGATCGAAAGCCGCATCTATCACCAGGTTCGCTGGGTCCGCCTCGAAGAGCTGGCTGACTACGAGTTCCTGGCCGCCGACCGCGGGCTGATCCGTGATCTGGCCGCGGGGAAGCTGCTGTGAGGGCTGTGCTTCCTACTTTCAATTGTGAACCCGATGACGGGAGCTGGAATTGTTAATTTATTCATCGAATCATAAAGATCGTGACCACTAGCTCCGATACAGAAGGTATGGTAGTTGCAGTTGTCACGATCTTATTTTCCTTATCCGCGGGCCGAGTTGCTCGTAATGCAAAATCAGGGGATAGCCGTAATGCTTGATCTTGGTTGTGGCTCTATCATCCTCAAGCTAGTTGCGCGGATTATTGCATCTGCGCATCTGGACCAGTGACCCGGACCGGTTGGTGAACCATGCCGTCTCGCAAGCACCGCATCCTGTTTTCCTTGGCGACCACGATTTGCCTAGCTGCCTGTGGAACCATCGTAGGCTACCTGCTGGCCAGCGCCATAACACTGCGAATTACTGAAGCAAGACTTGATCGGTACGCAACCCAGCTCATGGAGGACGGTGAAGCATCTTCGGCCGAATTGCGGACAGTTTTAGCCGCCATAGGGGTCTCGAGTCATCGTTCCTGCTCGGGAGATGAGATCAGGTACTTCCGTGCTTTGATCTTCGAGTCTGAATACATGAAGGACGCCGGGCGCATGCGCGACGGCAGGATCGAGTGTTCGGCTGCTTTGGGCAAACTGGCAACTCCCAAAGAGCAAATCTCAGCGGATTTCACACAGCAGGACGGCACAGTTTATTACAAGGACCTTGCTCCTTACCGGAATCCTGACCTGACCATCCTCGCACTGCAATTTGGCGACTCCTATGTCGTCTTCACTCCGCTAACGCGCATGCATCTGGAACCTTTTCCCCTGAACTATGTCGAGACGGTGACCGACGCTCCCAGTCAGAAGACGGGCAGCTTGCTCGGCGAGCCGCCTCAGGCTGACAATACAATCCTCACCAAAGAGGGCTGGTACAGGCGGGGAGAGACACTTTTTGCTACCCGTTGTTCGATCCGTTATTTTCACTGCGTCACAGCTTACACCTCGATGCCGGAGATCATCGCGACCCATCGAACCAGGTTCGATGGATGTGTTCTGCTGTGCGCCTTGCTGTCTGCCTTGCTCGGTTTTGTTTCGTCTTTGCTTTACCGCCGCAACAAGAGCATCGAGCAGCAACTCCGCCGCGCAATTCGCAAGGACAAACTGTGCCTGGTCTATCAACCCGTGGTTGAACTGTGCGGTAGACGCATCGTGGGCGCGGAGGCGCTGGCGCGCTGGACCAATGAAGATGGCGTTGCGGTTGGTCCTGAGGTCTTCGTGCGAATCGCCGAGCAATGCGGCTTTGTTGGCGAAATCACCAAACTTGTGCTGCGTCATGTGCTGCGCGATTGCGGAGAGATGCTCCGCAAGCAGCCAGAAGTTCGCGTCAGCATCAACGTAGCCGCAGAGGATCTTGCGGACCCGGAGTTTCTGCCGCTGCTCGACCAGAGCCTATATCAGGCGGGGGTTTCGCCGCGCAGCTTGGCCATCGAGATCACCGAAGGCTCAACCGCTAAGAGGGAGGTAGCCATTGAAACGATTCACAGCCTCCGCCAGCGAGGACACAGCGTTCACATCGACGACTTCGGAACGGGCTATTCCAGCCTCTCTTATCTTCACGAACTCTCCGTAGACGCTATCAAGATCGACAAAGCCTTTACCCAAGCCATCGGCACTGAATCGGTAGTCGTGACCGTTCTGCCGCAGATCCTTTCCATGGCTGAAGCTCTGGGGCTCGAAGTCATTGTAGAGGGCATAGAAACTCCGGAGCAGGCAAGTTATTTTGAAGCGTCAGCAGGAACAATCCTCGCTCAGGGTTGGCTCTTCGGCCACCCTGTCCCGGCGGGCAAAATCCTTCAACTCCTTGCAATAAACAAAACAAACGCGCTTTTGCGGGCCGATGCGGCTTGAGAAAGTTCAACTGCATACACCCAGTGCAACGACATCTACCCCCTCTGTGCCCAGACACGAAGCTGGACTTGATCAAAGTTTTCCAGCTCGCAAAGTCGGATGCTGGAGTACCCAGTAATTGAAAGTGTGTCCAGCAAGCTCACGCTGACGTCATCTCTTCCCCTTTGGCTTCGCGACCCAGCAGCGCCAACCCGGCCAGCGAGAGCGCTACCACGATCACGGTAATCGCCAGCACGGCGGGGTAGTTGCCAGTGCGTTCGGCGATCAGGGCCTGCGCCTTGCCGTTCCACGAGGTGATCAATCCGCCCAATTGATAGGCCAGGCCCGGAGCCGTGGCGCGCACCGGAGCCGGCGATAACTCGGTGAGATAGGCGGGAACCACCCCCCACGCGCCCTGCACCATGAACTGCATCAGCACCGCGCCGATGCCCAGCGAGAGAGCCGAGTGACCGTAAGCATAGAGCGGAATGACCGGAATCGCCAGCAGCGTCGCGGTGACGATGGCGCGCCTGCGTCCCCACATTTCAGAGAGCGCGCCGAAGACAATGCCGCCGGCGATGGAGCCGATTCCGTAGAGCACGCCGATCAGCCCAACGGTCCCCGGAGTGAGGCGGGCCTGGGTTTGCAGGAAGGTCGGATATACATCTTGTGTGCCATGCGAAAAGCTCATGAAGGCGGTCATCAGCACGATCAGAAAAAGAAAGGTGGGCAGGAAGGCCCGCAGGCGAGAGCTATCCCGGACCTTAGCACTCCAGCTCTCTTCCACTGAGCGTGCAAGCCGCTTCCTCTTCCCTTCCAGCCAGACCGGCGACTCATCCACCTTGATCAGCACAAGCAGGACGAGCAGAGCCGGCGTTGATCCGAGGATGAAAAGCCCGCGCCAGCCAATCGCAGGCAAGACCAGCCCGTGCCAGGCAAAGCCCGCGAAGAAGAGCGCGAAGGCGCCGGCGGCCAGGATCGAGCCTAGCGCGTAACCCTCCTGCAAGATGCCGCTGAATGCGCCGCGCCCCTTGGTGGGCAGCGACTCGAAGGTGAGCGCCGCGCCCACGCCCCACTCGCCTCCCATCGCCAAGCCGAAGAGCGCGCGCAGCCCCAGCAGCACGGTGAGCGAGGGCGCAAAGGCGCAGGCAAACTCGATTACCGCAAAGCTGAGGATGTTGGCCATCAGCACCGGGCGGCGGCCATAGCGGTCAGCGAGCTGCCCGAAGAGCACCGCGCCCACCGGCCGGAAAGCCTGGGTCAAAAATACCGCGCCCAGCACCGCCGAGGGCTGAGTCCGGAAATCCGCCGCGATGGCCTTGACGCAAAAAATCAACAGGAAAAAGTCGAGAGAATCCATCGTCCAGCCCAGAAACGAGGCCAGAAAAGTGCGCCGCTGGGAGCCGGTGAGCCGCCGGAAGTCGTTTAGAACGGACATAGAAGGCAGAATAGCAGGAGCACTGACCAGGGAACAGGCGGAACAAAATCTTTTCATCGCTGGTCTAAATGAAACAGACAATATTTGTTGCAACAAACAACAATTGTCCAGCATCGAAAATTGTACAAGACGATTTCGCGCGGAAGATCTCCCCATTTCCGCGCGCATCCGGTGAGAGCCTTCGCCTCTCTTCTCCAACCTCACAGCGGACCGACGGCCCGTAACGAAAGGATATTGACGATGAAACGTTTGGCAATTGCGACAAGCATTCTGGCACTGGCCGCTCCTCTGGCATTGGCGCAAACCTCAGCCTGGGTGCCCGATCCGGCTCACAGCGAGGTTGATTTCACCATCCGCCATGGCGGCGTCTCAAACGTGCATGGGCGCTTCGGCGGCGTAAAAGGCACCCTGGTTTACAACGAGGCGGATGTCACCAAGTCGACTGTGACGGTGACCATCGACACCGCTACCGTGAACACCGGCGAGCCGAAGCGCGACGACCACCTGAAAACCGATGCGTTCTTCGACGTGGTCAAATTCCCCACCGCTGCCTTTACCAGCTCCAGCGTGTCGAAGAACGGCAGCCGGCTGACGGTGAACGGCAACCTGACCCTGCACGGCGTCACCAAGCCGGTGGTGCTTGATGTGGACGGCCCCAGTACACCGGTCGAAGGGATGATGGACCACAAAGCGCACTCCGGCTTTTCCGCCACCACCACCATCAGCCGAACGGCCTTCGGCATTGGCAGCAACTTCCCGGCGATCATGGTCGGCGACGAAGTCAAGCTGACCATCGATATAGAAATCATCAAGCAGTAATAGTGTTGACTCGCCGCGCCTTCAAGACTCGGCTGATTGAGGTTCATGGTCTCCCATATCTGCCGCAAACCCAGGGTCCCCATCGCATGAACTCTATGCGCTAGGGTGGAAAGGACGCGGCAGATAAGGGTAGCTGGCTGGTGGGGGAGACTCGATCTATATTGTATCTGTCGGAGAAAGACCGTCGATGGCAGGACTGAAGCTGGAAATCGCACAGCAGCTCCCCTTTGCAAGTCTGGAGGAAGAGGCGCTGCTGAATCTGCTGCGCACCTCGGACTGCCTTAACCGCGCCCTACACTTCAAGACTCGCAAGTGGGGCGTGACCTCGACGCAGTACAACGTGCTGAGGATTCTGCGCGGCGCGCATCCGCAGGGGCTCACCTGCTCGGCCATCGGCAGCCGCATGATCACCGCCGAACCGGACATTACTCGCCTGCTCAAGCGGCTCAAGGCGCTCAAACTCATTCGCCAACAGCGCGACTCACAGGACAGGCGCGTGGTACGGACGCATATCTCGGCGGCGGGAATTGCGCTGCTCAAGAAAATGGACCCGGTCATTCTGGCGGCTCCAGGTGAGTTGCTGGGGCGGCTGAAGCGGGCGGAGCTGGCTGAGTTGATTCGTCTGCTGGAGTTGGCGCGAGGATCGATTTAACACAGGGCGGGGCTGGGTTTCCGGTTTCCCAGGTCGGATGATCCAGAGCCAAGGAATCCATTTGTAGTAACACGGAAGAAGAGCCGGCTACTGGCCCATCACCTTCTGAGCCACTACAGTCTCATCCGCATCGCTCTGAATGATTTTGTTGTGCAGGCAATAGAGTGCCAGTTCGAGGCGGTCGCTGACGCCCAGCTTGTCGTAGATCTTGCGCAGATAATTTTTGATGACCTGCTCGGTTGTCCCCAACTGGAAGGCGATCTCCTTGTTGCGCTTGCCCTGAGTGATGCAGGTAATGATGGCCATCTCCTTGGGCGAGAGCTTGGGCTGGGTGCGCGGGCTGACCAACGCGGCGGCCTGGGCGCGATACGCCTCGATCACCCAACTGACCGATTGATTGTCGATCCAGGTTTCTCCGGCGGCGATGCGGCGCACACAGCGAACCAGCAGATCAGGCGAGATGGCGCGGCTAACGATGCCGCGGACGCCGCGGCGGTAAAGCTCGACGGTCTGATTTTCGTCGGCGGCCACGGCCTGCACGATCAGCTTCACATCAGGGGCAGCGCGCAGCATATCGGGAATGACATTCGCCGTGCCGGTCAGCAGGCTTCCCTCCAGCAGAACGATGTCAGTGGGATAGCGTTCGATGGCCAGACGCAGATTCTCGAGGGAATCGGCCTGGGCCACAACGCGAAGATCGTCTTCCAAGGCAAAGACCTTGCGAATGCCAACGCGGTAAATAGCCTGGGAGTCCGCGAGAATCACCCGGATTGTCCCCGGCTTGACCGGAGCTTCGAGGATTTCGCCTTCAGCAGAATCGTCCAAAAAATCCATAAATTCTTCTAGCCATGCCTGAAAGTGGTTGTTGCCAAGCGCGTACCCGGCTGTTACTGCTCGGCGAATTGATACTCGTCAATTGTAGCAGCAGCCAGATAGTTACTTTGGTTCATTGAGCAGCGTACCACACGTCCTTGGCAATGGACCAGTACATCGCGCGGGGTGCCCAGCACCGCACAAGGCATACGCAAGGAAAATCGGATCTCCAACCCTGCCAGAACCGGTCTGTCCAGCTCAAAAACCACTCCGCTGGCAGAGACATCCCGGGTGACGGCGGCAATCTCATCCTTGCCGGCAGACAACACAACGGGTAATGCAAGCGGAAAACGCACCGCACAACGTACTTCCTGCCGGGAAGAGACCGGAAGGGAACGTGCAGACGAAAGCGGTAGAGCTGGTTTCATGGCATTCATTGACGGCGTCCAGACCCTTGAAGAGGGTCATACACACTGTACTCGAATTTTCTAATCTATCCCATGGCACCAAAGTTTC
The DNA here is from genome assembly GCA_050014135.1 of Occallatibacter sp. Classification (GTDB taxonomy): domain Bacteria; phylum Acidobacteriota; class Terriglobia; order Terriglobales; family Acidobacteriaceae; genus Telmatobacter. The sequence goes on from JBEKDX010000110.1 coordinate 9,668, forward strand.
CGGAAAGGTAACAGACTGTAATCGCACAGGTTTAACCCATCATTGAGGGAATATGAGCCGAGAAGTTTGCGCATCAAATCTAGATTTTGATGCGTATTTGATAGATTTGCATCATATAATACAAATGATGTGACTGCTTGATATTGATGCGCAAGGATTGGTATGCGGAGTAGTCAGGGAGTTTTGCGATGAGAACCACTCTCGACATTGAAGACAGTGTTCTTGCAGAGATGAAACAATACGCGGCGGCTAGATCCCTCTCAGCAGGGGAAGCAACCTCTGTCCTTCTGAAGCGCGCGTTGAAGCAGCCCACTCCGGTTCGCAAGGATGGACATTTTTTCGTTTTTTCTCCCGGTGAAGAGAGAGAAGTCATTACGCTGGAGCACGCGCTCAGAATCGAGGATGAAAGCGAGTGAGCGTCTGGCTGCTTGACGTG
>JBEKDX010000111.1:0-10037 GCA_050014135.1 Occallatibacter sp.
CGAGGCTCACGCCCTCATCCTTTCGCCGCTTCCGGGAATAGAAGAGATTCCCGCGCCGGAGGAAGACGGCCTGACCTTCGCCGAGAACGCCCAGCTCAAGGCGTTTTTCTACTCGCGCTTTGCGCCTGGAGAGCTGGTCGTGGCCGACGACTCCGGCCTGGAAGTGGATGCGCTCGACGGAGCGCCCGGTGTGCGCTCGGCACGCTTTGCCGCCGACTCCGGATTTGTTGACGCACACGACGGCAAGGAGACCGACGCGCGGAATAACATTTTTCTACTGCGGCGGCTAGAAGGCGTTGCTGCCGAACTGCGTACGGCGCGCTACCGCTGCGTTCTGGCAGCGGCGCGCGACGGAGTGGTTCTGCACACTGCCGAGGGCGCGGTTGAAGGGCTGATTTTGGAAGCGCCGCGCGGCTCTGGCGGCTTCGGCTACGATCCGCTCTTCTATCTGCCCGCGCTCGACCGCACCATGGCTGAAATCGATCTTGAAACCAAACACGCGCTCAGCCATCGCGGGCGCGCCATTACGGCACTTTTACCCATGCTAGGCGCTTGAGCGGCACCCAAATCTCATCGCGTGGGACCAAACCGCATGGCGCGATTCAGGTTAATCGCATGAAGGGAAACCCTCTACGACCTCGTTACTAATTAATTACCTGCAAAATCTTTACGTCAATATTTATATTTTAGGGGGGGGAGGGGGGGGTACAAAAGCAGGGGTTAGGGATTAGGGGTCAGGGGATAGGAAAAGCCCGTGGTTATTGTCGTGGTTCATACTTCCATTGTGCGCTGCGGGAGGGAAATAATCTGCAAAAAATCCTCATGCGATTGCCCTGTGGGGTGATTTGACGTGGAGTACAGCGGGAAACAATAATAGAAATATCCGCATTACGCTTTTCTGTCCCCAAATCGAAGCCGCCGCCTCACGAAAACTGGATGTGGAGCTTTCAAGCGCTTAGGAGTTGAGACATATATGGCAATTGCCCAACCCAATGCCGCGCCTACCGTTCGCAGCGGCGTCCAGCCTTTGCGCGCCGGCGAGGGTTTTTCCTTTTTCCTGCGCAAGCTGCATTCACTGGTGGGCATTGTCCCGCTCGGCGCATTCCTGCTGGAACATCTGCTGTCGAACTTCGAGGCGCTCGGCGGACCCGTCGCTTACGGAAAGCAGGTCCAGTTCCTCAACAGCCTTCCGCTGGTGCGCGGCCTGGAGTGGGGCTTCATCTTTCTGCCCATCCTTTATCACGCCTGTTACGGTGTCTGGATCTGGCTGCGCGGCAAGTCCAACATCATCTACTATCCCTGGGCCGGCAACTGGCTTTACGTCACGCAGCGCTACACCGGCATTATCGCCTTTGCGTACATTTTGCAGCACGTGATTCGTCAGCGCTTCATGGGACCCAACCTTCCCGAGCATCCCTACGAGGCCTTCCACAAGGTGCAAATCGAACTAGCCAATCCCTGGATGCTGGCCGTTTACATCATTGCGATGATCGCCATCTGCTGGCACTTCTCGTATGGCGTTTGGCTCTTCGCGGCCAAGTGGGGCATCACGCCCGGCGCGGTGGCCCGCAAGCGCTTCGGCATTGTCTGCGCGGCGATGGGATTTGTTTTGGTGGTGGCCGGTTTGCTGAGCATCTGGGCATTTGTTAGTCAGCCGCTAGCTGCTAGCTTCTAGCTGCTAGCTTTTTTATGGAACTATTCGAGCGTTTTCGGAAATGGTGTAGACCAGAATTTCTCGGAATCCCACCCATTCCGCAGAAAAAATGCGGAATGGATGGGGCACGGAAGTCTATAGCAGAATCGATGATGCTCTAGCTGCAACAAATAGATAGAAGCTAGAGGCTAGAAGCTAATAGTTGCTTCTTCGAAAGGAACTCGTTCATGGCAGCACCCAGAATCATCGTGGTTGGCGGAGGGCTGGCCGGACTTTCGGCGGTCATCAAGATTGCCGAGGCCGGCGGCTCGGTTGACCTGTTTTCGATTGTCCCGGTCAAGCGCTCTCACTCGGTTTGCGCGCAGGGCGGCATCAACGCGGCCAAGAACCTCAAGGGCGAAGGCGACACCACTTACAAGCACTTCGACGACACCATCTATGGCGGCGACTTTCTCGCCAACCAGACTCCGGTCAAGGCGATGTGCGAGGCCGCGCCGGCGATTATCGACTTGCTCGACCGCATGGGCGTGCCCTTCAATCGCACACCCGAGGGGTTGCTGGATTTCCGCCGCTTTGGCGGCACGCTCTACAACCGCACCGCTTTTGCCGGCGCAACCACCGGGCAGCAGCTGCTCTACGCGCTCGACGAGCAGGTCCGCCGCCACGAGTCCGAAGGCAAGGTGAAGAAGTACGAGGGCTGGGAGTTTCTCTCCGCCGTGCTTGACTCGAAGGGTGTGGCGCGCGGCATTACCGCTCTCGATCTGCGCACGATGGAACTGCGCTCGTTCCCCGCTGACGCCGTCATCCTGGCAACCGGCGGCATCGGCGCGATCTTTGGCAAGAGCACCAACTCGGTGGTCTGCACCGGCTCGGCGCAATCGGCCGTCTTCCAGCAGGGCGTCACTTACGCGAACGGCGAATTGGTCCAGGTTCACCCCACGACCATTCCTGGCGAAGATAAGCTGCGCTTGATGTCGGAGTCGGCGCGTGGCGAGGGCGGTCGCGTCTGGGTTCCGCGCACTTCGGGCGACAAGCGGCCCTTCAAGCAGATCCCCGAGGCCGAGCGATTCTATTTTCTTGAGGAGTGGTATCCCAAGTACGGCAACCTGGTGCCGCGCGACATCGCCACCCGCGCCATTCACAAGGTTGTTTACGAAAATCATCTGGGCATCGACGGGCAGCCAATGGTCTACCTCGACTTATCTCATATTGACCGCGCTACGCTCGACCGCAAGCTCGGCGGCATACTCGATATCTATGAGAAGTTTGTCGGCGACGATCCTCACGAAGTGCCGATGAAGATCTTCCCCGGCATGCACTACACGATGGGCGGCCTGTGGGTGGATTTCAACCAGATGACCAATATTCCCGGCGTCTTTGCCGTGGGCGAGTGCGATTATCAGTATCACGGCGCCAATCGCCTGGGCGCGAATTCACTGCTCAGTTGCATCTACGCAGGCTTCATCTCCGGACCGAATGCCATGGCTTACGCCAAGAGCCTGCCCGCCGTAGAAGGTGATGGAGGCCATGCAGCGGAAGTGGCGCGCCAGGCCGAGATCAATGCCAAGCTGCTCAACAACGAGGGCACGGAAAATCCCTTCAAGCTCTGGCGCGAGCTGGGCGATACCATGACCAAGCACGCCACCGTCATTCGCTATAACAAGGGATTGCAGCAGGCCGATGAAAAAATCGTCGAGCTGCTCGACCGCTACAAAAACGTGAACCTGAGCGACAAGAGCCAGTGGGCCAATACCAGCTTCGCCTTTGCCCGCCAGTTGCAGAATATGCTCGAGCTATCCCGCGTTGTGGTTCAGGGCGCGATTCTGCGCGATGAGTCGCGCGGCGCGCACTACAAGCCCGACTTCCCGGAGCGCAACGACGAGAAGTTTTTGAAGACCACCAAGGCGTCCTTCACTGCCGAAGGCCCGCGCTTCGAGTGGGAAGATGTCGATACGCAGTTCATCCAGCCGCGCCCGCGCCGCTACGACGCAACCAACTAAGGGAGACTGACAATGGCAAACAAGACCGTCGTATTTGAAATCAAACGCCAGGCCAGCCCCGATGCACCCGCCGTGTGGGAGAGCTTCGAGATCGAGTGGCGTCCGGGCATGAATGTCATCTCCGTGATGATGGAGATCGCCGCCAATCCGGTGACCGCGCACAACTGCCCGACCACTCCCGTCACCTACGATTCCAATTGCCTGGAAGAGATCTGCGGCTCCTGCGCGATGATTATCAACGGCAAGGCGCGCATGGCCTGCTCGTCGCTCGTGGATAATCTAGAGCAGCCGATCCGCGTCGAGCCGCTCAAGAAATTCCCGCTGGTGCGCGACCTGCAAGTGGACCGCTCGGTTTTGTTCGAGAATTTGAAGGCGGTCAAGGCCTGGGTTCCCATCGACGGAACGTATGATCTGGGCGCAGGCCCGCGCGTCTTTCCGCAAGAGCAGGAGATCAGCTATCCGCTCTCCAACTGCATCAGTTGCACCTGCTGCATGGAGGTCTGCCCGCAGTTCAACGAGGAGACTGGCTTCGTGGGCGCGGCCACCATCGCCCAAGTCAAGCTCTTCAATAATCATCCCACCGGGAAGGTTCTGGCCGCGGAGCGTCTGCGCGCGCTGGCCGGCGACGGCGGCATTCAGGAGTGCGGCTTCGCGCAGAATTGCGTCGAGGTCTGTCCCAAGCGCCTTCCGCTGACCAACGCCATCTCCGATATGAGCCGCGACGTTCTGCTGCAGACAGCCAAGGATTTTCTGGTCAGGTAATCGGCATCGCGGCGCGAACATTCAAGCACAATCCAGCTGGATAATCCGGGCTTCCAATTCGCCGTCCTCGCTCGCCGTGAGCACGCCCACGCTAACCGGCAGGCGGAAGCGCCGCGGCCCGCAAGAGCCGGGATTGAAGTAGAGTACGCCCTTGCGGCGATAGTAGTTAGGTACATGAGAGTGGCCGAAGAGCACGGCTGCAAATTTGCCGGCGGCTGGGTCCAGGTGCAGCGTCTCCAAATCGTGCAGCATATAGACATAGCGCCCCTCAACGAGCACAACGTCGGTCTCCGGCAGCTTGCTGGCCGGGCCTTCGTGGTCCACGTTGCCGCGCACTGCGGTGACAGGAGCGATCTTGCCCAGCTCTTTGAGCACCTGCTGCTTGCCGACATCGCCCAGATGCAAAATGCGCTCGACGCCGGCCAGCGCCTGAGCAACCTCGGCGCGGAAGAGGCCGTGAGTGTCGCTGACTACGCCGATCTTCATGGTGTTCTGGATCTCCACTACACACTTTTTATCGTATCGAAGGCGCCGCTTCAACGCACTTCTCCAGAAGAATTCCCATCTCGCCTTCCACGCACGCTGGCAGGACCGAAACGGAAGTCGATCAGAGCAAAATTGGGCGGCATTTTGACGCGCCTCGCGCTCTCTGCTACCTTGGAAGTGGGCAATTTACCCACAGATTCCTCAGTAGCTCAATGGCAGAGCATTCGGCTGTTAACCGAAGGGTTGTAGGTTCGAGTCCTACCTGAGGAGCCAGAAACACAATAAAATCAGCAAGATACGCGGCAGCCAAATCGGCTGCCATTTTTATTTTGCGCAGGTGGCTGTTTTGGTGGCTGTTGGCCAAAAATAAATTTGTGCAAGAAGGAAAAGTCCGGCCCTACCACCACCGGCGCTCTCCGAAAGCAAAATATTTTGAGTGAGGCCCGGCGGCAACCAAGGTTACCAGCGAGGTTGCCCCGGACCGGACGCTTCCCGCGCCCCCGTCCGTCCCGCCGCCCTCCGTCACTGCCGAAGCAGCCGCCGGATGTCACATCGCTGGCCACGCCCCCGCTCTCCCCAACGTCCGCCGCGAAGCGGAAGATTATGGGCAATTCAACTACAGCACCCAGGAGCGATTCCTGAGCGGTATGGAGATTTGGCAAGCGCTGATCGTGACAGTACCCATGACATGATCCCGAATAGCGAGTTTTTCGCCCATTTGGATCACGCCTCGCCGTACAATTGCATCAGTGCCGCCAAGTTATTTGCTCGGCCCAGCCACCAATGTACGAAGACCTCAACCAGATCGCGCAGCTAAAGCTGAGTAAAGAGATAGAATCCATCTCCAAGGACACGCTCGAAAGGGTGAAGGAGATACGGCGGGAGTATACCGCGCTCGCAGGCTCATCCGTCGGGCGCAGTGGTCAGCACGAAGCCTCTGTCGGCCGAGTTCAAATTGACGGAGCCGAACAAATGGTTCGTGCCCTGTACCGGATTTGGGTAGACCTTATAAAACAGCGCAAAGACCATATCTCCCGACCAGACATCGCGTTCATCGCCAATAAGGTCGACGGTTACGCTCGAACTCAAAAGGGCCATCTCCACAAAGCATTCTCAAGCCAGAGGATGGGCGCGGTGATCAATTTGTTGACCCAGGAAGGCGAGAGACAAATGTATGCTTTGGCTGCTGATGCGCGACGAGATCTGGAGATCATGGTGCGTGAGCAAGAAGTATTTCCGAAAGAGGTAGCAGTGAAGCAGGACGAACAAGTCACCTTGAGCCGACAAACCGCCAGACGAATCACGCGTCACTTCGCCGATGTCCTCAACATCCTCATTGCATCGCCCTCTGACGTGAATGAAGAGCGCGACGTCGTAACACAATCTGTTCACGAGTGGAATGCCGCCCACTTCTCCACCACAGGCATCATGCTAAATCCCCTGAGGTGGGAATCCCACGCGTACCCAGCGTCCGGAGATCGTCCGCAAGCAATCATTAACAGGCAAATTGTCGAATCAGGCGACATCCTCATCGCGATCTTCGGCTATAAGCTAGGAACCCCAACCGGAGAAGCCCAATCAGGGACTATCGAGGAAATCGAGGAGTTTCGCAAGTCCGGTAAGTATGTTGCATTGTATTTCTCGACGGCGGACGTTCCGAGAAGTGCCGACCGTGCCCAGCTTGCTGCGCTTGAATCGTACAAGAAAGAACGTCAAAAGGATACGCTCTACTTTGACTTCGAGGACGCCTCCAGTCTCCGGGACCACGTGACCAGACATCTACCTAAAATCGTCCACGAGGTTCACGAAAAGCTGAATCTGTTAGGTCTGGCTTATGGTCTGAAGCCCGAATCGGCCGTGCCAGAAGAAAGTGCGAACAGCCGTCAGGGGATTGCGTCAGCGCAAAGCCCCGCGTTGTTGGCCGACATTATTTCCGAACTGGAGGATAACCTGGATTGCGCATCGACGCCAAGAGCCGGTGACGTGTATCGTCGACCTTCAACCAGAGTTTGGCTTGAATACCGAAACAAGATTACCCTGCCTCCAGACATCTATTTGGAAGTTAAGAATACTTACAGCCGTATCAGCAACTGGGGCGACGTGGTTGCAAGCGGCCTGAACCCGAACATGGGAAGTATGGAACTTAGCCTTATCGTCTCGGATCTCAAGTCAGCGCTACCGACGTTGATCGAACGGCTTAGAGAATTTCAGAAATCAAGCCCAGAACAAGAAGGCGCCGCCGACCAAATCCCGCAGGTTAAGCTCGCCTTGACTTTGCCCAGGCGGCAACGATCACTCGATTTTCTACCAGATTTGAACCCGAAGGAGATCGAGCTAGTAGTCTCGGTTGCGCGAGACGAGAATGGACAAATCTTTTGCGCGAGAGTAGCTGGTCGCGAGGTTCTTTCCATCGGAAGCCAAGCGATGTTGAACTCAGACAGCTCTCGAAACCGCGCCGAATGGATCGGGGCCATAAAGAATCTTGTCTCTCTGGGCCTCTTGGAAGCAGCAGGTCTGACGGGCGAATTCTATCGGCTAACTGATTTGGGCTATGCCGCTGCCGATGAGCTCGGAGATTTTTCGCGTTGGGCAACAAACCAGGTCACCGTTGAAGCCCTATACATGAACGCGCCCCCTGAATCACTAACCACGGCGTGCAGCGCGATTATTCAGCTTCCGGCTGTTTATTACCAGTACAGAGTGCGATCCGATGCAGAAGTAATGCGAAGCGAAAAGGAGCCCCGAAGCCTGCTTCTCGAAGGTGTCGATCTGGAAGCGCTGAATGAGATTTCCTGGCAGCCCACGGGCCTCTCATTTGTCGTGAGCGGCACGGACGAAGCCAAGTCGTTCCTCGTCGAACGCACCGACGATCACAGATTCGCCAAGTTTCACATAAGTAGCGGGGCCTAAACTTGCAACCACGCCGAGAAGCAGGCGTCGGAGGTCAGTTGCGCCAACAGGCCTTTACGCTCAGGAAGTATACTAAAATCTGGCCTCTCAGGCGAGTACCGGGTGGCTTCCCGGCTAAATTGCCAATATCTGGATGGCGTGCCAATTCCTGACGTATAGCCTAGATTGCCGTGTAACCGCTCGCTCCCACATTTAATTGTCACCGTTCGCTCTCTTTACAATCTGTCACCGTTCGGTTACTATTACGATATGCAGGAGTGGAGGTGTGCAGGATGCGTATCCGAACCGCTACCGATTTGGGGGCCTTCATCCGGGAGCGCCGAACCACGCTCGGATGGGATCAAGTCTCCCTGGCTAAGAAGGCCGGGACGAGTCGGAAGTGGCTCGTCGAAGTGGAGCAAGGGAAACCTGGAGCCGAAATCGGTCTCATCTTGCGCACACTGAAGAGCCTCGAAATATCCATCGACGTGGAGGCGGATTCTCCGGTTGGAACTCCCTCGCAAAGCAAAGCGAAAGCGCCAGACATCAACAGAGTTCTTGACTCGTTGAAGAAGCGCACCCTGAAGAAACAGATATGACAAATCAACTGATAGCTCTGTTCGATGGCCGCGAAGTCGGTACGGTGTACTACAAGAACGCCAGGCTTTCGTTCGTCTATAACGATGCCTGGAGAGCCGATCCCAATGCTTATCCGCTATCGCTCTCCATGCCGTTGGCTTCGGCGGAGCACGGCCATGCGCGGATTGAGGCTTTTCTGTGGGGACTGCTGCCCGACAACGATCGGGTTCTTGAGAACTGGGGCAGGCGCTTTCAAGTTTCGCCAAAGAATGTCTTTCGGCTGATTGCCCATGTGGGTGAAGACTGCGCAGGCGCTGTTCAGTTTGTTCACCCGGAACGCCTGGAAGCACTGCAATCGGACACAGTTGCCAAGGAAGTCAAGTGGCTAACTGAGGATGACGTTGCCGAGAGGTTGCGCACGCTGCGCGCGGATCATTCTGCATGGCGCAACGCTCAAGACACAGGCCAGTTTAGCCTCGCAGGTGCGCAACCCAAGACCGCTCTTCTCTTCGAGCGGAAACGGTGGGGAGTTCCCTCTGGCCGTGTTCCCACCACGCACATTCTCAAACCGCCGACGGGTGAATGGGATGGTCATGCAGAGAACGAGCACTTTTCGCTGCTGCTGGCCAGGGCCGCAGGGCTGATAGTTCCCAACTCCAGCGTCCAGCATTTCGGCGGTGAGATCGCGATTGTGGTGGAGCGATATGACCGTGTGCGAAGCGGAGGGCATTGGTCGCGTATCCATCAGGAGGATATGTGTCAGGCGCTCGGCATTCATCCCACGCGTAAGTACGAAAGCGATGGTGGGCCAGGAGCGCGCACGATTGCGGAACTGTTGAGGGAGCAGTCGAGCAATCCAGAAGAGGACATTGAGTCGTTTGTCGATGCGAACATTTTCAATTGGCTCATCGCCGGGACAGATGCTCATGCAAAAAACTATGCGTTGCTGCTGGGCGGCGGCGGCGCGGTTCGACTCGCGCCTGTCTATGACTTGGCAAGCATTCTGCCGTACCAGACCGTTGATCTTCTGAAAGCGAAGCTGGCGATGAAGATCGGCGGCGAATATCGGCTGAGAAATATCGGCCTTCGGCATTGGAAAAAGTTTGCAGTCGATTTGCGCCTGCAAGAAGGCTGGCTTATCGAACGCATCCGAGCAATGGCCGCTTCGCTTCCAGATCATGCGGCCACCATCCAGAGTGAACTTGAAACGGCTGGACTGCTGCATGGCACGATCACGCGGTTGGCGCGGAGACTGAAAGCAAGGGCATCCTCTTGCCAAAAGCTTCTCCCAGGCAATGATTCAGTTGCTGGCTAGATCAGCTAGCCAGCCGCGCCGGATGGTCGCCACGCGAGAAGCGCCGCAGATCGGCGACGGGAATTAGCACGCGCGCACCGATGCGGCGAGCAATCAACTGTTTATTGGCGACGAGATAGTCGAGTGCTCTTCGGCTGATTGAGAGCATGTCCGCCGCTTCTACTCTCCCTACCAGGAACTTCTCTTCGGGAGAGATCGTAACCCTGCCCGGACGCTTTTTCTCGGTGACGTTTACGCCTGCCATTGGCAACTCCGATTTCGTTGTGGGGATACTCGTTACTGTCACTACAGCCATTGTCTGGGCTTCTGCAAGCAATCTCTGGTGAAGCCTGCAATGGACGCGATCGATTGC
>JBEKDX010000112.1:0-10037 GCA_050014135.1 Occallatibacter sp.
TTTGCCTCGAATATCCACTGTCCTCGTCAACCACCCACTGTGTACTGCTCGCTTCCCAAACCATAGGCAACTGAAGGGCTGCGCTCATAAGGCACCTCCGGTTGTATCCGCCACCGCCCAAACCCTGACCAGCGTCTTGCCGGTGGGACGCCCGCGCCGCTTACGGCTTTCCGGCGTGGGAAAGTCTTTCAACTTCTCCTCACAACCGTTGCAGTACACACTCCCTTGGGTCTGGGCACGGTACCAAAGACAGCCGCACCCCTCGCAAATTTTCAAATGCACGCGCAATTCCATGACGAATTCTCCATGTTCCCGTTATCGCCCGACGGCTATTTTTTTGCATTTTGTTTCCGCGGGGCAGAAAGAAACCGTGACGGCAGTTCAAGGTCTTTGTGCCCTGATGAGTGATAGCCGGCCGGGTTCTCTCGTTTTTTGTCATGCTCATGGCGCGCAGATCCTGGAATTTCGGCTGGCCGTCTCGGAACGCCTCTGCTCGACGTTCTGGGGTGGGAAGAGAGAACCGGAAAAGATTTTTATCTCCCGGTAATTGTTCATTTTCCGCTGAAAGGGGCAAAAAATCGCCCGGCTCAGCCGTGCGTCAATGAAGCGTTTCTCAATTAATTCCCACAGGCCAGTACCGGATTAAGTAAAACCAATGTAGAAAGATGCTCTACTAGCGTCAATCACCCTCGGCGATTTTCCACCTCCCCGCTTTCCAATCCCAGGACAAGCGCCGAAAATGAAGGCCAATTAGCCTTCTAGATTTTCCGGAGGAAGATGGAGACCATTCGTCCCCATTGCTGGTGGCGGATTTTCCACAGATGAACTTTACCCAAATGCACGAGCGGCTGCGGTTAGAACTGCTGCGGAGGATTCAGCGGGGGACGGTCAGCGTCTCCCTGCTGGCCCGCCAGACAGGCTTTGGGCAATCGCATCTGTCGAATTTTCTGCACAATCGCCGGCAGCTTTCGCTGGAGGCGATGGACCGGATTCTGGCCGCTCAGCACATGGCGGCCGGCGATCTATTGCCGGCGAACTACCAGGACGAAGTGTTGCCGGCGGACGGCGAGGGCAGCACGGTACCGGTCGTCAGCCATGCGGCGGCGCTCTTCGAGCCGTTTATCCGCCCCTCGGCGGCGCAGTCCATGCTGCATCTGCCCGCCGGGCTGCTACAGGCTCTGCGGGCGCGGGTCTCCAACCCGCGTCGCGCCTGGCAGCGCTTCGTAACCGTGCGCATTCCGGCGGCTGACGCCCTGCCTATGGAGCCACTGATTCTGCCCGAGGCCCTCACGCTCATTGACCGGCATTACAACTCGCTGATGCCTTACCGGCCCAACCGGCCCAATCTGTACGCGGTGCGTCACGGGGCGCACCTGACGCTGCGGTATGTCGATTTTGTCTCCAACCGGCTGGTTCTGCGCCCCCACAACGTCGCCTTCCCGGTGGATCTGATCGAAGTGGAGTCCGGCGAGCCGCCCAGCGAACTGATCGTGGGACGCATTGCGTTGATTCTCAACGAGCCGTGAGCAGCTCACGAGAATGATGGATTCCAGGGAACAATTAACGCGCGGGCTGCGTAGAAATGATTGGCGCGAAGAGCGTGCGTTGCTGCCGAGCGTTCATTGTAAAGGAGAATTTCATGCGGTTGATCGTTGGTGTTGCCAGCTTGGTTACAAGCCTTTGCCTTGTTGTTCCCTGTGGTTTTGCCAAGACACCCCCGGCCCAAAAAAACATTCCGGGAACAGTCGTGATCGTCTTCAAGGATGGTCATCGGCAGAGCTACAATCTATCCGATATCGAACGGGTGGAGTTTCCCGCAGCTCCTGCTGCTGTCGCTGAGAGCGCGCCCGTCAACTCCCTGTTGCCGTCAAGAGGCCATTTCCTTGGAAAATGGGAGGTTGGCCAGGGCAACGGAAGCAATTTCTTCATCACCCTCGAAGAGAGTGGCGACGCCTGGCGGTCGCTCGGCAACAAACACGGCAAGTGGGTCTACGTGGACGGCGAGGCGCGTATCACTTGGGACGATGGCCCTCTGGATGCAATCCGCAAGGTCGGCTCCCATTACCAGAAGTTCGCCTACCATGCTGGCAAATCCTTCACGGATACGCCCTACAACGTCACCAGCGCCCGCAACACGGTTTCGCATCCCATTTAGAAAAGCTCTGATGAAATCAGCTTTGTATCAGGGCACGATTGGCAGGTCAGGGCATCAGCCCCCGGAGGAATGCTACAAGGAAATCCGTTACCCAACCACCCGCAGAGTCTTCGCAGCGTAGTGCGCAATCTCAGCGTTGTTGGTCACCAGCGCCAGACCCTCGGCAGCGGCCTGGGCAATCAACATTCGGTCGAATGGATCCTTATGGATCGGCCGTAGCGCGTAGACCCCGGCAATGTGCTGCGGACGCAGCGGCAGCGGCGTGGCGGCCAATTGATCCAGCGCATCGAACCACCAAGAGCGCGGATCGCCCACATCCAGAGTGCCCTTCATGCTTTTGAGCATGATCTCCCAATAGGAGACGATGCTCAGGAAGTTCGTGCCGGACAGGACTGCATTCCGCGCCGAGACTGTGAGTTTTTCGGGAGTATCGAGTGCCAAGATCGCCGTGTGCGTATCGAGGAGATAACCGGCGGCGTGTGAAATTACGCTCAACCGTTCTCACCAATCAGCTCTTCTTCGGTGATGGGATCATCCCAGCCGGGCAGCAGACGGATGCGATCCCTCATGCCGCCCAAACGCGCTTTGCGGCGCTCTGGGGGCGGCGGGGCGAGCTGGGCGACAGGACGGCCGTGGCGGGTAATGACCACCTGCTCGCCGTCCTCGACGATCCGGATCAGCTCAGTGAAGCGATTTCGGGCTTCCGCGGTACTGATATTCATGCTGATAATTATTGCCATAATTTATGGCTATAATTATCAGCCCTACAACTCGTGTCCCGAGTCGGGGTTGTCGAAGCGGGTGAAGCGTGAGATGAAGTTGAGAAAAACCGTGCCGGTGGGGCCGTTGCGCTGCTTGGCTAGAATGATCTCGGACTTGGCTTTGTCGGCTTCGGATTGATCCTCGCTGCGGTTGTAATAGGACTCGCGGTGGATGAAGGCGACCACGTCGGCGTCCTGCTCGATGGAGCCGGATTCGCGCAGATCGCTCAGCATGGGGCGCTTGTCGTCGCCGCGGCGCTCGCTGGCGCGGGAGAGCTGCGAGAGCGCTACCACCGGTACGTTCAGCTCCTTGGAGAGCATCTTGAGGCCGCGCGAGATCGCCGAGACCTCCTGGGTGCGATTCTCGTAGTTCTTTTTGCCCGACGAGGGCAGCGTCGCCGACATCAACTGCAAATAGTCGACCACGACCAGATCCAGTCCGCCAGCATTCTGCTTGAGCCGCCGTGCCTTGGCGCGCATCTCGGCTAGCGAGATGCCGGCGGTGTCGTCAATGAAGAGGCGCGACTCGACCAGCAGGCCGAGGGCGTTGGTGAGCTTGTCGTGGTCATCGCGGCCCAGAAAACCCTTCTGGAGCTTTTGCTGGTCCACCCAGGCCTGCGAGGCCAGCATACGGCGCAGCAGCGACTCCTTGCTCATTTCCAGGCTGAAGACGGCCACGATGGCACTGTGGTTGATGGCCGCGTTCTGCGCGATGTTGATCGCCAGCGCGGTTTTGCCCATCGACGGGCGGGCGGCGATGATAATCAGCTCGCCCTTCTGGAAGCCGCTGGTCATGCGGTCCAGCTCGGTGAAGTCGGTGGCCATGCCGGTCACTTCGCGGCTCTGCTTGTAGAGATTGTCAATCGTCCCGAAGGAATGCTGGACGATCTGGTCGAGCGACTGGAAGCCCTGCGTGAGGCCTTTTTCGCTGACTTCGAGCAGTTGCGCCTCAGCCGAGTCGAGCACCTCGAGCGCCGTCTCGCCCTGATCGGCGGCGCGCGCAATGGCCGATGAGCAGATCAGCATCAGCTTGCGCAGCAGGCTCTTGTCCTTGACGATGCGGATGTACTCTTCGATCACCGGACGGCGCGGCAAACCCTCGGTGAGCGAGGCCAGGTAAGCCACGCCGCCAATGGACTCCCGTTCTTTGTAGCGGTCCAGCTCGGCGGCCAACGTGACAATATCCACCGCCCGCTGGGCATTCATCAACTCCGTCATGCGCAGGAAGATGCGGCGGTGCGAGTCGAGCGAGAAGTCGTCCTCGCTGAGCTTTTCCGCTGCCTCGGAGTGGGCCGCGTTGTCGAGAAGGATTGCGCCGAGGATGGTCTTTTCAGCATCGACGTTGGCGGGCAGTCCGGTGTCGAATGCCAGGTTGGGAAGTGTTGCCATGCATTCGAGTGTAGGCCGGAGGGGATCGAGAATCGCTTGTGAATCACAACGGCAAATTGTGGGAATCGCGCAAGGCTGGAGGCTCACTCGTGAACGCGTTGACGCAGAAATCCCGCCCCCCTTGCGTCACGGCCACAATCTCAATTCGTTCTGATTGTACGCGGTAGAGAATCAGGTACGAGCCCACGGGCCAGAAGAGAATCGGGTACGCCGTAAGGTCTTCCCGCTTATGACCTATTCCTGGGTTGCGGACAAGCGCTTCGAAGGCGTCAAAGAGCTTCCCGATCCAGCGATCAGCAGCCTGAATACTGTCTTGGACGATGTACTCCCAAATCTCGTCCAGGTCGAGTTCGGCTGCGGTGCCGAGAACGTACCCATTCATGCGCTGAGCCTTCTCCGCTCGCGGGATTTCCGCTCCAGCCGCTGCCGTGCCGCTTCCGGCTCGGCGCGCTCTCGACGGTCCAGCGAGGCCAGCCTTTCTCCCAGTTCCTGGTTGAATGCTGCAAGCTGCGCGCCGCGCGTCCGGTCACGATCTTCCAGCAGCCGCAGGGCCTCACGCACAACCTCGCTGGCCGAGTTGTAGCGGCCGGATTCCACTTTGCCGGCAATGAAGTTGTCCAGTTCAGGGGTCAGCGAAACATTCATGGTGAAAAGCTCCTGTATCTGAGCGTGGACCCAATAACAAGCTTTGTCAATCTTTGGTATTGTGCGAACGCAAGCCAATATCCAAAAAGAAAGGCCCTTTGGCTCGCGCCAAAGGGCCAGCCATCAACAACGATCCAGCCTACGCCGCCGTCCGCTTCGGTTTGGATCCCCACAGACCGTAATATGCGATGAAGAGGTAACAAATGATCGGAATCACGAGGGAGTTCTGAATGCCTGCCTTGTCGGCCACTTTGCCGATCAGGGGAGGAACAATCGCCCCGCCCACGATTGCGGTCATGATCAGTCCCGATCCCTTGCTGGTCATCGTTCCCAGTCCCTTGATTGCCAGCGCGAAGATGTTGGGGAACATGATGGAGTTGAAGAAGCCGCACAGCACCACGGTCCAGATGGCTACCTGTCCGCTGCTGACCATGGAGACGGCTACCAGCAAGGCCGCACTGAAGCCAAAGGCGCCCAGCAACCTGTTGGACTTGATTTTGGTGAGCACCCAGGAGCCGAGCAGACGGCCAACCAGCGAGCCAAACCAATACAGTGATACGAGAAGAGCGGCGATCACAACCTCGTTCCAGGGGCCAAACAAGTGTGTGGTCAATGCTCCAAACCAGCCCAGCGATGCGAAAAAGGCAGCAACTTTTGTGCTGTTGATCCCCTCGGAGAGAAAATAGTTGACCGCGATGGAAGCCAGCCCCACTTCGACGCCGACGTAGAGAAAGATTCCTACCGCGCCCAGCACGGTATGCCTGTAACTCCAGATGCTGGTGCTCGCCGCCGGACCGCCTTCTTTGGCGGGTTGCGCGTCCTCGGGTTGCTCGACGTGCGGCAGGTGGAGGAAAACCACGATCACGCCCAGAACCAGTAAACCCGCGGCTATGAGGATGTAAGGCATTCGCACCGTATCGGCAATGGCTGCCTTCGAAGCGTTTTTGGCGACATCGGTGAGAATGTAGTGTCCCGCAATGATGGGCGCAATGGTTCCACCAAATGAGTTGAGGGCCTGCGCCAAGGTGAGGCGGACGGGTGCGCTGCTTTCCGGTCCGAGGATGGCGACGTAAGGGTTAGCCGCCGTCTGCAAGGCGGTAACGCCCGCTCCCACTACGAAAACCGCCGCCAAAAAGAGTGGGAAACTCACCAATTTTGCAGCGGGAACGAACATCAGGCAACCCACCACCTGGATAAAGAGCGAGACCACCATCGTCTTCTTGTAGCCGATCATCTCGATCAGTTTCGAGGTTGGCGAGGAGAAGACAAAGTAGGCCAGAAAGAAGGCCGATTCGGCCAGCATCGCCCACGCATAGGGGAGATCGAAGATCGAACGCAGGTGAGGCACTAAGGCCATGTTCAGGTTGGTGATAAACCCGAAGATGAAAAACAGTGCGGCGACCGTGATGAACGGGCCAAGGTAGTTAGGCGCGCTGGGCGCCGTGGTAGTTGTGGATCGAGTTGCCATGAGAGATTGTTCCCCTCTTCCTCAAAGTTTTCGCTCGTTTGGGCCGGTTGCACGGGCCTGAACGCCTGCGGCGCGCAAAACCAGGGCCGGTAGGTGTTGCCGGCGACTTTACGATGGACCGAAAATTCCGGATTTTTGCTCCACTCAACAGTACACGGAAAGCCCCGCAATGGGGAAGGGTCGGCGGCCAGCCGCTGTGGGTAATGTTGCCGCCAAGGCGCTGAAGTCGGTTATTCTCAATGTAAGGCAAGGAGATCGAGATGGCCAATGGAACCTTGAGCAGCGCCAAGTTGAAGAAAGTACTTTCAGCTTTGGAAGGCAACTGGCAGGCCGAGATGGAGGGCCACCACACCTACCTGACCCTGGCCGACCGTGACACCGACCCGGTGCGCGCCCAGGTATTGCGCCACCTGGCCGGCGCCGAGTGGGAGCACGCCCAACTATGGCACGGACGCATTCTCGAACTGGGAGGCGACGAGCCGGTTTATCATGGCAAGCCCGGTGGCGAGGCCAACTCGCTCGCCAATCGCGCCGGCGGCGTGCGCATGGCCCTCAGGCGTCTCGAGATCGAGGAGAGCCGCGCCATCGCCGGTTATGGCGAGCAACTGAAAAGCCTTGGCGACGAGGAGTCCATCGCCATACTCGAACACGTCATCGAAGACGAGAAAGATCACTACAGGGAACTTGGCTCGCTCTTGCGTGGCCATTATCCGCAGCCTGCCGGCACGCACAAGATCAACGCCCAGGCGGTTCTTGACGAGATGCTGGCCAAGCGCGCCCAGGGCCGCAAGCAGCCCGGAAGCTGGATCGGCGACGCCATCTACGGGGTCAACGACGGCCTCGGCGCCATCTTCGGCATCGTCAGCGGCGTCAGCGGCGCAACTGCCGGCGACAGCAAGTACGTGCTGCTGGCCGGACTCTCCGGCTTGATCGCCAGCGCCCTCTCGATGGGTTCCGGCGCGTATCTGGCCGCCAAAAGCGAGCGCGAAATCTACATGGCTGAAGTGGCGCGCGAGCGCGAGGCGATCCAGATGAACGGACCTGAAGCCCGCGAGCTGCTCTCGCTCTATTACCAGGTCAAGGGCCTGCCCGAAGAGGACTCGCAGCACATGGTCAACCACATCGCCAGCGACCCCGAGCAGTTGCTGCGCGCGCTAGCCAGCGAACGGCTCGGCAGCAGCGAGGAGGCACTGGCCAACCCACTGGTCTCCGCCGGCTCGGGCGCGCTCTCAACCGCCGTGGGCGCGGCCATCCCCATCATTCCCTTCTTTTTCATGCAGGGAATTGAAGCAGTGATTGCCGCCGCCGTCATCTCACTCGCCGCGCATTTTGCCGTGGGCGCGGCCAAATCGCTGATCACCGTCCGCAGTTGGTGGTCCTCCGGCCTCGAGATGACCGCTGTAGGCGCCATCGAAGGCGCAGTCACCTACGGCATTGGCGTCATGCTCGGCAAGGGCGGAATGTAATCTTTGTCGCGGCAATTAGGGCCTTCCTTGAGAAGGCCGTAGTATCCTGAGTCAGAAGTTCGCATAACAATTCACTGTCATCCTGAGCGAAGGTTGGCGCTTTGTTTGCGCCAAACATAGCCGAAGGACCTGCGGTCGTTCTTCGTCGGTAATGCGGTGAACTTCTGACTCAGGACACTGGCAAGGGTCCGTTCATCTCGTCTTTCATTTGCGCGACCCTACCGCCTACAATGGAAAGGGAAGACGCACCAACGAGGGAATCCATGCCGCTCTCTGGAGAAGCTATACGCCTGATGAACTACATTGACGATGTTGCCGTGACGCTGCGCCGGGTTTTGGCGACCGTCCCCAGCCTTTCGCAGGAGGAGCGGGCGCGGGTGGCCGAGCACCTGTTGCAGGCGCGGCCCAGCGCCGAGGACGTGGCCCAGGCACTGACGGGCCGATAGCCACTTGCCCACTACAGTCGCCATTATTGGTGCTGGCCCTCTGGGGCGCTGGCTGGCCCTTGCTGCGGCGCGCGCGGGGTATCGCGTGCTGCTGGAAGACGTGATGCCGCAGAACCTGCATCACGCCGAGGAGCTGCTGCGGCGTGAATGCATCCCACCCTTGCCGCAAGATTGCAAAACGCGGGTCCTTCGACTCGCTACGCTCGCACAGGATGAAAGTCGCAAGGATGGGGCGCCCGGTTTTTCAGGGGTGGCCTTCGTCTCGACCATCGAAGACGCGGTGCGCGAGGCCGATCTGGTAATTGACTGTGTGCCGGACGAGTTGGAATCGAAGCTGGAGATTCTCTGGCTGCTGGACCGCATGGCGCCGCCGCGCACGGTGCTGGCCACGCCGACGACGCGGCTGTCGATTGCCGACCTGGCCAATTGCACTTACCGGCCGGCGCAGTGCATCGCCATTGCCGCCGAGGCCAAGGCTCTGACCGGCAAGATCGGCGAGGGAGCGGGCGCGGAGATTCTGCTGCGCGCCACCAGCGTCACCTCCGCGGAGACAGTGGCTCTGGTCAGCGGATTCTGGGAGCGGTTGGGCTTTGCGCCGCGGGTTGAGACAGAGATCAGCTAAATGCTGACAGCTAGCAGCTTTCCTCCAGCACTGACTCGTAATAGCGCACATAATGGGGCACCACGAGCGAGGAGCAGAAGCGTTTTTGCGCTGTCTTGCGGGCGGCTTCACGCATGGTCTCAAGACGGTCGCGGTCCTTGAGCAATTGGATTGCTCCGGCGGCCATCGCGTCCACGTCGCCCACCGGATAGAGCAGCCCGGTAACTCCGTCGTCGATCAGCTCAGGCACGCCACCGACGCGCGTGGCGATGGAGGGCACCTTGCAGGCCATAGCTTCGAGCGCGGCCAGGCCAAATGACTCCAACTCACTGGGCATCAGCATCAGATCGGCCAGCGGAAGCATCTCGTTGACGCGCTCCTGCTTGCCGAGGAAGTGAACGCGGCTTTGAATTCCCAGGTCGTGGGCGAGCCATTCGGCGGCGGAGCGGTCGGGTCCGTCACCCACCAGCACCAATTGCGCGGGCAGCTCGCGGGCGACTTGCGCAAAGACCCTCACCACATCGACGACGCGCTTGACGGGGCGGAAGTTGGAGAGATGCATCAGAATCGCATCACCCGGCGCTGCCAGATGCTGGCGCGCCTCGGCCCGCGCGGCTTCATCGTTGATGGGCATATAGACATCACAATTGACGAAGTTAGTGATTACCTCGATGGGCCGAGTTATGCCGAAGTTATCGTTGGTTGCTTTCTTGAGATAGTCGGAGATGCTGGTAACTCCGTCGCTCTGCTGAATAGCATAGCGAGTTATAGGGAGATATCCGTGGTCCAGTCCCACCAGCGTAATATCAGTTCCGTGCAGCGTGGTGACAAAGGGCAGGCGGCGGCCGCTGACGGCGAGCATCTGGCGCGCCAGCAGGGCGCTGACCGAGTGGGGAATGGCGTAATGGACGTGCAGCAGATCGAGCGAATAGAGTTCGGCGATCTCGGCCATTCGCGAGGCCAGAGCCAAATCGTAGGGAGGAAACTCGAAGAGCGGATAACTGGAGACGGGTACCTCGTGATAGTGGATGCCGCTGTCACGCCCGCTGAGCCGGAAGGGCTGCGAATAGGAGATGAAGTGGACATCGTGGCCCAGCGCGGCTAAC
>JBEKDX010000113.1:0-10027 GCA_050014135.1 Occallatibacter sp.
GGCAGGCGCATCGAATCCCATGGTCGGAAGGTTCTCCAGACTTGCAGACGGCTATTTAAGGTTTATGCCCGTCAAGGGACTTTATTGTCACAGTGACTTTCTTGGCCGCAAAGTCAGAGAGGTAGACCACTTTGACTGGAGGACTGTCCGTTTAGATGAGGTTGTTGATGAAACAAAATATCCCTTACCATCTCATTCAAAGTAGGTATGGATACCGATTGCTGCGCACCTGCATCACGGTGGGTTGTTCTAGAGTATTTTCGCTTCACGGTTGACATCAGGAGTGCATAGAATGTGGATTTTTCTTAAGGATAAAGCCACTCGACTGCATGGATTCCGCATCCAGCAGAATCGAAAATGCTGTAAAGCCGCGGGCTGTCACTGGCCACTGTTCACTGTCCACTGAGGTCCCTTCCCCCTTTTTTATTTTCATAACCCCGCAGATACCTAATCAGTAAACGATCTTGCGCGATGCTGGTAGACTGACGAGTAACTCAGCCAGCATGATCTTCATTCCTCAAATCACGAAGCTCTTCTCAGGCGGCAGCGTCAACCGGCGCATTCTGAGAGCGGCGGCGGCGGTAACGGCGGCGGGGATTCTGGTCAAGATTGTCGCTACCTTCAAGGAGTTTGCCGTTGCCGGGGTCTATGGGCGCTCGGACGCGATGGACGCATTTCTGGCGGCTTTTTTGATTCCCAACCTGCTGATCAATCTGATTTCGGAATCAATGAACCAGGCGTTGGTGCCGACGCTGATTCGGGTTCGCGAGCGCGAGGGCCACGCGCGCGCGCAGCAGCTTCTATCGAGTTCGATGCTGTGGGTTTGCCTGCTGCTGACAGCGGCTTCCGTCGTGATGGCTCTCACCGCGCGCGGATTTTTTCCGTTGATCGCCTCGCACTTTCCGCCGGAGAAGCTGGCGCTTGCCATACGGCTCTTCTATGCGCTGTTGCCGGTGGTGCTGATCACCGGCATCGCCACCAACTGCACCGCCGTTCTGAACACTTTTGACCGCTTTGCCTTGCCCGCTCTGGCTCCGATTGCGACCCCGGTGGCGATCATCCTGGGGGCGTTGCTGCTGGGCAGCCGCTTCGGCATTTGGGCGATGGTCTACGCGACTCTGGCCGGCGCTCTGATTCATGCCGGCGCAGTGGCCTGGATGATGGATGTGCGCGGCTATCGCTTTCGACTTTGGTGGCACGGGGCGGATGAGGCTACGCGCGAGGTGGCCGGGCAGTATGGGCCGGTGCTGCTGAGCGGTGTGGCGGCCTCCGGCGGACTGCTGGTGGATCAATCGATGGCCGCGATGCTGCCGGCCGGAAGCGTTTCCGCGCTGGCCTACGCCAACCGCTTTGTGAGCGTGGTGATTACGCTGCTGGCCGGGGCGGTCTCATCGGCGGTGACGCCGCATTTTTCGCGGATGATCGCGCAGAAGGATTGGGGCGGATGCCGGCACACGCTCGGCACCTGGGTGCGGCTGACGGCGCTGGTTTCAACGCCCATTGCGGTGGCGCTGATCGTGGGCGCGCATTTGCTGATTCGCATCACCTTTCAACATGGCGTCTTTGGGCCGCGCGACACGGCCCTGGTCACTCCGGTGCTGGCCCTGTATGCGATTCAGATTCCTTTTTTTGTCTCCAGCCGCGTCTTTTATCGTTTTTTGGTTGCCATGCGCCGCACGGACCTGATTTTCTATTGTGGCGCTCTGAATCTGGCGTTGGATGTGGTTCTGAATCTGATACTGATGCGGTGGTACGGCGTGGCGGGAATCGCGCTGGCCACGTCGCTTTGGACGGTGAGTACTTTCTTTTTTCTCTGGTACTGGAGTCGGAAGCTGCTTTCGCAGGCATCCCAGCAAAGAGCGTAGACTGATCGAGCCGGGACCTGAACAACAGCGCAAACAGTTCCGGAAGGACGAGGAAGCGCGAAGGGGAGGAGTATGATTCCCAGGCCGGCGCAATACCTTCTGCGCTTCGACGATCTTTGTCCTACCGTCAGCTTATCCCGATGGCAGCGCTTTCTGCCGCTGATCGAGGAGTTTGGCCTGCGGCCGATTCTAGCCGTGATTCCCGACAACCAGGACAAGGAACTGAATCTGTCACCGCCGGACACGGAGTTCTGGGCCCGGATGCGGGCGATGGAAACGGCCGGCGCCGCGATTGGACTGCATGGTTATCGGCATCTAGCCGACAGCCGAGGCAGGAGTCTGTTGCCGTTACATCAGCGGACAGAATTCTCTGGTGTGCCGGAGGAGACGCAGCGGCAATGGATTCGCGAGGGGCTGGGAATTCTCCGCGGCCAGGGACTCAACCCGAAGATTTGGGTTGCGCCGCGCCACGGCTTCGATCGCTCCACGCTGCGTGCGCTACGCACCGAGGGGATTCGGGTGCTCTCGGACGGCTTTGCCCGCATTCCGTTTACGCGCGGAGGACTCACTTGGATTCCGCAGCAGCTTTGGGGTCCAGTGGATAAATCCAAAGGACTTTGGACCATCTGTATGCATAGCAACTTTTCCAACGCCGCCCAGGTTGAGCAGCTTTGCAGTTTTCTTCGCCGGCATGCCGCGCAGTTCACCTCAGTAGACCGCGTACTGGACGAGTTTCAACCCGCCCGCCTCGGCTTGACAGAACGGCTCTATGAGGCCTATGCGTTGTGGCGAGCCCAAGCCTCCCAGGCCAGAAAGCGCCGCAAGCTGCGCATCCGCAGTCACGGTAAGAGTTAATTATTCCCGCTCCTCGCAAGGGTTTCGTCGATCAGGCTCTCGTACGCGTTGATGGCGTGGTCGATGCCAAAGGCTTCCACAAAGGGGTGGGCAAAGCGCTCGCCCGGTTGCAAACTGCCAAGAGCGGCGAGCAGGGAGGTGGCCAGCGCGTCTTCAGTGATTGCCGAGGCGAGCCAGATGCCGGGCCGGCCGCGCAGGAGTTCCACGAGGCCTGCAGAGGCCGGCAAGGCCACAATGGGCAGCCCAGCAGCAGCAGCTTCCAACAGGGCGATGGGCAGGCCTTCGTGGCGCGAGGAGAGCACAAAGAGCGTGGCCGCTGGGAAGAGCGTCCAGGGGCAAGTGAGGTAGCCGGCAAAGCGCACCGAAGAGTCGAGTCCCAGCGCATGGCACTCGGCCTTCAACACCGATTCTTCCAGGCCTGCGCCGGCAATCAGCAGGTCAGCGCCGGGAAACTGCTTTTCGACCTGGGTCATTGCCCGCAGCAGCAGATCGAAGCCTTTTTCTCGCGAGAGTCTTCCTATGGCCAGTAGATGCGGGTCAGTACCGGTTTGCGGCGCAGAATTCGTGCCAATGGAATTGCGAATCTCCTGCAAATCAACCGGGTTGGGCAGCACTATCAGCCGGTTTGCAGGCAGTTTCAACTCGCGGGCCAGATCGTCGGCCATCGCCTGCGTCTGGCAGATCACCCGGTCTGCGCGGCGGTAGAGCAGCCGGTAAAATCGGCGAGTGTACCAAGGCTGGTTTCCTGAAGCCAGGGCGGCGGAAACGGTCCCGTTCTGGCGGACAAGCACGCGCGTTGCCGGCGGGAAAAATGGACGAAGCAGCAGCACGAGAAAATTCAAGTGAAACATTCCAGAGAGGATTAGGTCTGGTTTCAAGCGGCGGACCAGGCGCAGCAAGCCGAAGGCTGCGGCACGCACTCTGGGAGCGCCCAGCGCGTGGATTTGCAGCGTCGAGGGCATTTCCGCCGCGCCTGCCTCAGACTGAGTGATCAAGCCCAGATGCAGCGCGTATTTTTCGGCAGAGAGGCCTCGCGCCAGCAGTGCCGCCACGCGCTCCGCTCCGCCGCCGCCCAGATGGGGAATCAAAATGAGTATCCTTGGACGTGGTTTGGCGGGCATGTGGAAAACCTCAAGGATTTTAGAGAGTATAGAGCAAAGCCGTTGAATATCTTCAATTAATGCCCATTTTCCCTAAAGAAGTTTTCCACTTGACAGGTTAAAGCCAACTAATGTTTCCTGAGAGTACTGAATCTGCTTATCTCCAGTGGTAGAACCCTCTCTTATAGGGTTCTTCTGCGTTGTCACGGGGAAGCGGCTGAGGCGGAGAATGGGAGTGGGCGCACTCGGGC
Organism: Occallatibacter sp.; assembly: GCA_050014135.1. Classification (GTDB taxonomy): domain Bacteria; phylum Acidobacteriota; class Terriglobia; order Terriglobales; family Acidobacteriaceae; genus Telmatobacter. Next base: position 4,072 of record JBEKDX010000113.1, read on the forward strand.
GAAAATTGCCCGGTAGAGCGACCTGTAAGCATTAGCTCCTGAATCCCGTCGAGCACGTTTCCTAGCGCGTCTCCGGTATCAGTTTTGAATCGGGACGCGAAGGTCCTTTTTGGGAGGGACTCGTGTTCAGACGCAGCCTTGGTTGTGCAGATACTACCCTTTTGCCGACATTCTTCACTGTGGGCAACCGCCTTTCACCCTCAGCAGCTCGCCCTGTGCGGCGTTCCAATCAGCCGCAAAGCCCCCACATTGTCGTTGGCATAACCAGCTCGCAAAGCTGTCTGGTTCTTAGTGGCCGCTTGCATACACTACGCGAGGCGGGCTTTCGGGTGACGCTGGTTTCCAGCCCCGGCGAACTGCTGACGCGAACAGCCGCGCTGGAAGGGGTCGAGTCGGTAGCGATTCCCATGCGGCGGGAGGTGGCGCTGTTCGCGGACCTCTGGTCGCTGCTGCGTTTGTGCTGGCTGCTGTGGCTGCTCAAGCCCGAAATGACGGAGTTCAGCACGCCCAAAGCCGGGCTGCTGGGTTCGATTGCCGCCTTGCTCTGCGGAGTGCCGACGCGGGTCTATCTTCTGCGCGGACTCAAGCTGGAGACATCGACAGGATTCAAGCGCATGGTTTTGCTGGCCGCGGAGCGATTGGCCTCGGCTTGTTCTCATGCCGTGCTGTGCAACAGTGACAGTTTGCGCAACGAAGCGCTGGCTCTGGGCGTGGCGCCGGAGGGCAAGCTGCGCCTGCTGGGAGGCGGCAGCAGCAACGGCGTCGATATTGATCGTTTTTCGCCGGGCGAGAATGACCTGCGTGAGCGGCTTGGGCTGCCAGCGAACGCACCGGTGGTGGGCTTTGTCGGGCGACTGACTCGCGACAAAGGGGTGCCGGAACTGGTGGAAGCCTTCGACGGGATTCTGATCGCGAAACCGGATGCGCATCTACTTCTGGTCGGTTGGTTTGACTCGGCCGATGATGCGCTCAGCCGCCGTCTGCGCGCACGTATCGAGCGCCATCCGCGGATTCATATCACCGGATTTGTCGCCGACACCGCGCCCTATTACCGCGCAATGGATGTGATGGTCCTGCCGACCTGGCGTGAAGGATTTCCCAACGTCATTCTGGAGGCCGCAGCCAGCGGGATTCCCGTGGTGACCACTTTGTGCACCGGCTCACGCGACGCCGTGGTGCCGGAGGTGACCGGGCTGCTGATTCCTCCCGGCTACCCGGTAGCTATCCGCGAGTCCGTGATGCAATTGCTCAACAACCCGGAGCGCCGCTGGCGCATGGGTCAAGCGGCGCGCGCCTGGGTTCTCAACCACTATGTGAATGAGAGTGTGCTGGGCCGTACGGTGCGCTACTACCAGACGCTTCTTGATCGGAATCTGCCTAGGAGTGCAAGAATCGGGACGGTTTCCGCGGATTCAGCGCTCAATCCGATTTAGGAAAAAGCGTATTGAAGTCTTAGATTTAGCCAATCAGGGCTGCGTTTCCACGATAGTGCTGGGTGCGCTGGTTTGCGTGGTAGGCGCTTGTACCGTATGCGCGCCAGCCTCTGCCGCGTGCAGCAGATGGCCGGGAACAATACCTAGAACCAGCGTCGCCGCAACCGCAAAGATCAGCGCCGCGCCCACGGCAATGCCCACTTGCTGCGACACCTGCCGTGTGGCAGACTTTGCTTCGCCCTCTAGGCCTGGTTTCTGCACGGTGGCCAAAGCCAGGCGCAGATAGTAGGCGGCAGCCAGGCCTGAATTCAGTAGGCCGATGATGACCAGCCAAATGGCTCCGGCATCCATCGCTGTCGAGAATGAGATGAACTTGCCAAAGAATCCGCCAGTGAAGGGAATGCCGATCAGTGAGGCCAGGAAGAAGATCAGCAGGGAACCGAGCAGCGGCGAGCGATAGATGAGTCCGCGAAAATCCTCGATCAACGGCAGCTTCTCATCGTAACCGCTGACCAAGGTGACGACGGCAAAGATGCCCACGTTCATCGCCGCGTAGGCCGCGATGTAAAAGCTGGCGGCCATGATGCCGCTGTTGCCGAGTCCGGCCAAGGCGGCCAGCAGGTAGCCGGCGTGAGCGATGGAGGAGTAGGCCAGCATACGCTTCACGTTCGTCTGGCGCAGCGCGGCCAGGTTGCCTACGGTCATCGAGAGCACGGCCACCACCCACAAGAGCGGCTGCCAGACAGAGCGCATCGAGGGAAGCATCTCGTAGACCACGCGCAAGAGCAGCGCGAAAGCCGCGGCCTTGGGGGCGGTGGAAATCAACGCCACCACCGGCGAGGGCGCGCCTTCATAAACGTCTGGCGTCCAAACATGGAACGGCGCGGCGGAGACTTTGAACAAAATCCCCACCAGCATCAACCCCATTCCAGCCAGGATCAGCGCGGGATTCTGCGCGGCGGGAACGTGCAGCGCGACCTCGTAAATCTGTGTTGTGCCGGTGGCGCCGAAGATCAGCGCAATGCCGTAAAGCAGAAAGGCGGTAGCAAAGGAGCCGAGCAAAAAGTATTTGATGGCGGCTTCCGGTCCGCGGGTGGTCTGCTTGCGATAACCAACCAGAATATAGGTCGCGATGGAGGAGATTTCCAGTGCGATAAAGACCAGCAGCAGCTCGACCGCGCCGGTGAGCAGGCACATACCCACCGCTCCAAAGACGATCAGCGCGTAGAACTCGCCCTGGTGATGGCTGTCTTCCGGCAAGGTGTCCAGCGTGAGCAAGAGAGTCACCAGCACGAGGCCGCAGATCAGCACGTGGAAGAAGACGGTGAAGGCGCTGGTTTCGATGGTGCCGGAAAAGCCGGTTCCCATCGGCAGACCGAGCTGGCCCAAGCTGGCCCACAGCGCGAGCAAGGTTCCAAAAGCCGCAACTACGCCCAATGGACGGCGCGGCGAGCGCGGCGGCAGCGAGGCGTCGATCAGCATGAGAGCCACGCCGGTCAGCGTAAGAATGACCTCGGGAAGGATTCGGTAAATGTCGGGAACAGGATTCACCGCTGGCCCTCCCTTTGCGACGAAGAATGATTGAGCTGCATTTGCAGAAGCGGAGGATGAGCGCCCTTCTCGATAGTGGGGAGCCAGAGCATCGGTGCCACTCCCATCACCAGCATCAGCGCGGCCAGAGGCCACTGTACGGCCAATTGTCCCTCGCGCAAATCGTCAGGCGGCTTTGAGGCGGCCAGCGTGCTCTCCGGCCCGAAGAAGAGCCGTTGCACTAGCGAGAGCATATAAGCCGCGCCGAGAATCACGCCCAGCGTGGCGGCGATGGCCCAGCCTTTGCTGACGCCGGTGAAGGTGCCGAGGAGAATCAGGAACTCGCCGACAAAGCCGCCGAGCATCGGCAGTCCGATCATCGCAAGCGAGGCGATGACGAAGAAGGTAGCCGTGTGCGGCAGCTTTGCGGCCAGGCCGCCATAGGCGTTGATCTGGCTGGTTGCGTAGCGGTCGTAGAGCAGCCCGAGCAGCAGAAAGAGCGCGCCGTCCACCACGCCGTGATTGAGTATCTGGTAAACAGCGCCCTCCCAGCCGGTGAGCGTCATGCCGTAGATGCCGAGGGTGATCAGGCTCAGATGGCTCAGCGCGGCGAAGGCCATCAGCCGCCAGAAGTCGCGCTGCACGAGAGCGAGACACGCACCATAGAGAATGCCCACGACGGCGAGGCCGACCAGCAGCGGCGCGATTGCTCGCGCCTGCGAGGGAAAAAGGCCGATGTGGAAGCGGAGCATCGAGTAAAGGCCGAGCTTGCCGGCGACGACCATCGCCAGCGCGACAGGCGCTTCGCTGAAGGTGTCGGCGAGCCAGCCGTGGAGCGGGAAGACGGGAACCTTGACGGCGAAGGCGAAGAGAAATGCGAGAGCTGCCCAGTACAACGGGCCTGCTGGGACCAATCCGAGGGCGATGTAATTGTGAAGGGCAGTGAAGTCGAAGCTGTGGGTCTGCCAGTAGAGCCAGAGAATCGCGACCAGCAGCGGCGCTGAAGGAATGAAGGTGAAGAGGAAGAATTTCAGCGCGGCTTTGGGTCCGTTGCTGCGGCCGTACATCGCAATCAGAATTGCCATCGGCACCAGCGACAGCTCCCAGAAACCGTAATAAACCATCAAATCGAGCGAAAGAAAAACGCCGAACATCGCCGTCTGCTGAACAAGAAAGAGCGCGAAGAAAAACTTGCGCTGCGACTGGATGGCGTTCCAACTGGCGACGATACCGATGGGCGCGAGCAAGCCGACCAGCACTACTAGCCACAGGCTCAAGCCGTCCACGCCTACGTGATAGAAGATCGCGGGCCTCTCAATCCACAGGCGATTGACTTCAAACTGGAAGCCGGCTTGCGTTTTGTCGAAGTGCGCGGGCAGGTGCAGCGTCAGGCCAAAGGTTACAAGAGAGATGCCCAGCGCGATCCAGTTCGGCAGCTTGTTGCGGTCAGGCGCGAGCATGACAACCAGCGCTCCTGCCAGAGGGAGCAAAAGAATGAGGGTGAGAATCGAGTTGTTGATTGCGTTCATTCTCTCAATGCCCCCATCGATAGATGTACATATGATGGATTATCGGAAACATGACCGACTGAAGTAGCGGGAAGAGTAGAACCGCCGCCGCGCCCGCGGCCAGCCAGGCCGCATAGGAGCGCAGATTGCCCGACTGCCAGCGTTGCAAAATCGTGCCGGCAAAGTTCGCAATGCCGCCGATCAGCCAGGCCGCGCCGCCCAGAATGCCGATCTCGACGACCCACTCCAGAAAGTACTTCGAGAGGTTGAGCAGCGGCTTGACGACCGCCGCGCCATAGAATTCATCGACGAAATACTTGTTGGCCAGCAGTTTGTAACTCTCCGGATATGTCGTCGCCAGCTCGGCCGGTTGTGCCGGCTTCTGCCGGTAGAGCCGGTCGGCAATATACCAGCCCAACAACGCGGCTGCAACGGCAACAACCATCAGCATATGTTCTAAGCTTGCACTGCCTGCGTCGGTGGCGAGTGCGCCGACCGAAGGTGCCATGAAGTTGCCGACATTCTCAATACCGATCCAGCCGCCGCAGACGGAGAGAGCGGCCAGAATCAGCAGCGGCCCGCGCATCGTCCACGGGCTTTCATGCGGGTGAACATCTTTGCTGCGCGACTCTCCCAGGAATGCCAAATACCAAAGCCGGAACATATAGAACGAAGTCAGCAGCGCCGTGACGACACCGGCAAACCAGAGAATCTTGCCGCCCGCCCCCTGCAAAAATGCCGAATAGAGGATTGCATCTTTGGAAAAGAATCCGGCGAAGGGTGGAAATCCGGCGATAGCCAGAACGCCCGCGGTAGTGACAGCGAATGTGATCGGCAGTTTCTTCCACAGACCGCCCATCTTGCGCAGGTCTTGCTCGCCGCCAATCGAGTGAATCACCGCGCCCGCCGCGAGGAAGAGCAGCGCCTTGAAGAAGGCGTGAGTGACCAGGTGAAAGATCGCCGCCGAGTAAGCCGCCACGCCGCAGCCTAAAAACATATAACCGAGTTGCGAGATTGTCGAGTAGGCTAGCACGCGTTTAATGTCGTTCTGGACGAGAGCGATGGTCGCGGCGAAGAGAGCTGTTAGCGCGCCGATGGTGGCGACGACTCCGAGCGCGAAGGGCGAATGGTCGAATAAAACGTGCGTCCGAGCGACCATGTAAATGCCGGCCGTGACCATGGTGGCCGCGTGGATCAGCGCGGAGACCGGCGTGGGGCCTTCCATCGCGTCGGGCAGCCAGATGTAGAGCGGCAACTGCGCGCTCTTGCCCGCCGCGCCTAATAACAAACAAAGCCCAATGACGGTGACTACGCCGCCCTGCCAGCCGGGATACGCGAGCTTGGTTGCAATCTCGCTGAAGGTGAGCGTGCCGAAGTTGGCGACCAGCAGAAACATCGCGATCAGAAAACCGAAGTCGCCGATGCGGTTGACGATGAAGGCCTTTTTGCCCGCATCCGCCGCCGATTTTTTCTGGAAGTAAAAGC
>JBEKDX010000114.1:0-9957 GCA_050014135.1 Occallatibacter sp.
TTCTGCGTCAGAGCAACCGTGCCGTTGCTCACGTTCAACGATGCGGTAAGGCCAAGAGCCGCTTGGTCGCCGTTGATTGCTGCGACCAGGTTGCCCAGACCGCCTCCAGCATTGCTGACACCAATGGTCGAGGTGCCGTTGCCCGCCACGCCCATCGAGAAGGTCACCGTGTTCCCGTTGTTCGAGAGAACTACGTTGCCCGCCAGCGTATCGCTGTTCACACTGGCCCCGCCGGTGCTGAACTGCGCCCCCGTGCTCAACGCTCCGGCATGGTTAGCCGTGGGTGTTGCGGTCAGAGCAGGCGAGTAGACCAGGCCGGATGAGTTCACCGTGAAGCTGGTGCCGGCGTCGCCCGAGGTCAGCACGATGCTTCCCGTCGCCACCGAGCCGGTTACGTCGAGGCTGCTGAGTCCGATTGCCGTCATCAGTTGTGTAACCGATGCGCTTCCGCCCCCGGCGTTTACATACACTGTGTTGGCTGCGCCCACGTTAGCGCCGCCCATCGAGAAAGTAATCGGGGGGCCTTCGTTGCCCAGATCCGTGTTGTTCAGAACGAGATTGCCGCTGAGCAAGGTGCTGCCATTGGCGGCGAAGCCGTTGTCGCCGTTCATCGCCAGCGTTGCGGTCGCATCGTTGCCGAGTGTGGACGGGGTCCACCCCTCTACATTCGAGACCGCCATCGATGCCGCGTCCGTAAGCGTGTTGTTGCCCGCTCCAGGAACCAGCTCCAGTACAGTGCCAGTGTTCTTCGAGGTCATCGTGATGCCCGAAGAACTTACCGAGGTGCTCACCCCCAGGTTGGCCTGAATTGCGGATGCCAGATTGTCCAGGTTGAAGGCGCCGTTGCCGTAGTTGCCCACGTTGATCGTTTGACCAATGTTGGCGCCTGAGGCCATGACGAAGGTAAATGCGTCCGCGCCGGCGACCGGGTTGTTGGAAAGAACAATGTTGCCGGCGAGTGTGTCGCTGCTGTCGTTGTTCCCGCTGATGCCAAGCGTGGCGGATGCCTGCGAACCGGATTGTCCGGCCGTATAGTTGTTTGAACTATTGGTGAAGCTCAGTGTAACCGGGGCGGCGGAGGTGGTTCCGTCGGTCAGCAAATTGCCGCTATACGCGTTGCCCCCGAAGGAAACTGTCAACGCTCCCCCAGTATTCGCGCCGTCAGCTAGCGACAAGCTTTGCGACCCATCGCCGTTGGTGATAACCGTTGCCGTTACCAGCGCATTCTGGATGCTTGGGCTGACCGGGTGGTTGATTGCGTTTGCCAATTCGGCCAGCGTACTGGTCGTCGAATTGATGGTGATCGCGGCCGCCGTCGAGCCGCCCACTGCGACGGTAACGGTTTGGCCCTCGGTGAGAAGTTCGCCGGCGGGGATTCCGTTCGCGTCGAGCGTGGCGCTGGTGCTGGCCGTGCCCGGATCGACCCCCGCTGACAACAGGCCTCCCGTGATCTCGATGCCGGTCTGCGTTCCGCCGCCGGTGATCCCCGCCTGCCCCTGGGTGGCGAAGGTAGCCGTCAAGCCCAGACCCGAGCCGTTGATCGCGGCGATCAACCCATTGGCAGTGTTGGCATAGGTTGTGCCGGTGGCCGCGTCATAGCTGCCCGCACCCACGGTAATCGATGTCGTGGCCGTGCTCTCCGAGCCGTTTGCGCCCTTTACCAGATAGTTGACGTTGATCGTCGTTGTGCCGCTGGCGTTCAGCGTGTCGGTGTCCTGCGCATTGGTGATCTCACCGGATATGGCGTTGGTGCTGGAAAGGTTGATGAATACATTGTTCGCACCGTCGCTGTAAGCCATCTTGCCGCCGGTGTCGCCCATGCTGGACTCAGAGAGCGTGCGGATGTTCAGATCGTCGATGGACGAACCCGCCGCCGAGGAATCGCCCGTATAGATCGCCGTTTCAGCGCCGGTGAAGACTTGCTGCTGGTTGTACGTCGTCGTCTGGCCGATATTGTTGATCTCGGAGAGAATCGACTGGTACTCCTGGTTGGCAGCGCCTTCCTGAGTCGTGTTCAGGGTGCCGTTCGAGGCTTCAGTCGCCAATGTAATGGCGCGGTCCAGAAGGCTGGTCACCTGCGACAATGCGCCATCAGCCACCTGCAGCAGACCAACACCTTCCGTGGCATTGGTCTTCGATTGGGTCAGGGCCGTCTGGTTGGCCTCCAGCCCGTTGACCAGCGAGAGGCCTGCGGAGTCGTCCGCTCCGGAGTTGATCCTCGACCCCGACGACAACTGCTGCAGTACCGTCTGCAAACTGTTGCTGGTGTTGTTCAGGTTGTTCTCTGCATAGATCGCTGACAGATTGTTCAAAACACCGAGGGCCATGGAAGGTACTCCTTCTTGATGCTTTCTCTGGCGCCCTGCCCGGCGGTGCATCTTTCGTCCCGCCGACCCTCCGTATTCCGGATGGGCATCCTTGCATCTTCCCCTTTCATCGGTCCTGTTGAAAATAACTTTAGTCATAAAATTCATGACCGCTTTTCCGCCCGTCTGTCGCTGGCTGAATCAAGCTGTCCAGCTTCGCTCCAGACCCTGTCCCAAAGCGATTCAATCGCTGTATCGTCGCGGGTCACTCATCTGTATCGCTTCGCGACAGTTGCGTCGGGTTTGCGCACCCAGCAACGCTCTTCAAAGCCGCGCTCCACCTTGCAAAATGACTGCATTCAGTCCCTCCCGCGCACACAAAAAACGGCGGCAAGAGGATCGCCTCCTGCCGCCACCGGTTTTGCTTACAACCGCATTTGCTCTCTGCCTGAAACTCGCTCTGAAAAAAACCTTCCTACTTCTCGGCTCCCGGTTGAGCAGCTGCGGGCGCTTGCGGCTCCACGTCTGTGGGAGACGCTAGTGGAGGAGGAGGCACTGCCTGTTGGTGGCCCTGACCGCCCTGCTTCCAGCCGCCCGGTCCCTGCATATCGGCTCCCTTGCCGCGAGGCTGAGGCCCACGGTCGCCACGGTCAGCCTGCGAGTGCTTCCACTGTTCCAACTGCTTCCACTGCTCCGGCGTCAGCTTGGCGCGTATGGCCAGCAGAAAACGTGCATTCGCCTTTTCCAGCTCCGCCCGCGCCTGGGCTACCTGGTCAATCTGAGCCAGAATCTTCGCCTCGTTGGGCTGATCGTCGCCCATCAGCGGCTCCAGCACCAACTCTGCCTTCTCCAGGCTTGCTCGCAAGTCGATCAGCTTCTCGCGATGCTCCAGCAAAATACCGTCAAAGCTCTTGCGCTGCTCGTCGGTCAGCTTCAACCGCTCGATGGCCTTGGGATTGTTCCACCAGCGGCCATGATCGCCCTGGTGCGCAAAGGCCTTCTCCATCGGAGGCCGATGCTCCTCGAATCCCGGCCCCGGTCCCATTCCCCCGCCAGGCCCTTGCGCCAGCGACACTGTTCCCGCCAGCAACACTCCCGCAATCGCCCATCCCAACCGCACCACATCAAATCCCTTCATCGTCTTCTCCATTTCACAGTTCTTCCGCCTCGATTTCGCGAGGGCCTGCTGCTGTCTTTCGTTTTCACTCTTACCGGGTTTCTTCTCCGGCCATCAGTTGTGCCAGCGGCTCCATCGCGCTGGGAACTGCCTGCGATACATCACTGTCCACCTTGGCCAGTAATTCCTCATCCTCTCGCCGAGTCCGCTGAACCTTCTGCTGGGCCGGCTGATTCCGCGGCACGGTAACCTGCCGCACTGGCGCGTCAATGCGGGCAACCGTCCCCACCAGCCTATGATGCTGGTAAACTCCAGCGAAGACGAAGCCAACCAGCAACGCGCAACCCAGCGCCCACCCCGCCGTCAGCCGCCAAAGCTGCCTGCGCCCAGCCGCCGCAACCATCCCCCGCGGCCTGCTATAAACCGCCGCGCTCCAGCCAAGAACGCTCGAGCGGTACTCCCGCAACGCCTTGTCCAACTCAGGCTCCAATCCATCCTCTGCCGCCATCCTGGCTCGTTCGCTCGTCAAGTTGCTCACTCCGCCCGTCTTCTTCTCCGAACTCATCGTCTGCCTCCCAATTCCCCGCGCACCTTTGCCAATGCCCGCGAAAGGTGCGCCTTGACCGTGCCCTCACTCAGCCCGGCGGCACGCGCAATCTCGCTCAACTCCATCTCTTCCACATAGCGAAGCAAAAAGATCGTCCGCTGCCGCTCACTGAGCCGCTCGACCGCCTTCGATACCTGCCCCACCCGTTCGCGCGCCAGCAACTGCTGCTCGGCTGACCTCTCGCCGCTCGCCAGCCACTCGCCAGCCTCGTCCAGTCCAATCGCATTGCTCTGCGTCTGCCGCCAGAACTGCATCCTCCGGTTGCGCCAGTGGTCCTTCTGCAGGTTGATCGCGATGCGCATCAGCCAGGTCATTGCGCTCGACTCGCCGCGAAAGCTCGCCCAGTTGCGATGCGCCTTCAGAAAGCAATCCTGCGTCAGCGTCTCGGCCAGCTCCACGTCGCGGGTCGATGAGAGCAGAAATCGGAAGATCCGCGGACGGTGCTCGGTGACCATCGCCGAAAAATCTTCGGCGGCAATCTCCTCTGCCGTAGCCGTTGTCATCGGTTCCAATGCTGTGCCGGCTGCCATCACTCAGATAGACGGCCCCTCCGGGTGCAAGTTTACAGCCCCGCCGGCATTTCTCGTTTATGTATATTCAGCTATAGCGGGGCGGGCAAAGCCGCCCCGTCTATCGTTATTGCTGCGGCGCGGGCGCGGGAACCTGTGCGGGCGCTGGAGCCGGTTCGGCAGCCGTCGCCACCGGCTCATTCTTGCCATGCTCCGGATCGTACTGGTGCTTCACCATCCACTCTTTGTACTTTGCCGCTGGCTCTTCGTGCAGCACGCCATTGGTCCTGACATAAACCGTGTTCTCCTTCATGATCACTTCCAGGTCGCAAGCATCGTATGCCCCAGGCTTGCCAAACTGCGGTAGAAGAATCTCCAGTACCTTGTCCTGCTTCTTCCACCTCGCCGGGTAAGTCTCATGCCCCGCGGAACCCCTCAGCCGCTCTCCGCAGCGATATTTGAAGTCGAATCCGCGCGGCTCACCGTTCTCAAAAAGATTCGCTCGGCCCTCGCCATCCACTACATCCAAATTCTGGGTATTGCCATAGCCCCAGTAATGCGAATAAGAGTTGAATTGATTGATGTGCACCCGCAACGGATAATCTGCGGCATTATGTCTGGCCAGCGCTACTGTTGAAGACAACATGAAAACTGCCAATCCCGCGAAACCGCACAACAAGATTCGACGCATCGAAAACTCTCCCTCCAAACCTGAATTTTGGATTCAACTCATAGTACTAGATAAGAATCGCGTCTCACACCACGACCCGGTAAAAAGCATCGAAGCAGTCAAACCGTTCGCGTCTTTCTTCCTTTTGCAAGCCTCGGGCTAGCTGTCTCCGAAATACCTATCAGATTTGCTCCTGTCATTCTGAGCGAACGGGGCCCCAAACGCTTTTCAGTTTGGGGGTGGTAAGCGAAGAATCTGCGTTTTTCTGCTAATAGTAAAACGATGAACTTCAGACTCAGTACACTAGTTGCGGCTCTAAGGGAAGGGCGGCAAGACAGATAATCGGATGGATGCAGGCTCGCTCTCAGCGCTACTGTTTTCAGTATGTCAATCCCTTTATCCATAGACCGCCTGTCACTTATAGTAGATTTTTTCGCTGCCGCTGCCTGAATCCATGTGACATTTGCTCGAGCCACGCGTCCCTATCTTGCCTATTCTCAATCGATTGCCCATTGGCTGTCGGGCTGGGTCGCGGCAATCCCCCATGGCATCAAACGTGCTACAGGGCAAAAGGATGTTAGGCGTCCCCTTCATGGAGAACAATCTTTTCAACCGTTTGCAGGCGACACTGCTAGCCGTGGCTACGGCCGGATTGGTGTTGCTCGCGGTATGGAATTTTCGCCAGGAGAGCCAATTCCAGCAGCCCGACGACGGGGTTTGGTGGAGTGAGGCGGCCGGCGGGTTGGAGGCGGTCAGGGTGCTGCCCGGCACTCCCGGCCAGAGGGCAGGCATCCACCAGCATGATCTGCTGACCGGCGTCAAGCAGCCGCCAGAGAGCATCGTCCAGCACAGCGGAATCCAAAAGAGCACGCTACTCAACGAAGCCGCCACCCCCTCCGATAACTCCGCCAACTCCGTCAATCCCGTCGACCAGACAGACACCCCGATCGACACACTCAGCATCCAGCGCGGACCGCTTAATCAGCTTCCCAGCACACCCATCCACCGGGTCGCCGATCTGGAGCGCGCCCTGCACGAAGCCGGCAGCTACTTCAAGGTCGATTACGCGATCACTCGCAACGGCGTTTCTACCTTCATCGAGGTCATTCCCGAGCCGGCCGACCGCAGCATGGCCCTCGGTCAGCGCGTCATCGGACTGATCTACTTGGCCATCGGCATCTACGTCCTCTTCCGCCGTTGGACGGCTCCCCGCGCCACTCACTTCTACCTCTTCTGCCTCGTCTCCTTCGCCCTCTACGCGCTCAAGTACACCGGCGCGCTGAATGCGGCCGGCCAATGGGACAAACTTGACCAAGCGGTTTTCTGGTTCAATGTGCTGGCGGAATCACTCCAGCCCGCGCTCTTTCTGCACTTTGCCCTCAGCTTTCCCGAGGAGCGGCTCAAGAAGCTCGGCCGCCGCTGGCTGCCGCTGCTCTATCTGCCGGGAGCGGGAGTGCTCGCTCTGTGGCTGTGGGCTATCGAGACGCGCGAGGCGACCGGCCTGCTCAAGCATCGCCTCGAGCAATTCGGCACCGGCTATGATGCCCTCTACTACATGGCGGCCGCCGCGCTTTTCGTGCTCAGCTATACCCGCGCCAATACGCCTCTCTTGCGCCAGCAATTGAAGTGGCTCACCCGCGGCACTCTGCTGGCGGTAATTCCGTTCACGCTCTACGCGATCTTCTTTCTGCTCGACTTGAGCATTCCCGGCAAGCTGGCCGATCTGGCCGCGCTTTGCCTGGTCTTCCTGCCGCTCACCTTCAGTTGGGCCATCATCCGCTACCGCCTGATGGACACCGATCTGATCTTCAAGCGCGGCGTGGCCTATACGCTGGCCACGGCCCTGATTCTGGGCGGCTACTTCGGCATCATCGCGCTGATCACTTTGGTGGTTCACACACGCCTGCCAGATACGGTGCGCGAATGGGGCCTGGTGCTCTCCATTCTGGTTGTAGCCGCCATCTTCGACCCGCTCAAGCGCCGCATTCAAAGCTGGGTCGACCGCGTCTTCGACCGCCAGCGTTACGACTATCGCAAGGCGCTGATCGAGTTCGGTCGCGGCCTCAGTTCAGAGACTGATCTGGCCGCCCTGCTGGAATCCATCGTCGAGCGGCTGCCGAGCACCCTCTTGGTGGCGCGAGTCGCTGTTTTCATGACGCGGGAGCCAAACGGGCTGTCTCTGGTCGCCTCCCACGGACTGCCTGCCGAGGCCATCGCCGCTCAAGGGAAGACCGGAGCCGACGGGATGGCTCTCGGCTTCCTCGACTTCGACCGGGCTGCGGACCACTCGCACATCTTCCTGGAAAACGCGCAAGCCGCCTTGCATCTGCCCGCCGATCAGCAGCGCACCGCCGCGTTGCTCGACCTGAATTACTATCTGCCCTGCCGCGTCGCCGCGGGTCAGGCGAAAGACAGTGCGGACAACAGCCGCACCATCGCCGTCATAGGCCTGGGCCGCACCATCGGTGGCGACTTCCTGTCGAGCGAGGATGTCGAGCTGCTCGAATCCCTCGCCAGTTACATCGGCATCGCCTTGCAGAACGCCAGCCTCTACGCCCGCCTGGAAGAAAAGATCGGTGAATTCGAGCGGCTCAAGGAGTTCAACGAAAATATCGTCGAGTCGATCAATGTCGGCATTCTCGCTCTCGATTTGAACGACCGCATCGAAAGCTGGAACGCGCAGATGGAGGCCATGTACGCCCTCAGCCGCGCCGAAGCCCTCGGCCAGGCGTTGCGCGATGTCTTCCCCGCGGAGTTCGTCGATGCCCTCGACAGTTTCCTTGGCGAACAAGGCGTCCATCACCTCTACAAATTCCGCCTCACCACCCGCGCCGGCGAGCAGCGCACCGTCAACATCGCCGTCGCACCCCTGCTCTCGCGCGATTTTGTCTCCGTGGGCCGCATCATTCTGGTGGATGACATCACCGAGCGCGTCTCGCTCGAAACCCAACTCGCGCAGGCCGACAAGCTCAGTTCCATAGGCCTGCTGGCCGCCGGCGTCGCGCACGAGATCAACACCCCCCTGGCCGTCATCTCCTCCTACGCGCAGATGCTCTCCAAGCAGCTCAAGGGCGACGAACGCCTTGGCCCCGTCCTGGACAAGATCACGCAGCAGAGCTTCCGCGCCGCCGAAATCGCCAACGGCCTGCTGAATTTCTCCCGCACCTCAACCACCGAGTTCCGTGAGACCGACCTCAACCAGGTCATCCGCGATACCCTCTCCCTGCTCGAACACCAGTTCAAGACCGCGCAGGTCGCCGTCGATCTGGAACTCGCCAAGAATCTCCCGCTCATTCACGGCAACCCCGGCAAGCTCCAGCAGGTCTTTCTCAATCTGCTGTTGAACGCCAAGGATGCCATGCCCAGCGGCGGCCATCTGCGCGTCGCCACACTCGCCCACCCGAATGACAACCACATCGCCGCGCTGGTTGCCGACTCCGGCGGCGGCATCGCTCCCGAGCACCTCAAGCGCATCTACGATCCCTTTTTCACCACCAAGACCACGCCCAAGCCCGGCGACCGCCGCGGCACCGGATTGGGCCTCTCCGTTTCCTATGGCATCATCCAGGAGCACGCCGGTAAAATTCATGTCGAGAGCGTCATCGGCGCTGGCACAACCTTCTATCTCGAGTTTCCCTTGTTGAGGAATTCCGTTCATGCCTGAAGTCGAACTGCCATTGAATCCATCTGAATCCGCAACCGCCGCCGCTGGAAGCAATGGCCTGACCAGCATTTTAGTCATCGACGACGAAGCCGCCATCCGCGAGTCGCTCGATGTGCTGCTCACCCTCGAAGGCTACGCTGTCAAAATGGCCGTAGACGGCGAAGAGGGCTTGCAGACTCTGGACGCGGAAAACTTCGACCTGGTGCTGCTCGACCTCGCCCTCCCCGGCCAGAGCGGCCTCGAACTGCTGCCCCAGATCAAAGAGCGCCAGCCCGACCTGCCCGTCATCATGATCACCGCCTACGGCACCGTCGAAAACGTCGTAGACGCCGTCCGCGCCGGAGCGGAAAACTTCGTTCAGAAGCCCTGGGACAACGAAAAGCTGCTCGCCGACATCCGCTCCGCCGTCGCCCGCCGCAAGGCCGAAGAAGAAAACCTGCAACTCAAGCGCACCCTCAAGCAGCGCTACAACTTCTCTAACATCGTCGGCAAAAGCGAGATCATGCTCAAGGTCTTTGATCTCGTCGCCCAGGTTGCGCCCTCGCGCTCCACCGTCCTGATCCAGGGAGAAAGCGGCACCGGCAAGGAACTCATCGCCAAGGCCATCCATGCCAATTCCCCCCGCAAAGACAAGCCCTTCGTCCCCATCAACACCGGCGCAATGCCCTCCGAGCTGCTCGAATCCACCCTCTTCGGCCACGTCAAAGGCGCATTCACCTCCGCCGTCGCCAGCAAAAAAGGACTCTTCGAGGTCGCCAACGGCGGAACGCTCTTCATGGACGAGATCGCCACCATGGGCATGGACACCCAAGCCAAGATTCTGCGCGTCCTCCAGGACCGCCGCTTCATGCACCTCGGCGGCATCGCTGAGGTGCAGGTGGACGTGCGCATCCTCGCCGCCACCAACGTCGATCTGCGCAAAGAGGTCCGCGAGGGCCGCTTCCGCGAAGATCTCTTCTACCGCCTCAACGTCATCTCCGTTGACCTGCCCCCCTTGCGCGCCCGCCGCGAAGACATTCCCTTGCTCGCCAATCACTTCCTCGATTTCTACGCCAATGAAAACGGCTTTGCCCCGCGCAAGCTC
>JBEKDX010000115.1:0-9850 GCA_050014135.1 Occallatibacter sp.
ACCAGCCGGATTCATCTTCAGCTCCGTCGGCTGGAAATGTAAACCGCAATTCCGCGGCAGAAAACGAAAAAGTGTCAGGGATGTCCCCGGTCTGAAATGTCAGGGATGATCCCGGCTGCACATTCTTTCCGTGAAAATCCCCCAAAGCTCAATCTCTTATTATGCCGAATCGGAAGCAAATTATCTGCATCGATTTTCCGCAGTGTGGCCAACCACCTGCTGTGGGGCCAAACACTCGCTATCCGCTCGCAAGGGGTTCTCGGCATCCCACCCTTCGCTAGCACAAAAGCGAAGGATGGGGCACCCAGCGTAAGAACTAGGCGGCAGTAGCCTTTTGTTCTAATTCGCTTTGCTCAGTTCCTCATGAATGATCATTTTGAGGTAGGTCTGATAGCGCAGTCCGCGTTTTTTTGCCTGGACGCGGGCCTTGGCGATGTCCTCTGGATCGAGGCGGATGGTGGTGGTGGGAGTGGGTGCGGGGGGCTTTGGCTCTGGGAAGGGGATGCCCTTCTCGGCAAAGAGACGGCGCGCGCCGCCACGGCCCAGAGTGCCTGCCTTCGCTGCTTTCTTGAATTCTTCGAACACTATCTCTTGGTTATCAAACCACCACTTTGCCTCTTCCGCTTCGGTGGCGAATTTGGGAACCTTCATTTCGCTCTTGAAAACCTTTGTCTCGATCATTGCAATCCCGCCGTTTCTTCGAGGTAGAAGATCTTCCAGTGCTTTTCCGGCTCGAACGCCGTGACTACCCGCATGCGCTCGCCACGAAAGGTAATGACAACCCACCCTCGTTCGTTTCGCCGAGATAGGACCAGCGCTCCTCGCCGTTGATGACATCAAATCCGACATCGACTGGCTCGCCGATAACGACCTCCTCGGCTTCTTCTGAGGTCACGTCATGCTCGACGATGTGGTCAATGTTCGCACTGTCCCAGTCGAAAACCGATGTATTCATGGTCTCTCCAACAATCATTAACAAGTCAGCACTCGCTGAACCCTATTTTGTTGTCGAGCCATGCACGAATCCTCAAAGACGAGGCCGGGTCAGAATCTCTACGATCCAATGTTTTCGGTTACCTTCGACCCTTAAGAATATCCCCACTTCAGGGATCCACGAGGAATTTGAAGGTCCGATACCCCTACTTATTAAGTGTAGCTATTTGTCAACTACTGCCGCAATTCCACCAGCGTTGCGCCCTGCCCGCCTTCGTTTTGCGGGGCTTCGGTGATGGTGGTTACGTGGGGATGGGACTTGAGGAATTCGCGGACGCCGCGGCGGAGGATGCCTGCGCCGTGGCCGTGGATGACGCGGACGCGCTCCAGGCCGGCAAGGAAGGCGCGGTCCAGATACTTCTCCAACTCCTGCGTGGCTTCATCGACGGTGCGGCCGATCAGATTGATCTCCATGCGCATCTCGTCGGTGTTGGCGCTGGTGACGGTGACGTGAACGCCTTTCTGCTTGCGGGCGGCGGCTAGTGGGTCGTACTTTTCTTTTACTGGAGAAGCAGGAGTGGGCTGCGGTTCGCAGAGTTCGTCGCGCTTGACGCGCATTTTGATGGGGCCGAGAGCGACTTCAAAGATGTCCTTGTCGACCTCGCGCTCGACGACGGCAATTCGGTTCATTGATTTAATAAGGACGCGGTCGCCGGCGGCGATGTGCTTCAGTAGATGCGGCTGGGCGTTGGCGTCGCCCACATCCGCGCCGGTGCGATGCGCGACGACGGTTTGATTGAAGCTCTCTTGAAACTCGCGGCGCAGTCGCAGGATGCGGCGTTCAGCTTCTTTGGATAACTTCTGCTGGCCAACGCGATCTTCGATGGCGCGCACGGTTTCGCGCATTTGAAACTCGAAGTCCTTGAGCAGCGAGGCTAACTTGGCCTCTAACTCACGGGTGCGATTGCGCAGTTCGACGTCGCCTTCGCGGGCAAGCTTGGCGCGCTCCTTGTTCAATTCATATTGCTGCTCACGCGCGGCCTTGCGCTCCTCTTCGAGCTGGGTAAGTTCGCGATGCAGTTTGTCGAGGAAGCGACTAATGTCTTGCTGCTGCGAACCCAATCTCTGTTTGGCAGCGGCGATGATGGCGGCGTTGAGGCCGAGGCGCTCGGCGGTTTGGATGCCGGCCGATGCGCCGGGAACGCCGAGGAGAAGCTGATAGTTCGGCGCTAGAGTTACCTCATCGACGCCAGCCGCGGCGTTCAAAACTCCTGGCGTATTGGCGGCGTAAACCTTGAGCGAGGTGTGATGCGTGGAGATCAGCGACCATGCGCCAGCGGTGAGGAAGTGACTGGCAATGGCGACGGCCAGGGCAGCACCTTCTTCTGGATCGGTGGCCGAGCCTAACTCGTCGAGCAAGACCAGCGAGTTGCCGCCGGCCAGGCGCGAGAGGCGGTCGAGGTTGGTGATGTGCGCGGAGAAGGTGGAGAGCTCGGCCTCGATGGATTGCGCGTCGCCGATGTCGGCGAGAAATGCGGTGAAGACGGGAAAGCTAGCCGAGGTGGCGGGCACGGGCAGGCCGGCCTGGGCCATCATCGCCAAGAGAGCCGTGGTCTTGAGCGTAACGGTTTTGCCGCCGGTGTTGGGGCCGCTGATGATGAGTTGGCGATGGGCGGCGGTGAGTTCGAGAGTGAGCGGAACAACATGGCCGCCGGTGACGCGGAGATGGCGTTCGAGCAGCGGATGGCGAGCCGCTTCGAGGCGCAGCAGATCGGGCGCGAGGGTGGGCGCAACGCAACTGTAGTTGCGGGCAAAACGGGCGCGTGCTTGCAGGCTATCGACCAAGGCGAGGACGCGCGCGCCTTCGACGAGCGCGTGGGCATAGCCGCCAACCTGGCGAGTGAGAGCCATGAAGATGCGATGAATCTCGGCCTGCTCTTCTTCGATGAGGCGCACTAACTCGTTGTTCTGCTCGATGGTTTCCAGAGGCTCGACGTAGACGGTTTGGCCCGAGGAGCTTGCGCCGTGGACGACGCCGCTGATGCGCCGCTTGAGCTCGGCGCGGACGGGAATGACGAAGCGCTCGCCGCGAATGGTGATGAGCTCTTCCTGGGTTGCGCCGTCGGAGGCGAGCTTGCGCAACGCGGCGCGCAACGATTCTTCGATAAGCCGCTGTTGTCGCTCCTGCTCGCGGCGAATGCGGCCCAGCTCGGGCGATGCGTTGTCGGCCAGCGAACCGTCGGGCTGAATGGTGCGTTCGATGGATTCGGCCAACGGACGCAGGCTGGTGGTGAGCGCGACCGAGAGCGAAGAGAGGCTGGGAAGCTTGCCGAGCAAGCGCAGCGGCGGCGATTGCAAGAGCGATTGCCAGGAGGCAACGTCGTTGGCCAGGCGCGCGATGGCTTGCAGCTCGACGGCTTCAAGAGCCGAGCCGGGAATCTGCGCCTTGGCGGCGTGCTGGGTGGGATCGAAGAGTCCGCCAACCGGGATCGATGTCTGCTCCTCGAGCAGGAGGCGCAACTCGCCGGTGAGGCGATGCTGGAGGGCGATCCAGGCTTCATCGGTAGAGGGCTTGAGGTCGAGGATGGCGTTGCGGCCCACGGGCGAGGCGGCAAAACCGGCGACGAGCGCGAGCAGCGGCTCCCACTCAAGAGCGGCAAAGTCGGCGAATTCGACAGGCGACGGGATGGGATCGAGTAGCGGCATGATTTTCAGTGCTGTAACTATCTTAGCGGGCTGGGGGGAAGTATACGTCCAGAGCCGCGTTTGGCCATTGTTCGAAAGAGGCCGGGACTTTCGGCGGAGGGCAGGAATCGCGTTTTTTGATTTTGGCTTGACAATCATAGTACGTTACGTAATAATACGCAGCATACTATGGTTAACGATTCCCTTCTCGGCTTCGCCCTGCTGGGGCTGATTCACCAGCAGCCGATGTCCGGGTACGATCTGCGCAAGGTCTTCGCGTCCACGGCGATGGGCACCTTCAGCGACAGCCCAGGCGCGATTTATCCGGCACTGGGCCGCTTGGAAGCGCGCGGGCTGGCGCGGGGAATCGTTCAAGAGTCATCGAGCCTGCGCAAGCGACGCGTCTATCGGATCACCCCAAAAGGGCTGGCCGCCTTCAAAGCATGGCTCAGGAAGCCGGTGACGCCCGACGAAGTGATTCGCCGCATCGACGAACTGATGCTGCGCTTTGCCTTCATGGACCAGACGATGGGCGAGGAGCGGGCAAAAGTTTTTTTGAGCGAATTTGCCGATCGAGTTGCCGGCTATCTTCCCGGCCTTTACCAGTTCCTTGACGAGCATAGGCGTGAGATGCCACTCTCCGCGCGGCTGGCTTTGGAGTGCGGAATTCAAGTGTATGAAGCTCGGCTTCGCTGGGCCAGATCAACCGTGGCATTTTACGTTCGAAGAAAGAGGAATCGGAAATGAATCTACGCATTGGCTTGTATTGTCTGCTGGGCGGGCTGTGCTTTACGGTTTTCGCTCTGGGTAATGGGCATTTCGCATGGTGGCTGCTGGCGGGCGTCGTGCTGTCGGCCGCATTTGTGCCGGTGGCGCGCTTCGGGCCGCGGCATCCATTGGCGCAATTCGGCGCGATTGCGCTGACCCTGGTGGTGGTCGGAGTGGTATGCACGTATTCCGAAGCCATACTATTCTATCCGGAAAAGATGACGCATATGCTGCGCGAGATAGCCGGCAGCGCAGGGAGCCATCTTCTGGTGGCAGCGGTGCTGGCGGTGCTGGCATGGAAACTCAAGCTTACCGAGCCTACTCCAGCGATCGTCGCGCGCCGCTCGACGGCGGTGACAATTCCAATGGTGCTGTTGAGCGCTCTGCTCTATATGATTTACTATGTTGTCTTCGGCGGAATCACCTACACATTTCTCACCAAGCAGTATTATCCGCACGCTCAGGAGATGATGGCTCATGTGGGTTCGTGGTTTTGGGTCTATCAGTTTGCGCGGGGTACGCTGATGGTTCTGGCGATGCTACCGGTTATTTACTCGCTGCGGCTGCCGCGATGGAAGGCGGCTATGGCCGTGGGCACGATCCTGTGGCTCGGAGGAGGCTGCGCGGCATTGTTGGCGCCCAGCACGATGATGGTGACGGCGCAGCGTTACGATCACATCCTGGAGATATTCACGCAGAATTTCTCATTGGGAGTTTCGGCGGTATTGCTGCTGCGGCCCAGGGCAGCCAAGACGTTCATGCAGTCCACAACAAGCGCATAGAAATCCAGAACGATTGTCAGCTTGCCGCCGAGGTGCCGCTTTTGGCTGGCGCGGCGGCAGGACAGGCGGCGCAGTCTCCAGAGCAAGCGGGCTTGGAGTCGGCGGCAGCGGAGATGGAGGCAGATTCAGAGTTGGATTCAGAGGCGGACGCGGCGCTCTTGTCCGCGTAGTCGTTCACATAAAAACCGGCACCCTTGAAGTGCAGGCGTGGCGCGGTCAGCGGGCGCTCCAGCACGCCGTGGCACTTGGGGCAGACAAGCTCCGGCGCGGCGGAGAAGTTCTGAATTTTTTCAAAGCGGTGGCCACATTGGGTACAGCGATAGGCATATAGCGGCACGATTCTTTACCTCATGAGGATAAAATCATCCACTCTCTCTATTGTATCGGCTGGGCCATAATTATCTGCAAAGCGCGGATGGGTTCCCAAGTCTCAGTATCAGGAGCTGGGAACCCATGTTTGGTATAACAAAAGTTCAAAAAGCTAGCTGCTCTTCTCCGTCCAGCGGCGCATAATCAGCGAAGCGTTGATGCCGCCGAAACCGAAGGAATTCGACAGGCCGATATCGAAGCTGTGGGCGATGGCCTTGTTGGGCACATAGTCCAGATGGCACTCGGGATCGACGTTTTCCAGGTTGATGGTAGGCGGCAGCATCTGGTTCTGCAGCGCCAGGACGGTGATGCCGGCTTCCAATCCGCCAGCGCCGCCCAGCAGATGCCCATGCATGGACTTGGTGCCGCTGACCTTGAGCTTGTGGCTCAGGGCGTGTTCGCCGAAGACCGCCTCGATAGCCTGCGATTCGTTGCCGTCGCCGGCCGGAGTCGCGGTGGCATGAGCGTTCACGTAGCCCACCTCTTCCGGCTTGATGCCAGCGTCCTTGAGGGCGGCTCTCATACTACGCTGCGCACCCATGCCCTCGGGCGCGATGCTGGTGATGTGATGGGCGTCGGCGCTCATGCCGTAGCCTAAAATCTCGGCCAGTATATTTGCACCACGCGCCTTGGCGAACTCCAGCTCCTCGAGAATCAGGATGCCGGCTCCTTCGCCGATGACGAAGCCGTCGCGGTCCTTGTCAAAGGGACGGCTGGCGCGGGTCGGTTCGTCGTTGCGTTGGGAGAGCGCGCGCATGGCGGCGAATCCGCCGACTGAAAGCGGCGTGACCGCGGCCTCCGCTCCGCCTGCGATCATCACGTCAGCGTCACCGTGCGCAATCATGCGCGCCGAGTCGCCGATAGCGTTGGACGAGGTAGCGCAAGCCGTGGCAGTGGCCGATATCGGCCCCTGGGCGCCATAGCGGATGCTCACCTGGCCGGCAGCCATGTTGACGATGGCAGCGGGAATGAAGAAGGGCGATATCTTGCGCGGTCCGCCCTGCATGAGGTTGGCGTGTTCGCGCTCGATGATCTCGAAGCCGCCGATACCGGATCCGATGAAGACACCCACCCGGTCGGCAATCTCCGGGGTGATCTGGAGACCTGACTGGGCGAGAGCCTCCTGGGTGGCGGCAAAGGCAAAGTGGATGAAGCGCCCCATCTTGCGCGCTTCTTTCTTGTCCACGAAATTAAGCGGGTCAAAGTTCTTGACCTCGGCGGCGAAGGTGGTCGAAAAGCCAGTGGCATCGAAGGCCTGAATAGGCCCCATGCCGCTGGCGCCGGCCAAGAGCTGTTGCCAAACCTGGGGCGCGGTGTTGCCCACACCGCAGAGCAGCCCCAGGCCGGTAATGACGACTCGGCGGCTCAAGGGCTACTTGCCGCCTTTCGCGTTCTTTTCGATGTAATCGACGGCGTCTTTGACGGTTTTGATCTTCTCGGCGGCCTCGTCGGGAATCTCGATATCAAAGGCTTCCTCGAACTGCATGACCAGCTCGACAACGTCCAGTGAATCCGCGCCTAGGTCTTCCTGGAAGCTGGCGCCGGGGGTGACTTCGGCCTCGTCCACCTGCAACTGTTCGACGATGATCGATTTGACTTTCTCTTCAACAGCCATTCGCATTTCTCCTCATGATTTCAGAACTTGGGAATATCTCCGGGATTTGCCTGTTCACTCTGCGTAACTACCATACCGGCTCGCGGCAGGGGAAGACAACCGCTACGCCAAAAAAATGCGCATGGCCCCGAAACTTCAAGTCTACCGGGCGGGCCGGGGTGTGTAAAGGCAGGGAACAGGGGCCAAAGAACAGGGAGTAGAAAACTTGCCGAAATTGGCTGAAAAAACGACGGTCGAAGGCGTATATTAGGCGAAACAGGAAAAAGGGGCGAACGATGCAGGATTTATTGATTGGAATGATTGCCGCGCTTCTGGGAGTGGCCTTGGGGTTTTGGCAGAGGGACCGTTCCGCCCAAGCTGAAAAGGAGCAACTGAAATCCGTACGGGACGAACTGATACTCGCCAAAGCCAAATCGGACGAGCGAGCGGGGTTTGAATCGCTGGCGTGCGAGCGGGAAACGACGATTTCGCGGTTAACGGTTGAGCGGGATGGATTGCGCGCAGAATTGCAGGCAAAAGTATCAACTGAAAGCCAGACTGCATCGCGCATCCGCGAGTTGGAGACCGAACTGAAGAATGAGCGCCAGAGCATGGCAGAGAAGATCGCGCTTCTGGAAGGGGCGAAGCAGACTTTGGCAAATCAGTTCCAAGCTCTCGCTGGCGAGATTTTAGAAACAAAGTCCAAAACCTTCTCTGAAACAAACAAGACAGAACTCGGAACGCTCCTAAATCCGCTCCGCGAGCAGATCAAGGATTTCCGCGAGAAGGTGGAGCAGGCACAGACCGACTCGAAGACCGGAGTCACAAAGATGGAAGTTTTGATTGGCGATCTTAATGGCCTTAACAAGCAGTTGTCGCAGGAGGCCCATAACCTTACCACGGCATTGGTTGGATCATCGAGTGATCAGGGCCAATGGGGGGAAGATATCGCTAAAGATCTGCTCGAACTCGCTGGTTTTAGCGAAGGCATTCAGTATCGCTTGCAGCAAACAGTTGAAGCAGACTCCAGAGATGAAGGAGGCAAACAGCGCCGCGTACGCCCGGATATTATTATCAACTTGCCCGGTGGCAGAAACCTCATTATCGACAGTAAGGTTTCACTGACTGCTTACTATGAATCCGTCAAGGCAGAGTCGGATGCTGAGCGCAAACCAGCGATCAAGAAACACCTTTCAAGCGTCCGTAAGCACATTGACGAATTGGCCGCCAAGGATTACCAGCGGCTACAGACGATTGAATCGCCCGATTTTGTGGTCATGTTTGTTCCCATTGAACCAGCTTTTCTAGTTGCGATCCATGATGACGGGGAGCTATGGCATTACGCATACGAGAGACATATTCTGCTCGTCGGCCCGACGACTCTTCTGTTCGTCATTCGTATTGTCGATAACCTCTGGCGGCAAGAGTTACAGGCTCGAAGCGTGAAGGATGTAATAAAGCGAGGCACTGCGCTTTATGAAAAGTTTGCCGGCTTTGTAGCGGATATAGAGGCCATCGGTAAAAACCTACGCAGCGCCGCCGAAAGCTACGAAGATGCAAAGAGTAAGCTAAGCAGCGGCCCCGGCAACCTAATTCGTCAAGTGGAGATGCTCAAGCATCTCGGCATCAGAACAGTCAAATCCATTCCACGAAATCTGCTGGATAGCGCGGGCGTCGCGGAGCTGGAGCCTGGACTTTCGCTGGCCGCTGAGGCGGAAGAGAGCGGCGAAGACGCTTAATAAAAAGCTATAGCTGCAGGTATCCCACCTTAACCGCAAAAACAAAAACGCGGCGAAGGTGGGGCTCCCATAAATCAACTAACCCGCGCATAGCGCGGATCACTCCGCCTTCGCGCACGCTCCACGAATACTTATTGCGCCGCGCCGGCCTGGCTGACAAAGACCTGCTGTGGAGCAACGACCTCAGCCACAACACCGCTGACTTTCAGCTTCAAATTCTCTGCCGTGGGCTTGCCGTTCAACGGAACGGAGAAGCCGACGAGATACTGATTCTGCAGCCGCCGCGTCAGCTCCTCGAAATACGGCTGGAAGGAAACGGGGTTTCCAAAACCCTCCCAGAAGCTCTTGCCCCCGGTTGCATCGGTCACTTGCAGCATCAGGTTTTCGCCGGCGTTGTTCTCGTATGCGGTACGGCTGAGCAGGCCTTGGTTCTGCCAATAGATCATGTAGACGACCAGACCCGCGCGAACTGAATCGTTGACCGCAGCCTCGACATAGGGATCCTGGGGATCATAGCGCAGATTGTAGTTGTCCACGCCGTCGGTCACCAGCACCGCTACGCGCCGCGCCATACGATCTGTCGAGGGCCAGCGCTTGGCCAGATCGGAGATACAGAAATAGGGGCTGGCGCTCGAACCGGGCGAGCCGCCAGGTAGATGAAGCGCTTGCAGCACCTGGACGTGATTCGCCGTCAGCGGCCCGGCAAAATAGGCGATTCCATTCTGCATATAGGCAATCGCCGCCTTTGCATTTGGCGGAAGGCTGTTGACGAAATGCGCGATGTCGTCCAGTTGATTTCCCAGCGTGGAACGCGCCGAACCATCAATCAGAATCACCAACTCCAGGCTGTCGTTGGCTTCGCTCAACGGCGCCCAGCTAGTGATGGTGGCTGGTTTTCCGTTCACCTTGAGGCTCAAGGCTTGCTGCGAGACGCTCGCGAGCGCCTCTCCATGCTGCTTGGGAAGAATCGTCACCACGGC
>JBEKDX010000116.1:0-9793 GCA_050014135.1 Occallatibacter sp.
CAGATGCGGGATACCCCGACAGCAGCTTGCAACTCAGAAAACGCACAGCATTGCAGGTTGCAAAAAACACGAAATTGTTCGGGCTTTGTATCTTCACACTACACCCGGCAAGTCAGCCTTCGGCGCTCCAGTTCGCCGGGGCCACCGCCAGAATCCGGCAGCGGTGCTTGCCCGCCGCGCTCCAGGCCATCGCGATCTCGCTCTCTACGCAGGCGCAATCGCCTGCATCCAGCAGCTCGTGCATCCCGCCGGCATCCAACTGCAACTTCCCTTCCAGCACGTAGATCAGCACGCTCGAGTCGCGGCAGGCGTCGGCGGCGCACGAGCTTCCGCCAGCGGGAAACTCGATCATCCGCGCCGTCAGCCGTGCGCCTTCAGAGGGCGCGTTCAGAGGAGTGTACTTCACTGACTCCAGTCCGCGGCTGTTGCCCTGCAGGTGCGCCTTGCGCGTGATCGAGAGTGTATGCTTGGCGGGCTCGGAGAAGAAGTAACTCAAACCCACGCCGTAGACCCGGCAGATAGTGGCCAGCGTAGGAAGCGTGGGAATCATGCGGTCGGTCTCCAGCTTCGAGAGCAGCGCGGTGGATAGCTTGGTTTCAGCCGCCAGGCGCGAAAGCGTCAGCCGCTTCTGAGTGCGCAACGCGCGCAGCTTCATCCCGATGCAATATGGTTCAAGAGACCAGTGGGCGTAGGAAACAGTTTTTGGCATGGCAAACTCCCTTGCTCTAGTTTGCCAGCCGCCGGTCGGGCATTGCTCACGAATCCTGGAAGTTTTCCTGAAACCTGTCCGCCGGATTCCTTCGCGAATTACCGGCTGCTCTGGCTGGATTCTTGAGAGATATTATCTGAAACCGAATTCGCATCAGTAGCTCTATCTGCGCCCAAGGACGTAATGTGGATAATCTCAAAAGTAGTGATAACTTACGGTTACTTGGGAACCCGCAACTCGTTACTCTACGCATAAAAAAACTTCAAAGAAGTTAGACATTATCCTTCCAGCTTCCTATAAAAAGGCGGATAATCTATACGTCACAGAAAGATACTGGGCTCATTGCAGCAGAGAGATTCGCTGGAAGCACTGCTTTTCTTTTTCCCTGGGTCTTCACCACGCAGATTCCCGCGACCATTGTGTTCGGCTGACCTTCTTCTTGCTCAGTAGGCAGGAAGCGGCAACCGCATTGCTCAGGATTCGAGGAAGCGCGTTGGTTTCGTCGAAAGAACCCGCCCCCCTTTCACTCAGTGCGCAACAACCGGACTTCCCGGCTGCGGACGCTGGTCGCCGGGGGTTTGATTCGGCCTGTTCCTTTGCCGGCTTTCGACTGGATGCCGATAGCTCGCTGTGGCGAGGCGAGACTTTGGTTCACCTGCCTCCCAAGGAACTGGCGGCGTTGCGCCTCCTGCTCGAGCACGGCGGCCAGATTGTCTCTCCTCTGCAACTGAAGAATGCCCTGTGGGGCGATGTGCACGTCACCGCCGACAGCGTTCCCAAGTGTATGTCGAGCTTGCGCGCGAGGCTTGGGCCGGAGGCGTGCATCCAGACGGTTTACAAGCGCGGCTATCGCTTCACGGCGGAGATCCGGCGGCCCAGTGTTGCCCCCTCCGGAGCGCTTTTGCGCCTGGCCATCATGCCCTTCGCCACCCGCTACCAGGTTCCGGAATATCTTGGAGAGGCGATTGCCGAAGAGACCATTGCCAGCCTGACCGGAGTGCGTCAGCCGGTTGTAGCCGTACTGGCGAGGGATTCGGTCTTCCATCTGGCGCAGCGCGGACTGACAGCTCAGCAGATCGGCGAACAACTCAAAGCCGACCTGGTGCTGACCGGCGCCTTGCAGGCCTTCGCCTCCCATTACCGGCTGCGCGCAGAGATGATCCGGGTCGAGGACGGCACGCAAATCTGGGTCGAAGACCTGCTGGCGCCGCAGAGCGGTGCAAGCGGGCTGGAAGCGGAGTTGATGCGCCGGCTGGTTTGGCGCCTGGGCGCCGATCTTCCCGGCGACGAGCTCGGGGCAACGGGATGGAATCACGCCCTCCCGCATATCTCCGCCGCCGCCAGCGAGGCCGAAGAGGAGAATGGCTCAAGGAAAGCGGAGGCCTACAACGCCTTCCTGCGCGGCCACCATGAATGGCAGACCCTGCATCGCCACCGGATGCAGGACGGGCTGCAACATCTCTTGCGCGCCATCGAACTGGATCCCACGCTAATCTCCGCAAAGGTCGATCTGGCGCATCTGTGCACCACCGAGGCCTTCTTCGGCTTCATGTCTCCGGCGGCTTCAGCCGAGTATGTGCACCGCATGGCGGAATCGATTCCCGATCTTCCCCGCCGGGCCGAGACACTGTTGCCCGCGCTGGGCTGGGTCTACTTCCACTTCGACCGCAACCTGCCCGAGGCGCTATTGGCTTTTTCCTTCAGCGCGCATTTGCCTCATGATCCCTGGACCACGCGCGCTCGGTCGATGTTCGCCGTCAGCCGCCATCGTTTTGCCGAGGCCATTTCGCTGCTGCGCGCGGCCATTCAGATTGATCCATTTTCGCCCTGGCTGCATGACCGCCTCTCCTGGGCGCTCCATCTGAATGGGCAGCGTGCCGAGAGCATCGAGCAGGTCCGCAAAAGTATCGCGCAGTTTCCCAACCATGAGGGAACCGGCCTCTATGGATCGGCAATTCTTGCCTTCAACGGCGAGGCGGAGCTAGGCATTGAACTGGCGCAGGGGCTTGCCCGGCGCTTGCCGCACTTCGATCTGGGCACCTCGGTTCATGCCTATGCGCTGGCCTGCGCCGGACGCCATGATGAGGCCCGCGAGATTCTCGAACGGCTGCAATGGCTGGGCAGGGAACGCTATGTGGTGCGCGGCTTCACGCCCGCCGCTTACGTCGCTCTGGGAGAGTATGAGGCCGCATTGGCCGAACTGCGATTGGTGGATGAGGCACGATGCCCCTTGTTCTTTCAGATGCTGGCCGATCCCCGCCTGAAACCCCTCCACGGCAACCCGGAGTTCGAGCGTATGCGGGCCATCCTCCCCGGCATGGAGGCCCAGGTCGAGCAGGATTTAGAAGCCGGAAAGTGAGCCGAGATCGACTCCGCGCACTTTTGTACCAAACACAAACAAAATGGTTTACATTTTCTCGCCTCTAACCCAACGAGCTTGGGTTATTATAGCTATAGATGGGTTCGATCCGCTTCAATGGCGTCAGGTTTGCGGCATACACGATGGACCATCAGCCTCGGCACGTGCATGGTTTCATGCTGACGTGGAGGTGATTGTCGATCTTCGCCCAGACGGCAAGGTTTCGCTTGCGGCTCGAACAGACGCCATCCGTCCAAGCAACGGAAGCAAAGCCGATGCGCGCCACGTACTGACAGCAGCCGCGAGGCATTTCGACGAACTGGTTTTTCTTTGGGAGAAGCATCATGGCTGGCATGAAGTCATCACGACGGATGCCGAAATCGCAGCCGCGCTAGAGAGGGCAAAGCTGCACGACAACGACCCGCGCGCGCGGACAGTCCATCACATTCCCGACCTCAAATTACTGATCGTCGGACTCAGCAACGAGCGCCGGCTGGTGCTGCCTATCGAGGATGTGCAGGGGTTGGGCAACGCCTCACATAAGCAACTTCAGAACTACGAGTTGCTCGGCGGTGGAACCGGCATCAGCTTTCCCCAGCTCGACGTCGATTTGTACGTTCCCGCCCTCATCGAAGGCGTCTATGGAAACCGCCGCTGGATGGCGCAGTTGGGCAAAAAAGGCGGCAAGGCAAAAACCGAGGCCAAGCGCAAGGCTGCCCAGGCAAACGGCGCCAAAGGCGGAAGACCCTCGAGAGCCGTCGCGGCCAGCGCCTGAGCAATCATCTGCGATCGCAGATCACAAGTGAGTTCAAGCATTCCAGGTACTTAGCCAAAATCAAACCGTCCCAATCCGCTTCCCGGTGATTCGTATCACATCCCCACCCCGGACAAATGAATCATCCTGAATGCCGGCGATGATTTCGCTTGCGCATTGGATTGGGATTCGCTTTTTCGCAAGTGTTGACCGCGCGGAAGGCGTAAGCCCCGGCAAAATCGGAGGTTTTCCTCTATGTACAAGATTTTGGAAGCCCGCAATGTCGGCCTCAACATCAAGCAGTTTGTGGTCGCGGCGCCGCGCATCGCCCGCAAACAGAAGCCGGGCCAGTTCATCATTCTGCGCCTTCGTGACAAAGGCGAGCGCATTCCGCTCACTATCAAATGCTCTGACCCCGAAGCAGGCACGGTCACGATTGTGGTGCAGGGAATCGGCAAGACCACATCGCTTTTGAACTGCCTCGAAGCGGGAGACTCGATTCTCGACATCGTCGGCCCGCTCGGCAAGCCCTCCGAGATCGAGCACTACGGCACCGCGGTGATTCTGGCCGGCAGCGTGGGCACCGCCATGGCGCTACCCACCGCCAACGCGCTCAAGGCCGCCGGCAATCACGTAGTCTTCATCGAAGGCGCGCGCAACCTCGATATGGTCGTCTTTGAAGACGAAGTGCGCGCGGCTAGCAACGAAACCTACATGATGACCGACGACGGCAGCTACGGCGAACAGGGCCTGGTGACCAAGAAGCTCGACGAGCTGATCGCCGCCGGGCGCAAAATCGACTTTGTGCTTGCCGTCGGTCCGGCGCCAATGATGCGCGCGGTGGCGCGAGTGACCACGCCGCTGGGAATCAAAACCATGGTCAGCCTGAACTCGATCATGGTGGATGGAACAGGAATGTGCGGCGGCTGCCGCGTGCTGCTCGGCAAGACGAGCAAATTCGCCTGCGTCGATGGGCCGGAGTTCGACGCCTCCATGGTTAACTTCGAGGTGCTGATGCAGCGCAACGCCATGTATCGCGAAAAGGAGTTCGAGTCGCTGAAGCGCTTCGAGCTGAACAAGGAAGCAGAAGTGGCCGAGCTTCGCAAAGAGCTGGCTGCCGGAGAGAAACAGTATGTCTGAAATCAAACCTCTTCCACGCTCTGCGATGAATGTTCTCCCGGTCAAGGAGCGCATGAATATCCTGCGCAGGCATATGCCCGAGCGCGATGCTCAGTTGCGCAGCCGCAACTTTGAAGAAGTGAACCTCGGCTTGGAAGAGGCCGACGCCTTGGCCGAGTCCTCCCGTTGCATCGAATGCGCCAAGCCGGGTTGCATCGTCGATTGCCCGGTGGGCGTCAAGATCAAGGATGTGGTCGGCCTGATTCGTGCCGGCGAGTTTCTCGCCGCGGCCTCCAAGATGCGCGAGGACAACGCGCTTCCGGCCATCACCGGCCGCGTTT
This sequence comes from Occallatibacter sp., assembly GCA_050014135.1. Lineage (GTDB taxonomy): Bacteria > Acidobacteriota > Terriglobia > Terriglobales > Acidobacteriaceae > Telmatobacter. The sequence goes on from JBEKDX010000116.1 coordinate 5,283, forward strand.
GCCCGCAGGAAAATCAGTGCGAGGGCGGCTGCATTCTGGGTCGCAAAAGCACGCCGGTAGCTATCGGCAACCTCGAGCGCTTTATCGCCGACTTCGAGCGGGCCAGCGGCAAGCTGGGACTGCCCGCTAACGCGCCCGCGACCGGCAAAAGTGTGGCCATCGTAGGCAGCGGCCCGGCAGGCCTGAGCGCCGCCGGAGACCTGATCCAGAAGGGCCATCGCGTGCGCGTCTTCGAGGCGCTGCATGAGTTGGGCGGCGTACTGGTCTACGGCATTCCCGAGTTTCGCCTGCCCAAAACCATTGTCAAGGGCGAGGTCGAGAACCTGCGCCGCATGGGCGTCGACTTCGAGACCAACGTGGTCGTCGGCAAGAGCGTCACCATCGACGAGCTGATGAACGACGAGCACTACGATGCGATCTTCGTCGCCACCGGCGCGGGCCTGCCGGTCTTTCTCAATGTGCCCGGCGAGCACTTCAACGGCGTCTACTCGGCCAACGAATTTCTCACCCGCGTGAACCTGATGCGCGCCTATAACGCTGACTTCGACGAGCCGGTCTACGATTGCCGCGACAAGGATGTGATCGTGGTGGGCGGCGGCAACACCGCGATGGACGCAGTGCGCACCGCTCGGCGGCTGGGCGCGCGCACTGCGACGCTCGTTTATCGCCGCTCTGACGTTGAGATGCCGGCCCGCGCCGAAGAGGTCAAGCACGCCCGCGAAGAGGGCATCGAGTTTTGTATGTTGACCAATCCCGTCGAATTTCTCGGCGACGAAAAAGGCTGGCTGACCGGTGCCCGCTGCGTGCGCATGGAACTCAGCGAACCCGACGCCAGCGGCCGCCGCCGTCCGGTCGAGATCAAGGGAAGCGAGTTTGTGCTGCCCGCGAGTGTGGCCATCATCGGCGTCGGCACCACCGCCAATCCGCTGATCCAGAGCACCACGCCCGACCTAGCCACCAACAAATGGAATTACATTGTCGCCGATGATCACTCTCTGCGCACCAGCAAGCGCGGCGTCTTTGCCGGCGGCGACATCGTCACCGGCGGAGCCACAGTCATCCAAGCCATGGGCGCGGGACGCACGGCCGCGGCTTCCATCCACGAGTATTTGAGTACGGGTGAATGGGAGTAGTGTGGGAGTAGAAAACAGAGAAGGAAGCGATTGTGTGGGAATAATGAGATTTGGGACCTGGGAAACGACGAACCCCTACCCACCGCTTTGAATCTTGAATGTCCGCGAGACTATTAGCCTCAGACGGTCATCTGGTTCCTGGCTAGGAAGCACTGCGAGCGATCAGCGAGCGTCTGGTCCCACCGCAGGTGGTCGACAAGTGCACGAGAACAGTGTACACTGTTCTCGTATGAAAAATATCACTCTCAGCGCCGACGAGGATCTGATTGAGCGGGCGCGCCTGATTGCACGCGAGCAGCGCAGAACCCTCAACGAGGCCTTCCGTGAATGGCTTGGGCAATTCTCTCAGAGTGCGGGAGACGCCCAGGGCTTCGATGCGCTGATGCAGCGTATGCAGCACGTCAATGCGGGCCGGCGCTTCAGCAGGGACGAATTGAATGAGCGATAGATTCTTTCTGGATACGAATATCTTCGTCTATTCCTTCGATCAAGGCGCCGCCGCAAAATCGGCAAAAGCCGCGCAACTCATCCGCGGAGCGCTGACGACGCAAAAGGGAGTCATCAGTTATCAGGTTGTGCAGGAGTTCTTCAATGTAGCCCTGAAGCGCTTCTCTCAACCGATGCAAGCAGCCGACGCCGAGCAATATCTGATCACGGTCTTCCGCCCATTGCTCAGTGTGCATTCGTCCCAGGCGCTGTACGCAGAGGCATTGCATCTCCACGCGCAAAGTGGAATATCGTGGTACGACTCCTTGATTGTCGCTGCTGCTATCCAGGCGCGATGCGATTATCTATTTACGGAGGATCTACAGCACGGTCAGCGCTTCGGAAATCTTCGGGTGAGTAACCCCTTTCGTTGATCTTCTATCTTTCAAAAAAATGGGCGGCAAGGGTCTCCCCCTGCCGCCGCCCGTCCCTGGGTTGTCTTGAAGTTAAAGCAATCGTGCTAAACCTTTATTGCAAGAGCTTGGTCACTTCCTGCTCCACACTGTTAGCCTGCGCTAATGCGGCGATGCCCGTCTGACTCAAGATCTCGTACTTGGACATATTCGAGGTCGCCGAGGCGTAGTCGGTAGCCTGGATCGCGTTCTGCGCCGAGACCACGTTCTCCTGCTGCGTGCTCATCACCTGGCTGATCGAATTCAGCGTATTGATCTGCGCGCCGATGTATCCATCCTGCGCCGCCACATCGCTGATGGCTACGTTGAGGTCGTTCAGCGCGGTCTCTGCATCGGTCTGGCTGGTCAGGTCGGTCGAGTTGAGTGCTTCGCCCGCGCCATCCGAGTAGCTGATGGTTGCCACCCCGCTTGACCCGTTGCTGTTGGAGACAATCTCCGCCTCGCCGGCCAGAGAGTTGCTCTGCCCGCTCGATGAATCGTAGATCGCGGTGCCGGACGAGATGGTGCCGCCTGACAGACCGGTATCGTACGCGTTGCCAGCCTTGTAACTGAGAGTCGCGGTCGTCGTGCTATCGACGAAGCTCGTCCCCGTTGTGTCTTCAATCTGTCCGTCGGAGCCGTATGTGTCCGAGGTCAGCATCACGGTTTCGAAGGTGCCGTTGCCGGAGGGAATCAGCGAAGCGGTAACCCCATACGGGTGGTTGTTGGTAGCGCCGTTGATCGTATTCACCATATCCTGAACGCTCGATCCTGCGGCGATGGGGATGCTCTTCGCCACCGGTGTTGTGACGCCCAGGCTATAGCTGATCGTTCCCGAGACCTGGTCCTTGACGTTGGCGAATGTGCCCAGAGAGGCCTGCGAGGCCAGGTTGCTGAAGTCGTCGTACAACGAATTACTGATCACGCCAATGGTGGTGGTGTTGTCCACCATCGAAGACAGCACCAGGCTCGATCCGTTTGGTGTCGCACTGATATTGAGGCCGTACTGGCCGGTGCTGCTGTCGATTGCCGATTCCAGGTCAGTGAGCGTCGTGCCATTGATGTAGACATTGGAGGCCGTGGAATTCAGTGCCTGAGCCGCCGTCGCTCCCATCGTGAAGGTCACGTTGTTTCCGTTAGCTGAGAGGGCTATTGTGCCGGTGATGGTGTCACTGGACGAGATTGTCCCGCTGCCCAGCGTCAACGTGGTCGTCGAAGGCGTGTTCAGGGTTCCAATGTTTTGACTTCCGGTCACCGCCTCCGGCACCGTGTCGTTCAAATTGGAGGTCGCGGTGAGCACTGTGCCCGGATTGTTTGCCTGCAACTCCAGCGCGTGCGTGGCGGGGTTCACATCAGCCGTAACCCCGAGTGCGACGTTATTGCTGATGGCCTGCGCCAGTGCGCCGATGGTGGTGCCGCCGATATCGCCAGCTCCCGTGCCCATGATGAAGGTGTGCTTGACGGCTCCATTTTGCACAACCAGGTTGCCGGCAATCGTATCGCTGGTGCCGATGGTATTTCCGGCTGTTGTATTGACTGTGGCTGAGGCATTCTGCGCCGCTGCCGCGGGCTGGCCGGTCGTGGAAGCACCCAGATTCACACCGAACGCGTCTGCCAAACTGCCGGTTTCTGACAGGCTGTTGCCGTAGTTGGCGCCCGACACTGCCACCGTCAAGCCCGTACCGCCAATCGAAGCGGTGAGGCCGATGCCGGCATTGTCGATCAGGGTCTGAAGATCGCCGAGCGTCGTGTGCCCGGTGCTCCCATCCATGGTAAAGGTCGCCTTTTCCGGATTGCCGCTATTACTGTTGGTCAGAGTGATGGTGCCCATAACCGGATCGGTGAACAGATTCGTCCCGGCATTGCCAAATACCACCTGCCCAGCCGCGTTGGCGCTGCCGCCCGTGCCGCCGGTCGGCGTCTCGGTAACGTTATCGGTGAGGGTATGGTTGGCGCCGGAGGACTGCACAGTCACTGCTGTAGTCGTCAAGCTGCCCGATTGCAGGAAGAGGCCTCCGCTCGCGGTGTCCAGTGAAGCTGTGATGTCCAGGTTGCTGCCTGCATTGTTCGTCTCATCGTTGACCGCCTGAATCAGGCTGTTTAGCGAGTTGCCCAGAACCGTAACCGTGCCGCCGTCGCCCGCAAGAACCTCACTGCCACCGCCCATCACAAACGTATCCGTGATGTCACCCTTCCCGCCCAAATCATTGTTTTCCAGCGTAAAGGTTCCGGTGAGATTGCCGCCGAGGTTGTTGATGTTGCCGCCGTCGTGCAAGGTCAGTATTCCGCCCATATACTGGGCGCCAAAGCTGTTGCTGCCCGATGCGGGCGTGGTGAATTGCGTCGCGTAGTTGTCCGTCAGACCGGTGCCGGCTACCACAACGTCGGCGCCTGCCGTGTTCTGCGTCAGAGCAACCGTGCCGTTGCTCACGTTCAACGATGCGGTAAGGCCAAGAGCCGCTTGGTCGCCGTTGATTGCTGCGACCAGGTTGCCCAGACC
>JBEKDX010000117.1:0-9648 GCA_050014135.1 Occallatibacter sp.
ACGCAAATCCGCTCCACCCTCGAATCGCAAAACGCCCAGCGCGAAAAGAAAATCGCCCAGCTCAACGACTTCATCGCCCGTTTCTCCGCCGGAACCCGCTCCTCGCAGGTCACCAGCCGCCGCAAGGAGGTCGAGCGCCTGCAAACCAACGACCTGGCCCGCTCCAACATCGCCCGCCCCTACATCCGCTTCGACCAGCTCCGCCCCAGTGGCAAGCACGCCCTCGAATTCAAGCACATCACTAAAATTTATGGCGACCGCACAGTCATAGACGGATTCACAGCCAATGTCCTGCGCGGCGAGCGCATCTGCCTGATGGGCCGCAACGGCGCCGGCAAGACCACGCTGCTCAAGAGCCTGCTGAATAACTATCCCGGCCTCGCCGACAAGGAATTCGAGTTAGACAACGGCGCCGTCTTCTGGGGCCACGAAGCGCAGATCGGCTACTTCCCGCAAGACGTCGGCGCAACTATCGAACACGGCCTCACCGTGGCCGAGTGGCTCCATCGCTGGAACCCCGCCGCGCACGTTGAAGACATCCGAGGCATTTTAGGCCAGATGCTCTTCAGCGGCGAAGAAGGCGACAAGCAAACCAAGGCTCTGAGCGGCGGCGAACAAGCCCGTTTGGCTTTCTGCAAGCTAATCCTCACCAAGCCCAACATCCTGATCTTCGACGAGCCAACCAACCACCTCGACCTCGAAGCCATCAACGCCCTCAACATAGCCCTACAGCGCTACGAAGGCACGGTGCTGTTAGTAACTCACGATCACGACCTGATCGACGAAGTAGCCACGCGCCTCTGGGTCTTCCACGAAGACGCCATCGAAGACTTCCAAGGCCCCTACGCCGAGTGGAAAGGCAAGCATAATTAAACGAGGGAAGCGATAAGGGCGCAACATTCGGTATACCCGTTTCCTAGCGTATGGCCGGGTGCCCCATCCTTCGCTTCTTTCTGGCGAAGGGTGGGAGACCACGAACCTCCAGGTAGTTGGCCCGTTCATCAGCACTGAAGTATCACCCTGAACCTCGAAAAGCTGTGCCGTTCATCGCGGCTCATCTTCGCCGTCTATACCCAGAACGGATAAGTTCTTAGAAACTCACGAACAAGAACTTGCGCGCTGCTGAAGGGCAGCGGCGCATCGAGCCGAAGTCGGATCGATGCGCCGCTGCGGCTTGCCTGGTGGTTAGTTGGCCGGCACAAAGACGAAAGTACCGAAGAGGTTATCCTGGTATACGTCAAACTCCACCGGTCCGGAGTAGGCCGGCGTGATGGGCGGGCCGGAGACGTGAAGAGCATCGGACAGAGTAGTAATTGTGGTGAGGGTGTTCAGCCAGGTGTGGGTCCAGATGAAAGTGTTGGACTCGGTGAGTGTGGTATTGGAACTGCCTAATCCAAAGAAGATCGAACCACCAAACTGTTGCGAAGCGGTAAATCCCACCTTGACGGAGTAGGAACCGCCGCTGGAGCTTGAATTCGTAACGACCTGCTGCAATGTGTCGATTGTGGTTCCGCCGCCGACGGGATAGTTCAAAGGATTGATCTCCGGTTCCCAGGAATACCGTCCATCGGCCGTGTTGTAGGGGTATCCGGCAAACCCGGTGTAGTTATTCTGCACGGGGCACTGCTTGGGCGTTGTGGCCAGCGGATCGGTATTCAGAATCTCGCAGACCTCATTGAAGCTGAGTCCGGCGGACTCGCCGGCAGGCCAAGCGTAGCCGTTGGCGCTGGACTGCCAGCCGCGCGCAAGCGATCCTGAGACCACATACGAGCCGGGAGCCTGCACGCCGTTCTGCCAGGTCAGCGTGCTGGGGCACTGGAAGTCGCCGTTGAGGCAGCCAACAATAACCTGTTCAACATCCGGATTGCCATAATATGGGCCCGAGGCCGGGGGTTGGCCGGAGGCCGGATCGGAGGGATCGAAGCCGTAGCCATTCCAGACAACGTTGGCCGCACCGTTGCTATTTTGCACGTAGGTCAGCAGCACCTCTGGGTTCAGCCAGATCCAGATGACATCGTAGTCATGGTTGACTGGACTTTCTGTCGGGGTGCCCCCCGTCTGGTAGGCGATCGAGGTGGACTTGGTGATGGTTCCTGTGTTGGAGTTGTTCCACCCCTGGGTATAGTCCGTGGAGAGCGTGTAGGTCAGCTTGACACCGGCGGTGGTGCCGACGGCGGCGGGGATTTGGACTCCGTTGGTAGTGGAGATCGAGAATCCCAAATCGTCGCTGAAGGTCTGCGAGATGGTTGAGGTGTTGCCCACGCTCTGTGTGTTGCTGTAATTGACATAGCTGCTGGTGCCCGGCGGCGCATAGGTGACTCCGACGATCTGATACTTCGGCTCGATGATTCCGGGATAAGAGCAGCTCCAGGTGGGAGCCATGGTAGGAGCCGGGATATTTCCGCCATTGCGGAAGTCAATCGAACAGACAACAGCGCCTTCAACCACGTTCAGCATAAGATTTGCCGGAGACTGGTTCATCAGAGGACAGCCGTTAGCCGTCGAGGTGCTGGTATAGGGAGATTGCGTGTAGGTTGCGGAGCCGGGAAGATACTGCGTAACGCCGTTGTAGATGAAGGTGAAGTTGGAATCCAGGTAAACTTCGGTGGCGCAGCGCGCATTGACGGATTCAAGCTTTTGACTCCAATTGAGCGTGCCGTTGGCCAAGCTAAGGCTCTCCGAAATTGTTTGTGCTTCAAGCATTGGAGAAGCCGCAACCAGCAGCGCGGCAATGGCAAAGATGAAGCGACAGAGATTAATCCTGAGATTGAATTTCATTACGAAATCTCCTGTACATCGTTCGGTGGGGGGAGTGGAAAGCGGGCAAATTGTGGAAACAAATGAACTTGCTCGCAGGATGGAATGGTTGCTCTGAACCGGAATCTCTTCTCCGCACGGTTCCAGCGAATTATATAGCTCCTGAGGCGAATTGCAAGACCCAAGCGGCGTTTGTTTTTCGCAGCTTTGACGGAGGAAGCAGTCGCCTTCAGGCCACTGAATACAGTGGATCGTTGGTAGGGCCTTCAGGCCCGGCCTTATTCTGATCAACATAACTGCCTGTCATCCTGAGCGAGCGCAGCGAGTCGAAAGACCTGCGGTGCCCCATCCTTCGCTTGTTTCTGGCGAAGTGCGGGAGACCACGAACCTCCAGTTGCCAATTTTTCCGACCGGAGAAAACAAAAATAGCCCAGGCCGGGAATTTATCCCCGGCAATAGTCCAAACCCTCTTCCACCCCTTCAACCATGCTCGTTCCGGATTATTCACCACATACCGGACGGCACGCCGCAACTCGTCCCCATCGCGAATGAGCCGGTCATAATACTCCCGCTGCCAGAACGCGCCGCCGCGACCGAGGATCTCGTTTGCCCTTCTGGCCGTAAAGGACTTCCAGCCTCGCAGCATCTTGCTCAATTCCTGTCTCGGCAGCAACCGGCAAACAACATACAACCCGATTTGCAGAAAATTATCCTCCGCTGGCGCACAATTGGAATTGAAGGGGAAGCATGAAAAACCTCACCGTTTCCATCCACGATGAAATTTATATCGAGGCGCGAATCTGGGCGCTTCGGCGCGGCGCCTCGGTCTCCGCGCTCGTCGAGAGATTCCTCGAAACCCTGAACGAAAGCGACTGCCCGGGTCTCGCCTTCTACGACGGTGGCCTCGACGGACCCCCCACCCCCCTCTTTACTGTGGAGCCGTGAATCAGTGAGCCAATAAACCGCGACACAAATCAAACATAACCATCATTTAACCAACGACATAGATAGTTTTTCCAAGAAATATTCTAGTTTTTTATGTTCCGCATTGCGAGACTGACGGCACACAATCCTCATTGAGAAAATGAATGGGGAACGAATAATTCTGCCATGCCGATGAGTCGAGGATGCTCAGTTTTCCGCCGAGTGCAGGCCGCCTGCGCCGGCGCGGAATTCGATGTTGGATTCTTCTCCATCCGGCGACTGGCCGCAGTTCCACAGGCACGCGCCGCAGTGGACGCACTTTTCCCGCTCGAAGGCGGGCGCGCCGTTTTCGCCTAGCGTGATCGCCTGGCCGCTGCACATCGCAATGCAAGTCTTCTGGCCGCAAGCCAGGCAGAGGCCCGCATTGCGGAAGGTGACGTGATCGGCAAAGCCAGGATTGGCCTGTACCTTGCCGCCCATCAGCAGCGCATCCTGCTGCGTGATCAGTAAACGGCCATCGAGGGGAATCTCCGGCCAGCCGCGCACCGTGAGCAACGCATCATGGAAGGAGCGGCGCTCGGCAAAGGCCAGTTTCGCTGCGTCTTTTGACTGGATCGCATCGGCGGAGTTTGCAGCAGTGGGGTGAATCTGCTTGTGCGCCGCGGGTGGCTGCGAGCTCAGAGAGAGTTTTCCATGCGTAAGGCCGGCCAGAGCCATGCCGATCATGCCCTTTATGATGCCGTCCTGAAAGCCGTTCCGTGCGTTTTCAGCCTCGCGTGCGCCATGCTCGACCCAGCTTGCGCGGCGGCGTTTTTCGTAAGTGGCATTCAGATTCTCCTGCGTGAAGGGCTTGCCCGCGCGCAGCAGCTCGATCACCGCCTCGCCCAGCTGCGTGCCTGTCGCCCAGGCCTCATCGACACCCGAGCCGGTCAGCATATTCGTTGAACCGGAGCCTTCGCCGATGCGCGCATAGCCGTCGCCGCAAAGATACGGTTCGCCGTGCTTGCCGCTCTCTTCCAGTGACTTCGCGCCCCACGAGCGCAGCCTTCCATCCTTCAGGTACTTCCACAAAGCCGGGTGCTGAATGTAATGCTGCAAGTAACGATACGCGGTGCGTGAGGGGTTGTGCAGCCACGAGGGCACAAAGATTCCCACCGAAACGAGCCGCTCTGGATGCACGTAGAGGAAGCCGAAGATCTCCGGCTCCGGGTAGCCGAAGCTGTGCCAGACGGTTCCGGGCTGCAGCGGCGAAGGCTTCTCGCCCACGTCCTTGATGATGGCATCCCTGGCCAGCGCCTTTTTGTCGAGAGTCTCTGGGTTCGAGTGGTCCTCCGGCAGCTCGATCACGAACTTCATGCCCAAGGCCCACTCGCGGCGGGCGTGGCCCTTCGGCATTCCAAGGCGCTCGTCGATCGCTTGCGAAACCGCGCCGACCGGGCCGTCGCCGACCACTGTGAGTTGCGCCTTGATCTCCATTCCGGCCATGAATCCGTCGGTCGGCTTTCCGGCCTTGTCCACTCCCTGATCGGCCAAGCGCACGCCTTCGACTTTTTTACCGGTGATCAGCGGCTCGCTGACTGGAGTTCCCGGCCAAATCTGCACCAGGCCCGCCGCCATCAACTGCGATCCAACCCACTGGTTGAACTGACCAATGGACATCACCAGCCCGCCATGTTTGTTGAGAAATGCCGGCGTCCATGGCAGCGTGAAGGCATAGTCTTTGACGCCGATGAGCCGCCCTCCGAAACGAAGAAAGAAATCGCCCAGACGCAAGAGCGAGGAGCGCCGGCTGGCGCCGATCGGGTCGAGCAGGTACATCACGCGCTCGTTCTTGACCGGGACGGCCATGGGAATCTCGGCGGGATCGAGGGCAGGGAAGCTCGCGCGGATTGCCTGGCCGCGCGTCACCACGCCGCTGACGCCGGAGCTGATATCGTCAGCCCGCTCGTAGCAGAGAACCTGTAGCGGCATTCCCGGCGTGACATTGCTCTCAAAAGCCGGATCGGCGGGATTGGCAGTCCAGGCCTGGGTGAGCGTGGAGAGAAAGCCGCCCATCGCTGGACCAAAACCTGCGCAGGCGATGTCCACTTCCATCGTCTGGCGGTCGATCTGCGGGGCTGTCGATTCTGCAACGCTCATGCGGGCCTCCTGGATAATAGCGCTGGATCAATGCGGATAGAGTGGCATCCCAGTGTCTTGATGTTGCCGATTTCGGTTCTTTGTATCCCAACCTAGCCGCTAAAACAAAGACGCGGTGAGGGAGGGGCATATGAACTGTATCGTTTCCCAGGTCTCAAAATCGAGACCTGGAGCACCCAATTTGTTGCGAAGGACAAGCTGAAAGCTAACAGCTAGAAGCTGCTCTCATGCCGGATAATCCAGCGCCTCCGGGATCATCACCTTGGCGACTGTCTCGGCGGCGCGGTCCTTGGCCAGGCGCGAGCCGCTCAGGCAATTCGCCAGCTTGTTTTGCAGGCGCAGGAACTCGTCGTTGCCGGCGCAGGCGGCGCAGGGTCCAGCCTTCATCGGGTGGCCGCCATCATCGGTCATCACATCGAGAGCCATCGCCGAAATTCCCGGCATGGTCACTTCCAGTTCGTCCAATTCTCCAGCCAGGAAGCAGTTGGTGTTTTTCTCCTCGCTCCAGCAGGGATGCGGGTTGTAACCAAAAACCAGCTCGGCGCAGATGCGCGAGATTTCGCCTGCCGCCGACGCCGCTTGCGTATGGCAAAGGTCGCTGAGGAACTGCACGGTGCCTTCCAGGCCTTCGCTTGCCACCGGATCGTCCGCGCCGCGAGCTTCCAATTCCAAAACGTCCAGAATCTGCGCGCGCGAAGCCACCAGCCAGCAGAGCGCATCGGCCAGCATAAAGGTCACGCCCTGGCGCTGCCCGTGATAGAGCTTGCCGCCCGCTGGATCGGTGGCCTTTTGCAGATGGTTCAGCGTCCACAGCCACATCTGCATCGCCGAGGCCAGCGTACAAGCGCCGGTTCCGGGCCTCTCGGAGGCAATGCGTCGCATCTGGGCCGTCCAGGCGCGGAACTCGGCCAGAAAGACCTCCGAAGTCATGGTCACCGTCAACTGGCGGCGCTGCACGGCCTCCGGGCCTTCATAGGTGGCTTCCAGTTGCGCGTCCATCCATTTGTTGCCCAGGAAGCCGGGGCAGTCCTCGGTGATGCCGTAGCCGCCCATCAGGCTGACGGCCTCGCGCAGCAGGTTGGTGCCGTGGCCGGTATTCCATAGCTTGGTGGCCGGGCAGGTCACATTGGCCTCGGCGTCCATCAAGACAAACTGCACCAGCGGATCGGCTTCCAGCTCGGCGCGGCGGGGATCGTCGGCCTTCAGTGAGAGAAGCTCGATAGCGTGCTGCTCGCTCTCCTTTAGCGCCTTCAGCTCAGCGCGTCCGCCGCCGATGCCGCGCTCCTGCAGGATGGCGTTCTTCTGCTTCTCGATAGGGTCCAACTCGTCGAAGAGCCGCGCGGTGGCAAAGCCCAGCGAGGTGGCTGCTTCGCCAGTCGCCCAAACATCCACCAGCCTGTGCAGAGCGTCCTCGCGCTGCTGAATGCCTTGCTCGTAGCGCACCGAGCCGGGCTTGGTTCCCTCGGCTCCGCGGAAGCGCCCGCGCTGGTAGCGGATGACCGGCTCAATGGCAGACAACAGCTTGGCCGCCGACATGATGCCCACCGGCACGCGAGTGCGCCGAAAGACCGACTCGATCACTTCGCCGTGGTTGAAGTTGGGAACAATGACGCCGTCCTTGACGGTGTATCCGCCCACAATGCGGCTGGCCGGCACCTTCAAATTGAAGATCGGGTCGCCGGTCGAAGAGAGTTGATGAACCAGTTTTTTCGTCGGCGTGCCGTGATCGAAGATGCCTTCGTCCGTCTCTTCCAGAATCACCATGCAACTGCCCTTGATGCGCGGGTCGTCGGAGCCGACCGCGGCGGTGACGAAGTTGGCGAAGGCGATGTTGGTGATGAAGCGGCCGCGCTTGTCTACTTGGAGCCATGGCTCTTCGCCGTCTTTCCACTCGGCGATGCGCATCTTGCCGCTCAGCATTCCGGTGTCCACGCCCACATAGGGAATGGGTTCGGTCAGCACGAATGCCCCGCGCCAGGGTACACGATTCTCGCCCGGCTGCGGCGGCGCTGACAGGCTCTTGTAGCGGTTGACCTGCTCCGGCGTGCCGCGCTCGTGGATCGGCGAGAGAGCCAGAAAACCAGCCAGGCTGGCCGTGGCCGCGCCGCCGTCCACCCAGGCCAGCTCGAAGGCCGCCAGCGCCAACGCCAGATTCTTGGGCCCTGTGATGAAGCCGCCTTCTTCCGGCTCCATGAAGGCCGCTGTCACGCCTGCGCGGTCAAAAGCCTCCATCATGCCGTTCTTGCCCGGCGTCCATTCGTGGGTGTTGCGCTCGCCAGCGGCCACCAGGCGCGCCACGGTTCCCCGCGCCACGCCGCGCGCCGACTGCACCAGCATCTGCAAATCAAATCGGTCCGCAAAACGCCATTGAATCTGGCGCACCGCGTCGCCAGGAAGGGTAAGCATAGTTTTCATTTCCGGTAGGGTATCGGTAGCCATTTATGTGTCCTCAAGCAGCGGTCATATTGTGCCTGACCAAGCTCATCACAGGATGTGACTTGTATCACTTTCGCGTATTCGCCGCTCTGCTTCGCAAAATCGGAAGTTGCAGCTAATCAATTGTGAAGATAACGCGATTGTTTGCCTGCTGTATTGGAAGACGCCATTTGCTCTGTGACCGGCGTCACTTCCGATCACGCAACGCAGGCTATATGACAGGATGTTAGCCGGAAAATCCTAAGCAACAGCTACGGATGGGATCGCGAACCTTCGCAAGCTAAAGCGTAACAGCTCGTGGTTAAAATCGGGTTTTGAAAGGGCACGGCTTCAGCCGTTCCGATAACGCCAATAGAATCTGCTGGGCTTTAGCCCCTGAGGGAAGTTTTCACTGCAATTCGGACTTTCTCCGCGGGCTGGTAAGGATCAATCGGAACCAACATGAAGATTGCTTCCTCGATCGCGTTTATACTGGTTGCGTTCGCAGCGATGCTACTGGTGGTTGCAGCGCCATGCGCCGCAACAGCGCAGACCGACTGTCTCGCCTGCCACGCAGACCCAAGCCTTCAAGACGCCTCCGGACACAGCATCGGCGTGGATGCGGTAAAGTTTGGCTCGAGCATTCACGGCGGCTTGAAGTGCGGTGATTGCCACGCCACCATCAAGGAGTATCCGCATCCGGATCAGATCACACCGGTCAAGTGCGAGAGCTGCCATGCCGATCAAGCCGCGGGACTCGCCGGAAGCGTTCACTCCGTCAAGGCCGAGCATCCCTGCACCAGTTGCCACGGAGACGCACACGCCATCTTTCCCAAGAGCGATGCCCGCTCGGCGGTCTATCCGCTCAATGTTCCGCGCACCTGCGGAGCCTGCCACGGCAACGATGCGCTGGCAAAAAAGCATGGCCTGCCCAATGTCTATCCGTTGTACATCGACTCCATCCACGGATTCGCGCTCAGCAAAGAAGGTCTGCTGGTAGCGGCTAATTGCAATAGTTGCCATGGCTCGCACCACATATTGAGTCACAAGGACCCGCTAAGCCCCACTTACAAGGCAAATATCCCCAATACATGCGGTAACTGCCATGCGGGAATTACCGCAAGTTATATGGGTGGCGTGCATGGCAAGGCGGTTGCGGCCGGCCATCTGAACGCGCCGGTCTGCTCTGATTGCCACACCGCGCACGCCATCGAGCAGCCCACGGCCGCGGCCTTCCGAATGCAGTCCACTCCCATCTGCGGTTCGTGCCACAAAGATAAGTTCTCGACTTATCGAGATACCTTTCACTCGCAGTTAGGCTCGCTGGGCGGCTATGTGGAAACGGCGCGCTGTTGGGACTGTCACGGAGCGCACGAGATCTTGCCCGCATCCGATCCCCGCTCCCCGGTCGCC
>JBEKDX010000118.1:0-9610 GCA_050014135.1 Occallatibacter sp.
TTCAAATTCCATCGCCGCTACTTCCGCTTCCAGCGCACGCCGTCCTTGGAGTCTTCGATGACCACGCCCTTTTCCGCCAGCTCGTTGCGAATCTGGTCGGCGCGGGCAAAGTTGCGCTGCTTTTTCGCCAGTGTCCGCTCGGCCACCAGCGCGTCTATGGCTTCATCGGTCAGCCCCTGACGCGCCAGCAGCTCGGGAGCCACATCATCGAGCCGTCCCGCCTGCTCGGCCCACTCCAGCGCTCGCCGCGTCAGCTCGGCGTCGCGATCTTCCATCACATCGAAGACTGCGTCGAAGCTCGCCAGCACCGCCAGAATCGCATCGCGGTCGCTGGATTTGAGTTGGTTCTGGTCCATCGCCGAATTCGCCGCGCGGATCAGATCGAAGATCGGCGCGCGAGCCTCGGCGGTATTCAAATCGTTGCTCAGCGCGGCGATGTAATCGGCCTGCGCCTTCACCACTGCCGCTTGCAATAAAGAACGTTCGCCGTCCGCGGAGGACCCAGCCGCAAATTGCCCTGCCACCAGACGCTGCTTGAAGGTCCGCAGCCGCTCGATTGCAGCCGTTGCCTCCACCAGCCCATCAAACGTGAAGTTGAATTGATGCCGGTAAGGCACCGAGATCAGCGCCAGCCGAATCGCCGACGCCTTGTAACCCTTCAGCAGCAGATCACGCAGCGTATAAAAATTCCCCTCGCTCTTGGACATCTTGCGTCCGTCCACCAGCAGAAAGCGCACGTGCATCCAGTGCCGCGCGAATTGTTTGTGGGTCACGCTCTCGCTCTGCGCAATCTCGTTTTCGTGGTGCGGAAAGATCAAATCCTCGCCGCCCGCGTGCAAGTCAAAGCTCTCACCCAGATACTCCATCGCCATCGCCGAGCACTCGATGTGCCATCCCGGACGCCCCCGGCCAATCGCCGTCTCCCACGATGTTTCGCCGGGCTTGGCCGCCTTCCACAGCGCAAAATCCCGCGCCGAATCCTTCTCGTACTCGTCCAGATCGACGCGCGCGCCGTCTTCCATTCCCGACAAATCCTTTTTGCTTAATTTTCCATACTCCGGAAAGGCCGCTAGGCGAAAGTACCAGCTCCCGTCCTCGGCCTGATAAGCCGCTCCGGCCGAAGCCAGCTTCTCGATCAGCTTCACCATGCGCGGAATATTCTCCGTGGCGCGGGCAATGATCTCCGGCCGCTCCACGCGCAAAGCTTCCATGTCCTCGAAAAACGCCTGCTCATAGCGCGCCGAATACACCCCAATCGAGACCCCCGCCGCGGCCGCGTTGTTGAGTATCCGGTCGTCCACATCGGTAATATTCATCACGTGGCGCACGCGCGTTCCGGTCAGCCGGAGAAACCGCCGCAACACATCGACCTGCAGAAATGTGCGGAAGTTGCCGATGTGCCCGTAGTCATAAACCGTAGGCCCACAGGCATACATCCGCAGAGCCTCGCCATCGGCGGGCGTCAGCAAGTCCATCTCACCCGTAAGGGTATTGAAAAGCCGTAGAGTCATCTGTCGAACTTCTTGCTCATTCGCACTCAAATAACCAGTTGAAATAGGCCGATTTTTCAGCCATTCCGATTGTATCAGCGCAAGGTTTCCGGCCTGTTCGGGAACAGCCTCAGCGAATTGCTTCAATCTCAATTTCCAGATCAATATCCTTTCACGCGCAATCCGTCGTGCAGACCGTCGCCTTGCGCAGCAGAGCGAGAGCAAGACAGGCGCGGTGCAACTTCATGTGCGGCACTCCGTCCTCGACCTCCATCAACACGAACTCCTATCCAGACCTAATAAACGGTCGGACTGGAAGATCCCGGGTTTCCGAAGATCGAGGCCCATTCCGTTCCCATATTGTCATCCGTTATCAGCCGCGTGCCTTTCCACCGGCTTAGGAAGCTGGCGCGAGATTCGAGTTGACTGCCAGGAAGATCCAAAGTGTCCGCCAGATGCAGAACCTCCTCCAGCCGCGCACGCTGATCCGGCTTGCCAAGATCGAAGACCGGATGCCCGTCAATTTGATAGTTAGTGAGCGCCGTTCTCCAAAGATTTTTGTCGAGCATGATGGGACTGTCGCTGACGGCCAGAAAATTATAGATGCGGAGCGCATAGGGAAACGCCCTTGCTCCTGTAGCCATGGCTTCACCGGAAAAAGTCGTGTTGTAGTACGCGATTCCTCCTTGATTCAAATGCTCACGCATGAGGTTCATGAACTCCGTCGACAACAGGTTGGAGGTATTCGCGCGGTAATTCCACGTGGTGTTCATCAGGATGAAATCGAAACGGCGATCGGGATGGCCGAGCAGCCAGCGCCGGCCGTCGTCAGTGGCTATATGTACTTTGGGATTGCGCAGTAGGCTCTCGACCTCGGGATATTTGCGGATCAGAGAGAGGAAGCCCGGATTGATTTCGACGACAGTAATCTGCTCGACCGCGGGATCATTTGCAACGACTTGAGCCCACGCTCCGGTGGCTAGTCCGATGATGAGCATTGTTTTCGGCCTCGGGTGAAGACCACTGATCGCGAAGGCGCGAAAGAGAAGATTGGAATCGTGCATCATATCGATCCGAATCTGTCCGTCGTACGCGCCCCCGCTGTAAACCGTCTGGATCGGATAACCAAAGTTGCTGGGCGCTGAATAGACAGCAATCACGCCGCTCCGGTTCTCCACCACTTCAGAAAACTTCATGCTGTTGTTGAAGGAGGTCTCGAAAAGCAGCCGTTCGTAGAGACCGGAATAGAGCCAGCCGGAACACAGGGCGAGAGCCAGGCAGGCAGCGCAGCCGGCTATGAAGATGCTCTTCAGCGACTTCGGACCGGCGAGGAACGCGAGCACGCAGGCAGCTAGAAAGCCCAGTCCGAGCAAAAGCAGCGATGTAGCGCGTGTGGACCAATGATCGAGAATCACAAAACCCACCAGAAAGCTCCCCAGAGTTGAACCCACAATATTGCTCAGATAGACAAAGCTGATGGATTGGCCGGAGTTGTGCTCGGGATCGATGGCGGCATGGCTTAGTAGTGGGAATGCGGCTCCCAGCAGAGCCGCGGCGGCAAACACGAGGAAAAAATTCACAATTCCGAAATGCGCTAACCCCAGAGCCAATACGGGTCCAACGAGAAAGGCGGCAATCGTTCCCAGGATGACAACAACGGAGCTGGCCGCAAGCGTGCCGCGAAGATTGTTATCGATCTTATGAAGGCATGCGTCGCGCACGGATAATGAACCGTAAGCTATCCCTAGCAGGTAGAAGCCAAGCAGTAAGGCAAAACTCGGCGCCGACCCTCCAGAAGCAAAGGAGTAGAGGCGGTACCAGACGATCTCGTAGGCCAGCGCGATAAAGCCAGTGACGCCGGCAAGAATCATTCCGATCCAAAGTTGAATGGTCTCCTGATGCCTTCGAGGCTCGGGCGCCAGCCTCTGCAATGCGGGAGCGGAATCTCTCATCTGAAGAATCAATGCGGCAGCACCGACAAACAGATTGAAGCAGACCGCGAGCCTTACCGACCCTGCTTCGCCGAGCAGGCGCATGAGCAGCAACGCGGCCGCAAAACAGGCAGCGGCGGATCCGAAGGTGTTGACCGAATAGAGCAGGCCAACCGACTCTCCGATATTCCCCGTGCGGCGGACGAAGTGCTCCACTAGGAGCGGCAGCGTGCTGCCCATCAACATCGTCGGAATTAACAGTAGCGCAAATGAAACTAGGCCGGTCGTGGTGGTCGAAGCTCCCGCGGTGAAGAAAGCGATGTGATGAAAAATCCAAAGCGAGGCCGCTCCAAAGCTGCCTACCGAGAATTCAATCAGTCCGAAGGCGAGAAGCAGGCGGATGCCCTTCCGCGCGGAAAGCCAGCCCCCAGCCAAACTGCCCATCCCCAGGCCCAGCATGAAAACAGTAACAATTATGGTCACCGATTCAATGTTGATTCCATAAAGGGTGAAAAGAGTTCGCTGCCAGACGATTTGGTAAAGTAGCGCTGGAAATCCCGATAAAAAGAAGAGTACATAGTAAAAATTGCCCGGGTCTTGATTCGCCAGACTACTGATAGATTTTCGCATTTGCCAAACTATATCATTGCGATTGAGGGAATGGAAGATCACGAATTTCGTCTGCAAACTTTCCACACCCGCGTGTCTTAATGAAATAATCAGCAATATGCGGACTCTACTGACATTTGCTCCCCTAGCCGGATTCGAAACCGAAGTGCTGGCCGTCCTGGCCGCCGACACCCAAACCTCGAAGGAAGCCGACGCCAAGCCCCAGCCTACGCTGCTGACCGACGACGACGCCGTTTTAGCCGCAGCCAAGGCCGTGCTCGCGAGCGGCGAATTCAAGGCTGGCCTCAACGAATCCGTGCTGTTGCACGCCCCCGCCGGCCTCGCCGCCAAGCGCCTTCTGATCGTAGGCCTCGGCAAGCAGGCCAAAATCTCCGCGGACAAAGTGCGCTCCGCCGCCGGAACCGCCGTTCGCTTCCTCAAGCCGCGCGGCCTCCACGAGCTGGTTTTTGTCCTTCCCGAAAGCGACCCAAAAAACTTGCCCCTCGCGGCGTGTGTCCGCACCGCCGTCGAGGGTGCCTTTGTCGGCGACTTCGATCCCGACACGTATCGCAGCGACCGCAAGGACCAGAGCATCGAGTCATTCACCGTGGCCGCGCCCGCCTCAGCCGACAAGTCTGCGCTCAATGCCGCCCTGGCTGAGGGTGTCATCCTCGGCGAGAGCCAGAACTTCACGCGCTCCTTGGTCAATGAGCCGGGCAACAAGCTCACCCCCACTATCCTCGGGGCACGCGCCGCGGAGATGGCCTCGGAGGTCGGTCTGGGCTGGGAGGTTCACTCCACCGAAAAGTTGCACGAGCTGAAGATGGGCGCATTCTGGAGCGTTGCGCAAGGCTCGGCCGAGCCGCCCACGCTGATCGTCCTGCGCTATGAGCCCGAGGGCATCAGCGATGGCCCGATTCTCGGCCTGGTCGGCAAGGGCATCACCTTCGACTCTGGAGGCATCTCGCTCAAGCCCGGCGAGAACATGGAGAAGATGAAGTACGACATGGCCGGCGGCGCATTGATGATCGGCGCGATGCGCGCCATTGCTTTGCTCAAGCCCAAGGTGCGCGTGATTGCCATCGTCTGCGCCACGGAAAATATGCCCGACGGCAAGTCGCAGAAGCCCGGCGACGTGCAGACCGCGATGCCTTTTTCGCCGGATAAGCCCGGCAAAACCATCGAGATCGTCAACACCGATGCTGAAGGCCGCCTGGTTCTGGCCGACGGCCTCACCTACGCGCGCCAACTAGGCGCGACTCACCTGATCGACGCGGCCACGCTGACCGGCGCATGCGTCGTGGCACTTGGCCACACTAACGCCGGCGCATTCTCCAACGACGACGAGATCTGGACGAAATTCGACGCAGCTCTCGCTGCCAGCGGAGAAAAATTCTGGCGATTGCCCTTGGGCGAGGAGTACGCCGAGCAGATCAAGTCCGAGATCGGCGACATCAAAAACACCGGCGGACGCTGGGGCGGCGCTTGCACCGCAGCCGAGTTCCTCAAAGTCTTTGTCGATGAAACGCCCTGGATTCACCTCGACATCGCCGGCCTCGCCTGGGTGGAAGACTCGAAGCCTTACATAGCCAAAGGCCCCAGCGGCATCGGCGTCCGCTCAATCCTCGAATGGGTGCGGAGTTACAGCTCTTAGCTGTTAGCTTTTTGTAACTGGCTCAATAACACATTGGGTGCCCCAGGTCCGGATTTTCGGACCTGGGAATCCACGAA
The DNA here is from genome assembly GCA_050014135.1 of Occallatibacter sp. GTDB lineage: Bacteria > Acidobacteriota > Terriglobia > Terriglobales > Acidobacteriaceae > Telmatobacter. The sequence continues at coordinate 5,762 of JBEKDX010000118.1, forward strand.
CTTCAACGGGCATACTGGTGTCTCCCATAAATCTGTCATCCTGAGCGGAGCGTAGCGGGGTCGAAGGACCTGCGGTTGTTTTTCCCGAATCAAGAATCTAACCTGATAGGACAGAGGCAATTCAGAATGACCGAAGAAAACGAAAAACGAAGCGGACATTGCACACAATGGGCAGCCCAATTTGCTGTGGCATCTGAATTATGTAAGCGAGGTTATGAAGTCTCATTCACGATGGGAAATAGAACTCCTCTGGCCGATCTCATGGTTGTAAGTCCTGTCAAGAAAGAAATGTTCCTCGTGGATGTGAAAGGACTCTATAGAAAAAATCCATGGATAATCAAGCGCAAGGCGGTCAGAGACAATCTCTTCTACATATTGGCATTCGTCCCCACTGACGAAGCCAATCAATTCTTTGTACTGACGCAGAAAGCAACCCATCTATGCATACAAAAAGAACTTAAACGTCTAAATCGTCCAGACGATTATCCGGTCACCGGCATTGGGTGGAGTTTGGCACTTCGATACATGGACGCGTGGCAAACCCTTCCGAAATAAACATTTGCCACGAACTTCTGCGAGCGAATAGCGAGCGATTGGCCGCACCGCAGGTGCTTACATCGCCTCAGGGCTTTCAATTCCCAGCCAGCTCAGCACCAGCACTAACTCCCGCAACGCAACCGCCGCCGTCGCCAGGAAAAATAACTTGCGGCCTGGATCTTCTTCGTTCAGGACGTGATGCTTGTGATAGAAGTTATTGAACTCCTGGGCTAACTGGAAGGCGTGCTTGGCTAAAATTGCCGGCTCGGAGGTTGCAATGCACTGCTCCAGCACCAGCGTGCGCCGCGCCGCCCGTAGCCATAGCGCCCAAATGTCTTCAGCAGCCTCGCCTTCGAGATACTCGGCCAGCTTCGTCGCCGCTGACTCGCTAACTTGCTGACTTGCTGACTCGCCGCCATGCTGACTCGCAAACTCGGCCAGCACCGCATCTGGCGTAGTCCCCGCCTTGCGGAAGATATTCCTCGCCCTCACCACCGCGTATTGAATGTAAGGCCCGGTCTCGCCCTCGAAGCTCAACGCATCTTTGAAGTCGAAGGCGATGACCGAATTGCGCGTGAACTTCAGCATGAAATAGCGCAGCGCGCCGATGGCAATCTGCTCGGCAATCTTCTGCCGTTCCGTTTCATCGTGTCCCGTCTGACGGGCGTCGGTCTCGGCGCGTGTGGCGGCGATCAGTTTGTCGATCAAGTCATCGGCCTTGACGCCGAAGCCCTTGCGCCCGCTGACTTCAATGTAAGGCCGCGCCAGATCTTCCGCGGAAACCTCATAGCCTAATTCAACCGCGCAACGCGGCGTCAGCGCCACCATCTCATAACTGAAGTGCGTATAACGGTCGGCCTGATCGGTGTGGCCCATGCCGCGCAATGCCTGAATTACATTGGCCTGCGGATCGCTCTGGCGCGCGTCGATCACGTTATAAATCGCCTGCGCTCCGCCAAAATGCGGGTGCGGCTCCACGCCTTTTTCCGCTGAAATCCAACATTCGTGGCCGGGATAACTGAAGAACGGTTTGTAACCAAAATCCTTGCCCAGCAAGCCAAACTTCCATAAGTGATAGGCAATATCCTTGCCAACATAAGTTACTGTGCCATTCGAGCGTACGATAACTTTTGCGTCTTCGTTCGGGCCGTCCGTTTCTGCGGCCCTGGCTTCGTCGCCTGGGCGGGTCATCACCCAGCAGCCTGCATTTTTTCCTTGTGTTTCGTGGTAAAGAACTCCTGACTGGACGAGCAATTCACGCGCCGCCTCCCAGAACTTGAGGTGCAGAATCTCGCTCTCGCGCGGCAGAAAGTCATACTCGATATCGAGCCGCAGCATGGTTTCAAGATGCCGCCTGAGAACCGCCGTCGAAATCAACTCGGCGATTTCGGAGGTCTCATTGCCGCCGCACTCCAACTCGTGCAAGGTCGCGTAACGCAACTTCTTCCGCACTTCGTTCTCCTCGGCGCTGCCGCTCGTGTACCACTGCGAAGTCCGCGCGTAGAGATCCCAGCAGTAATAATCAATGCGTTCTCCACCTGCGGTGGGGCCAACTGCGCCTGCGGCGCGTCTTTCGTAATCAAGGATGAGTTTCTGTACTTCCGTGGCAGTCATGCCAAGAAGATGCAGAAATCCCACCACCACATCGGCCACTTGCACGCCGGTGTTATCGATGTAATTCTGCACATCCACCTTTTGTCCGGCAGCGCGCAGCAAACGCACAAACGTGTCGCCCAGAATCGCATTGCGCAGGTGGCCAATATGCGCGGCCTTGTTGGGATTGATGCTGGTGTGCTCAACCATTGCATGGAGCTGCCCTTGGGACGAGTGCTCTGCCTGGTCGAGAGCCGTCGCACACACGCCGGCAACGCGGTCCAGCCGCGCATTGATATATCCCGCGCCGGCAACCTCAAAGCCGGCAAAGCCTTCAAGGCCGGTGAGCGCGGAGGCGATCTCCTGCGCAATGATCTTGGGCGCCTTGCGCAGCTTGCGAGCCAGCTCGAAGGCGATAGGCGTGGCCAGCTCGCCAAACTTCAACTCCGGCGGAATCTCCATCGGAATGCCGTCAACTTCAAGATCGTACTTTGCCTTCAAGACCGCGCGAAGCTGCTCAGTAAGCCGTTTTTGCAATTCCAGATACACGTAGGTATGCCTCAAAAATCCTTGATTTTCTAGGTGATTTTATCACCTGCGCCATCTGCGGTGGGGCAGCCTCTCGCTATTCGCCCGCATACGCTTCTGAGACGCCGTCGGTGTTTTCATTGTGCGGCGCGGCTCGCCCACTACCCACGTCAATGCCGTAAGATGGAGAGTGTTTGCTCTTTGCACACAAGCCCTCGCGAAGGGAACCGTGCGGAAGCACCCCACTCATGACAAAACCAAATCCAGAACGCTATTTCCTGACCACGCCGATCTACTACGTGAATGCGCGGCCGCACCTGGGCCACGCCTACTCGACCATCGTCTGCGACACCATTGCGCGGCGCAAACGCGCGCTGGGCATCGAGACCTGGTTCCTCACCGGCACTGACGAGCACGGGCAAAAGATCGAGCGCTCCGCGGAGAAGGCTGGCCGCACGCCCATGGAGTTTGCCACCGCGATCAGCGCGGAATGGCGCGGACTGTGGGACCGGCTGGGGCTGACCTACAACGACTTCATCCGCACCACCGAAGAGCGCCACAAGCGCGGGACACAAAAGTTATTCGCCGAGTTGCGCAACAAGGGCTTTATCTACAAAGGCTCCTACACCGGCCAGTATTGCGTGAGCGACGAACTCTATGTAGACGGCCCTCCGGGCGCGGTCTGCCCCGATTGCGGCCGCGTGACGGAGACGGTGAGCGAGGAGAATTATTTCTTCAAGCTCTCGGCCTTCGAGCGCAAGCTGCTGGAGTTTTATGAGACCAATCCCGGCTTCATGGCTCCCGAGTCCACGCGCCGCGAGGTCGTCTCCTTTGTGCGAGGTGGCCTGAAGGATCTGTCCGTCAGCCGCACCAGTTTTTCCTGGGGCATTCCCGTTCCCGGCGACGAGAAGCACGTGATCTACGTCTGGCTTGATGCGCTGGCCAACTACATCACCGCGCTGGGCTATGGATCAGATTTGCCCGCCGACAAGGCGCGCTTCGCGAAGTTCTGGCCAGCCGATATGCACCTCGTCGGCAAGGAAATCACACGCTTCCATTGCGTCTACTGGCCGGCGTTTTTGATGGCTGCCGGCATTCCGCTGCCGCGCTCAGTGAAGGCCAATGGCTGGCTGCTCTTCGACCAAGGCAAGATGTCCAAGTCGCGCGGCAACGTGGTGCGGGCTGAGACCG
>JBEKDX010000119.1:0-18807 GCA_050014135.1 Occallatibacter sp.
TGGCCGTAAAAGCCGCATCAACACAGCACAAACCTGCATTTCAAACCGATTTTCACTCAACAATCGCTTGAAACGAAAATGAATGACTGTGCATCAGGTGAATTTCAACAAGTTCCTAGGGGCGCAGCTTTGTGCTGGTGCGTAAAGTGTCTGGCAGGGAAGGGAAGTTGGCCTGTTAGTTTTCCTTGGTGACTTTTGCCAGCAGGTCAACGACTTTCTGGTAGCGATCGGCGGCCACTGGATCTTTCATGCTCTTCAACAGCGCCGGGTCGTCCAATCCTCCCTGGCGCAGAGTCGCCTCCATGTTCGTAGGCGTCACCTGGCTGGCCAAATCCTGAGCCGCCTGGGCAAGGACCAAAGGCCGCTCGGAGATGATCGGAGTGGTCTGCCCTTCCATGGTTCCATAGTAGTTTGGATCGGCGCCGGCGTTGAGAAGCGCCTGAACCATTTCAACATCTCCGTTGCGGACCGCATAATGCAGCGCGCTCCAGCCATTCGACGATGTGCGGCTGTTGGCGTCTGCTCCCTTTTGGATAAGCCGTATGGCCGTTTGGGCATCGTCGGCCCGGACAGCCGCCAGCAGCGATGTGCGCATGGATTCCGGATTCGGCTTCCACGCCAATGTGGAGATCAGAAGCACCGCGATTGCGGTATAGATGAGCAGCTTGATTTTCATGGCAGCTTTTTCCTCCCCCGCGATTCTCGATTCAGTCGCGTTTCAATCCTTATCGGCTGCCAATGGGAAAAGTTTAATGATTGAATTGATCCACTCAATTTGAATGCAAATGGACTAATAGAACATTCATCCAGCCTCCACCAATCCATAGCGGCGCTGCCAGGCCTCTTTAAGCCGCGCCCACACCCGCGCACGCTCGAAATCCGTTGCCTCGCCGGCCAGCCCGTTTTGCTGGCCACCGAGGTTGGCAAAGCGAGCCGCCTCGATCTTGGCCAGCTCCAGCAACTGCCGGTCGCGCAGCAGATTGGCCACGCGGAAGTCGGGCAGCCCGGCTTGCCTGGTGCCGAAAAACTCGCCCGGCCCGCGCTGGTTCAAGTCCACTTCGGCCAAGTCGAAGCCGTCCTGGGTGCGAACCAGGGCGTTGAGCCGCTCCTCGCCCATCGGCGAGACCCGTTCGCCAGTGATCAGAATGCAATAGCTCTTCGCCGCCCCGCGCCCGACGCGCCCGCGCAGTTGATGCAACTGCGCCAGCCCAAAGCGCTCCGCGTGCTCGACCACCATCACCGTCGCGTTGGGCACATCGACGCCCACTTCGACGACCGTCGTCGCCACCAGCACGTCGATTTCGCCGCGCTGAAAGCGGCGCATCACGATCTCCTTCTCGTCGGCATCCAGCCGCCCATGCAAGAGGCCCACGCGCAAACCGGCCAGCGGGCCGGTGCGCAGCTTCTCGTGCATCTCGACGGCTGATTTCAGCCCCGACTTCGCTCCCGGATTCGCCTCTTGCCGCGCCTTGGGAAACAACTCCGCCGTCTTGCCTTTTCTTCCGTTCAGTTTATGGACGGGTGCCCCAGCTCTCGATTTTGAGACCTGTGATCGCGCTATCAACACTGACTCCTCAATCCCCTCCTCGGGATCATCGCGCGAAAAATCCAGCTCCGGCTGATCCTCCTTACTGCCCTCGATCACCGGATAGACGATGTAAGCCTGATGGCCCTTGCCCACCTGCTTGCGCACGAAATCCCAGACCTCGCTGGACCTTTCGCCGGGAACGCGCCGGGTGACAATCGGCGTGCGTCCCGGCGGCAACTCATCCAGCACGCTGACGTCCAGATCGCCGTACAGCGAGAGCGCCAGCGTCCGCGGAATCGGCGTGGCCGTCATCACCAGCACATCCGGCTCCGCCTGATTCGGCTTCTTCATCAGCTTGAAGCGCTGCATCACGCCGAAGCGGTGCTGCTCGTCGACGACGACCAGGCCGAGCCGGTCGAATTCGACCTTCTCCTCGATCAGCGCGTGCGTGCCAATCACCAGTTGCGCCTCGCCGCGATTGATCTGGCCGCGCGTCGCCCGCTTGCGGTCTTCGGGGAGCGAGCCGGTGAGCAGGGCTATCCGGTAATGTCGCGAGGACTTCTCGAGCAGTTTGCGCAGGCTGAGAAAATGCTGCGTCGCTAGAATCTCGGTGGGCGCCATCAGCGCAGCCTGGTAGCCATTTTCCATCGCCACCAGCATCGCCTGCAGCGCGACGATGGTCTTGCCCGAGCCGACATCGCCTTGCAAGAGTCGCCGCATCGGGCTGGACTCGCGCATATCGGCCACAATCTCGCCCAGCGCCCGCTTCTGCGCCGCCGTGGGATGAAAAGGCAGCACCTCGCGCAGTGCCTCGCGCACCTTGTCGTTGGTGGCAAAGGCGATGCCCGCCCGCTCCCGCATCTTCTTGCGCTTCAGCTCCAGGCCCAGTTCCAGGAAGAACAGCTCCTCGAAGATCAGCCGCCGATGAGCCGGCGTCGCCCAACTTTGCAACTGCGTAAAGGGCGTTCCTTCCGGCGGGAAATGCGCTTCGCGCAGAGCTGTTTCGCGGCCGGGCAAATCGAGTCGGGCGAGCATGGCCTTCGGCAGGCACTCCGGGACTGCACCGCGCAGGCCTTCAAGCAGATGGAAGATCGTCTTGCGCTGCCAGCGCGAAGCCAGGCGCGCCCCGCCCAGCGACTCGTAGACCGGCGTGATGCGCCCCACTTCGAGCAGGCGCGTCTCTGCGTCCGCCGTCGCGTCAGGCAACAGCTCGAACTGCGGCTGAATCATTTTGAAGTTCTGGCTGGAGCGCGAGGCCTCGACGCGCCCATAGACGGCCACCGTCTGCCCGGCATGAAATTTGCCTTCGAGGTAGCTGCCGTTGAACCAGACGCACTTCAGCGCCAGACGGCCCTGGCCAACGGTCAGCTCGAAGATCGGCGCCTTGCGCGTGCGCATCAGCAGCGAACCGCGCACCTCGGCAATGACGCTGGCCGTCTCGCCCGCTTGCAGCTCGTCCAGAGAGCGCGGGTTCTGGCGATCCTCGTAGCGAAAGGGCAGATGGTAGAGCAGATCCTCGGCCGTCTCGATGCCTTTGGCGGTGAGCATCTCCGCCACTCGCGGACCCACGCCCTTCACATACATCACCGGTGTGTCGAGATCAGCCACACTCGAATGCTACATGGCTTGTCTCACAGGGACAAACCGGGGCTACATTCTGGTGTCGAGCGCGTGAGTGGCCAGAGCAACGACACGCGGTATCGGCTTCGCGCCCTGTTCATAGTAGGCAACCATGCGGCGGCTCAACCCCAGCGCGGCAGCGGCAACATCGAGCGTATAGGCTTTACGTTCCCGCCAATGCCTGAACGCATCAGCCGACATGGTCTGCCCCGATTGCTCTTGCGCAAGCCGCCATAGCGTATCGGCGGCCATGTCGACTTCATTCGGCCAGCAAAGATCCGTGCCGTATTCGCCCACCTGCACGCGCTTGAACAACTCTGGTGAGCGGCGCAACGGCTCATACACGCGATAGGTTTCCACCAGGCCGGAAACGTCAACCCGGCTCTGCTCGCCCTTTTCCCAACGAATGATCAAGGTCAACGGCTTCTTGCCTGCGGCAACAGAGGCAATTCGCGGCAATGTTTTTCTCGGCATGATCGCTACCCCCGTTCGTTCAGTTCTGTCCACCGCAGCGCCAGCGCTTCTTGATGGCTTTGCGCCCAGGCCAAAGCCTCGGCAATCTGGGTTGGCCAGGCTTCTCCCGCAATCACCGACCAATCCGAAATCCGCACCAAAACCTAAAAGTCCGGCGCGACAATATGGAAGTGAGGCGGTCGGTGATCGTCGGCGTACATTCGTACGCTGACAGAGCCGAAACGTTGCAAAACTGGCATATTGTTCCACCAAACAACGTAATGCAACTATTGCACTGTTAAAAATGAAAGTCAAGCCCTCGTTTTTTGCCTTACATCGTCGCGTTGGGCCGGGAAATTCCGCTATTGTTCTCTATTCATGCACTCACAGTTCTCAAGATCGAGAACTGGAGCAACTGCCCAATTTTTGTATTTGGATAGGAAGTCACCTGTGTAATACTCAAAAAATGAAGCAAGTGACCTTGATAACTGACGGTGCGTGCGTTGGAAACCCGGGGCCTGGGGGTTGGGCATTCATCCTCCGATACAAGGACCATGCTGTTGAATTCGCAGGTAGCAACAGAGACACGACTAACAATCGGATGGAAATTACCGCTGTCCTTGAGGGCCTCAAAACACTCAAAGAGCCGTGTGAGGTCTTGCTCATTTCCGACAGCCAATATCTACTAAACGGTCTGGCTTCGTGGCGGTTCGGGTGGCGTAAGCAGGGATGGATGCGGAAGCCAAAGAAGGGCCAGGAAAGGCCTGTGTTGAACGCGGACTTATGGAGAGAATTAGACTCGCTGGCCGATCAACATATAATCACCTGCAAGTGGGTCAAAGGTCATTCAGGACACCCTGATAATGAACGTTGCGACGAGCTGGCAGAGGCTCAGGCCCGGCACTTAGTTGATATACCCTGCTGGACAGGCACCGTTGCTGCCAATCAATAGTAGTTTTTTACATGACGTATATCCTGGTTGCCTTAAGTCCAGGTTTTCGGTCTTGGGATTGATGTCTCCATTCAATCCACTCACGCTCCGGCGTAGGCCTCTACATCCCGCTCAATCTTCTTGCTCAGTTCGAGCCGGGCTTTGGAGAGGTCGTGCATCTGCTGGAGGTTGAGCCAGAACTCTGGGCTATTGCCGAAAAAGCGGGCAAGGCGTAGAGCCGTGTCTGGCGTGACCGCGCGGCGGCCATGAATGATGTCGCCAATGCGCGTGGCGGGAACGCGGATTCTCATCGCCAGCGCGTTCTGCGTGATGCCGAGAGGGAGAAGAAATTCCTCGCGCAGCATCACGCCCGGATGCGTCGTCACTCGCTGCAACTTCCATCCCGTAGCGGGTCTTTTAATCGTCATCTTCGGCTCCTATCATAGTGATTTGGCGGTCAGTGATAATCGGCGATCTCGACATCGTGCGCCCCATCGTCCTTCCAGACAAAACAGATGCGGAATTGATCGTTGATCCGAATGTTGTGTTGTCCGCTCCTATCGCCCTTCAATGCCTCCAACCGGTTTCCCGGAGGAGAACGCAGGTCGTCGAGAGAGCTTGCCGTACCCATTTGGTCCAACTTGCGTTTAGCGACGGCCCGGATGTTTGCCCATTGCCTGCGGGAACCCGATTCATAGAGTTCCTTTGTCCAAGCGTCTTTGAAGCTTTGGATCATCCAGAATTACAGTATGCCGAAACACGTTATATGTAAAACGTTATGTTCGAATAATCTTGCATACCGAAGGCCGCTGGCTTGGATGAACCAATAAGCATAAAAACAACCGCTGGTCCTTCGACTCGCTGCGCTCGCTCAGGATGACAGATATTAGAATGAACGAGCAGAGAGGATCGCGGGCGAAACGTGGAGTTGGCGGTTACGCCAGCTCGACTTCGATCTTCTTGGCTTCGGCGTCGAGCTTCACGATTTTGAAGCTGCGGATTTGCCCTTCGGTGAATGGCTCGGGCTTGGCGGCGGCGGCGCTTATGTTGCCTTTCCAGCGGTTTGTCAACTGCGAGGAGAGCGACGAAAGATCGAGCTTGGCGGCGGATTTGGTTTTTGGCTCGGCGGCAGCCAGAATCTCGGCGTTGGGACCAGTGACGATGCGGCAGACAGCGCGAATGCCGTCGCCCAACTCGACGTGGATCAGAGATGGGGACTGCTCGATGATGCGGCCCGAGACCTGATCGCCGATTTTATGCTCGGCGATGTACTCATCGATTTCAGTGGGAACAAGCTGCTTCATGCTGAGCTTGATCTGGCGCTTTTCCTTGTCGATGGCCAGCACTTGCGCCTTTACGATCTGCCCGGCGCGCAGCACATCCGAGGGGTGGTTGAGGCGGCGCTCGGTGGTGATCTCGCTGATGTGGACGAGGCCCTCGATGCCGTCGGCCAACTGCACAAACGCGCCGAAGTTCATCAGCTTGGTGATGGGGCCTTCAATCTGCGAGCCGATGGGAAAGTTGCGCTCGGCCACGGTCCAGGGGTCGGCGAGGGTCTGCTTGAGGCCGAGCGAGATGCGGCGCTCCTCGAGTTTGATGCCGAGAATGACGGCGTCTACGCGGTCGCCCTGCTTGAGGATATCGGAGGGGTGACGCAGCTTCTTGCCGTAGGACATCTCGGAGATGTGAATGAGGCCTTCGATGCCCGGCTCAATCTCGACAAAGGCGCCGAAGTCGGCCAGGCGCGTGACGGTGCCGGTGATGCGCTGGCCGGTGACGAGCTGGATGGTCTGCCACGGCTCGGGCTGAAGCTGCTTGAGGCCGAGAGAGATTTTTTTTGTTTCGGGATCGATTTTGAGGATTTTGAGTTGCAGTTCTTGGCCGATGGTGAGCACGTCTTCGGGTTTGGTGACGCGGGTGTGCGATATGTCCGAGACGTGCAGCAGGCCGTCGATGCCGCCTATGTCGATGAATGCGCCATAGGGCATGATGGTGCGAACGGTGCCGGCGATGGTGACGCCTTCGGTGAGCGAGGCGTGGCGAGCCTCGTTGAGTCCGCGCGCCTGCTCTCCGAGAACGACGCGGCGATCTACCACCACATCTTCATCGGTGACGTCGAGCTTGGTGATGCGGCAGGTGATCTCGGTGCCGACCAGCTTTTCCAGCTCGGCTGCGTCCTTGGTTCCGCTGCGCGAGGCGGGCATGAAGGCGGGAACGCCGACATCGACGGTAGCGCCGCCCTTTCTGACTTCGGTGACCGTGCCGACGATGGCCATCTTCTCGGCGAAGGCAGCTTCCAGCGACGACCAGTCGCGCGCCTGCGCCACTTTGAAGCGCGAAAGCACGTAGTAATGCTCTTCGTTGCGGCCCGTGACGGAGACCGGGAAGCTGTCGCCAGGCTTGACGCCGTCGGCGTTGTTCACGAAGGCCGAACGGGGCAGGACGCCTTCCGTTTTATAGCCGATGTCGAGAAAGACCTGCTCGCCGGAGAGCGAGACGACGACACCTTGAAGCTGGCGCTGCCCCGGCTCGCCCTTGTGCGAGTGGCTGCGCTCGAAGGCCTTAAGCAAGTCGGCGAAGGATTCCTGAGACTCGGAAGACTCTTCAGGCTCGGCAGCGGCGGGGGCTTTGGGAACCGGCGCGGGGGTTGGCTTGGCAACAAGGGGAGGCGCTGGCTCCGCGATGGACACGGCGATAGGCTCGGTGGCAAGCTCGGGAGCTGCTTCGGCTATTGGCTCAGGCGTAGCCTCTGCGGCTAGCTCGGCGGCTGGCTCAGGCGTGGTCTCGGGGGTGGGTAGGGATTCTTGGTTGTTGTTGGTCATGACCGTGTACTGCTTCCATTCTCCCACGACTGAGTGGTTGCGGCGTAGAAAGCGGGCTGAGGCTTGAGCATTTTCCTCTGCGGAACAGTTCGCGGGCCGCATTGGATACACTGATAATGCTATGCAAATCCGCTCTGGAAATGAAATTCGCGAACTATTCCTGCGCTTTTTTGAGTCGCGCACTGCCCAGAATAGGGTCCACCGCCGCGTGCATTCTTCCTCTTTGGTGCCTGCCAACGACCCGACTCTGCTGTTCACCAATGCCGGGATGAACCAGTTCAAGGACCTTTTTCTGGGGGCCGAGCGGCGCGAGTACTCGCGCGCGACGACCTCTCAAAAATGCGTCCGCGCTGGGGGCAAGCACAACGACCTGGAGAACGTGGGCTTCACGCGGCGGCATCATACCTTCTTCGAGATGCTGGGGAATTTTTCGTTCGGCGACTACTTCAAGCGCGAGGCCATCGCCTTTGCCTGGGAGCTGGTGACGAGCGACGAGTGGCTCGGGATTCCCCAGGAGCGGTTGTATGTGACGATCTTCGAGGGCGACGCGGCGAATGGCGTGCCGCGCGACACCGAGGCCGAGAACTTCTGGATCGAGGCCGGCGTGCCCAAGGCGCGCATCAAGGAGTACGGGCTAAAAGATAATTTTTGGCAGATGGGCGAGACGGGGCCGTGCGGACCCTGCTCGGAGATTTTCTACGACATGGGCATCGAGGCCGCCGAGACGCCGGGAGTCGATTTGCCCTTCGGAAAAGATGAGGCGCGCTACGTCGAGATTTGGAACCTCGTCTTCATGCAGTTCGACCGCGCGGCCATCGTGGACCCGGCGACCAAGAAGACCACTTACAAGCTGACCCCGCTGCCCAAGCCGTCCATCGATACCGGCATGGGGCTGGAGCGATTGGCGGCCGTGCTGCAAGGCAAGGTTTCCAACTTTGAGACGGATTTGTTTACGCCGCTGATTGAGAGGGCGGCGGAGTTGACGGGAGTTGCAACAGAGGGGCTAGCCGTATTTTTGGAAAGAGCACCTGGAACCATTAAGCCTTTACTTGCCAGTCGCCGTATAATCGCCGATCACGCTCGCGCGGCCACGTTCCTCATCAACGACGGCGTTTTGCCCTCGAACGAAGGCCGCGGTTATGTTCTTCGTAAGATTCTTCGTCGTGGAATTCGACATGGACGGCTGCTTGGCCAGAATCAGCCGTTTCTCTATCAGATGGTCTACGCCGTCCGCGATTTGATGCTGGAAGCTTATCCAGAGCTGACTGACTCTGCCGAACGTATTGCTAAAGTTGTGCTGGCTGAAGAGGAGCAATTTGATCGTGTATTAAAAGCTGGTGCTTCGGAACTTGAAAAGGAAATCCGTGATGCTCATTTCATCTTCTCTCGCGATAATGAAATTAGAGCACTTAATGGAGATATGCCTTTACAAAAAGTAGTGCTTCCAGGTGAACGAGCCTTTCATCTATTCGAAACATACGGTTTGCCCAAGGATTTCATTCAAGAAGCTTGCCATGATGCCGAAATTATTTTTGACGAATCCGGCTTTGAAGCCGCGCGCGCCGAAGAGCAAGCCCGCGCACGCGCATCCTGGAAGGGCGGGAGCCAGAAGACGGCTAGCCCGGCTTATCGCGAACTCGCCAAGACGGATTTCCTCGGCTATAAATCCCTCACCGCATCCGGCGCGGAGGTTCTCGCCATTGTGAAGGACGGCGTGGGTGTTCCCACTGCCAATGCGGGCGATTTGGTTGAGGTCGTGCTGGATCAGACCAGTTTCTACGGCGACTCGGGCGGGCAGGCGGGTGATACTGGCTGGTTCACTTCGGCGGATGGAAACACCACCGTCGCCGAGATCACAGGTTGCGTGCTGCCGGTGCAAGGCGTGCGCGCGCACAAGGCTCTGCTCAAGCAACCGCTGGCCGTTGGAGATCAAGTAAATACCGTGGTCGATCAGGAGCGGCGTAACTCGATTCGCCGGAATCACACCGGCACGCACCTGCTGCATGCGGCGCTGCGCCAGGTGTTGGGCACGCACGTGAAGCAGGCCGGCTCGTCGGTTCATCCCGAGCGGCTGCGCTTTGATTTTTCGCACTTCGCGCAGGTGGCCGATGAGGAGTTGGCCGAGATTGAGACGATTGTGAATACGCAGGTGCTGGCCGATACCACGCGATGGCTCTCTTCGGCGAGAAGTACGGCGACAAGGTGAGAGTGGTCAAGGTCGGCGATTTTTCCACCGAGCTGTGCGGCGGCACGCACACCCGCGCCACGGGCGAGATCGGGCTGATCAAGATTGTCAGCGAAGGCTCGGTTTCGTCGGGCGTGAGAAGGCTGGAGGCGATCTCTGGCTTTGGCGCGTTGGAGGAGTTCCGCAGCGGCTTCGAGGTTGCACAGATCGTCTCGCAACTTGCTCCGCCTGCGGAAGGCGCGACGCTGCCTGATTCCTTCCGCGCCAAGCTGGCCGCGCAGGAAGACGAACTGAAGCGGTTGCGGCGCGAGTTGGAAGAGGCTCGCATGAAGTCCGCCGCCGGAGCGCTGGACGAAGCTCTCAGCCGCGCCGTCGAAGTGAAGGGCGTGCACCTGGTGACGCTGAGGGCTGACTCGCTGGAGCGGGGCCAGCTGCGGACGCTGGTGGACAATTTGAAGCAGAAGCTCGGCGAGGGCGTTGTCGTGCTGGCCTCGGCGCAACCTGATGGCAAGGTCGCGCTAATAGCTGGAGTGACGGCGGGACTGACCAAGCGCATTCAGGCCGGCAAGCTGGTAGGCGCGGTCGCCAAGCTGGTGGGCGGATCAGGCGGCGGCAAACCCGAGATCGCCGAAGCAGGCGGCAAGGAGCAAGAGCAGATTGACTCGGCGCTCAAGGCCGCGGCGGGGATTGTTGGGGAGTTACTGGGTTAGCCACCTGCGGTGGGGCAGACGACGCTTGCGCGCCATGAGGTCCGCGGCTTCCCATTCTTGCGCCAGAAAAACGAACCGCTGGTCCTTCGACTACATTGGGCGCAATGAACGCGCCCAATTTCGCTCCTAATGAACGGTACAAAAAATAATGTATTCGCTTCGCCCCTACGGGGCTGGAGATTGATTTTGGCCTCATTCCCAGGACTGCGCTTCGCTTGTCCTGGGCTATTTTCCATCACCCCTCCGGGGTGCATTTTGACACATCGTTCATTGTAGTCGTAACTCGCAAACGCGAGTCAAAATGCTCAGGATGACAGTGAATTTGTTCTATAAACTTCTGACTCAATCCTAAATGGCGCGAACGACGAGAACTGACCCCTAATCCCTGACCTCTTATTTGTTTTCGTTGCTGACCAGGCGGAAGGTAATCGTTCCCCAGAAGAGGCGGGCGCGCATCTGCACGGGCAGGTGGCGTTCGTCGTCGGTGTACCAGATCCAGATGTTGCCGCGATTCTTGACCACGCCAGCGTCGGCGGTGGGCTGCACGCGGATGGTTTTGAAAGCGCCCAGAGGAGTCTTGATCTCTTCGCGGCCCTCCACCTTCATCGTCACCGGCACCACGTGCATCGCGTCCACCACCGGCAGCACAAAGCTGTGGCCGAGCGCGATTGGCTGCGAGGAGGCGTAGAAGACGCCGGTCAGCAGATCGGTGAGGCAACCGGGGACGGGCGATTCGATATGCTTGGCTTGCCCGGTGACGGGGTTCTTTTCGTTCAGGATGGAGAGCTTCTTCACGTAGTCCAAGTGCAGCGTAGAGGTGATCTGGCGGCGGCCCTCGACGGTCTGCTTGTTGAAGTCGTCGGTGCAGCCGGTGGCGCGGTCAAAGCTTGACTGGAATCGGTCGGCGACGTGGAAGAGCAGGTTGATGGCTCCGCTGGTGTCGGCGCTGGCGGTCAGGTTCTCGCGGCTGCCGTCGGCCTCAAAGCGAATCACCGCGGTGCCCGCGGGAAAGACGCGCCAGTCCACCGAATAGGTGAGCGTCTGCTTCTGCGGAAAGCTGAACCCGGCGCGGGGGGGCGGTAGCGGATGCGTCTGCTGGGCGGGAATCAGTGGGGACAAGGCAGCCAGAAGCAAGGCGCCAGGAATTGCTGCGAACTTCGTGCGCTTCTTCACCGGCGGAGTTGGCTCCTTTGAAGTCGAACTACTGGGTCGTTCGCGCTGCTCATCGCGGCAGGTTCACATATGGGGCGAGCAACGGCCGCAGCAGCAAGAGGCTGAGGTAAAGAACCACGGCCCCTATTCCTGCATTGTACTCGCGGTGCTGGAGATAGAGCGAAAGAGAAAAAGCGCCGCGGGTGCTTTTATCTTCCGAATTCCGGGCCGGGATCAACCTGGGAAGCAGCCGCGGCACGTGGCGGCGATACTCGTCGAACTCGGGGAAGGCGGCGCGCAAAAATCGCTCCTCGGAGGCGATCACCGGCACGTAGATCACCACAAAGCCCAGGGCCAGCGCCAGCGCTACCTGCCAGCTCATCAACGCCAGGGCAAAGCCTGCGGCGATCAGCATCGAGCCAAGGTAGAGCGGGTTGCGGGTGTGCGCGTAGGGTCCAGTCACCGTCAGCTCGCTGTTCTTTTTCACGCAGCCGGAGGCGTAGGCGCGCAGCAAAAGGCCGGGCACGACCAGCACCAGGCTCCAGGCGATTGCGGCGGGATGAGGCGCGCGGCGGCACTCAAATAGATAGAGCGCTGCCGTCAAAAAGCCAAGCGGCACGCGGATGCGCCGAGCCACGTGCTGCCAGCGGGCGATCCAGTCGGTTTGTGCGGGCGCGGGATTTGTCGGAGCGGATTCGGTCATTGGAAATCTTCAGAGGGTATCAAAGACCCTCAGCTATAGAACCGGTTTGTTCGGAGCCTGACTAAGAATAAAGCAAAGCCTCGGCGGCGCGCAGCACTTCCTCCGGCTGAATGGTCAGCAATCCCGATTCGGGCGCGGCGCGGCGGCTGTGATCGAGGCGGCTGTGGGGGCTGCGCAGCACGGTGAAGCGTGTCCCAAAGGGCCCGTTGCGGCTGGGATCGGTGGGTCCGTAGATGCCCACCACCGGCCGGCCCAGCGCGCAGGCTAGATGCAGCGGGCCAGTGTCACCGGCAATGCACAAGGCAATCCTGCGAGTTACGGCGATCAGTTGGGCGAGCGTACAGTTGAGCGGCGTGGCCGCGCCGCCGGTTTGGCTGGCGATGACTTCGGCCAGAAGCTCCTCGCCGGGACCGGCATTGACCAGTACGCGATAGCCGCGGGCGACAAGTGCCTGGGCCACGGCGGCGTACCGCTCGATTGGCCAGAGCTTGGCGCCCCAGCCCGCGCCGGGATTGATCAGCACGACGGGCGCTTCTCCGCCAGGAGGCAGAATTTGATAGGCCCAGGCTTCGGCGGCGGGATCGACCGGCAGCCAGGGCGCGACCGGGGCAAGCGCATCGCCGGCAATCGCCGAGGCCAGCTCCAGGTCCTGCTCGATCACGTGCGCGCCGTGCGTGGGCACGCGCTCGGTGAAGAGCCAGCGCGCCGGTAACTCTCGTGGATTCGCCTCGCCGATCACGCGGCGGCAACCGGCCAGCCGGGCGGCGAGCCGCGCCAACAGCGCCGAACGGATTGCCCCTTGCAGATCGATCACCGCGTCGTACTCGCCTATCTGGAGCGCCGCGCGCAAGGCACGGAACTCATCGCGAGTCTCGCTGCTGAAGGGAGCCTTGCGCCACTGCTTGGTGGCGGCAAGATGCAGATGGTCGATGAGGGGCTGAGTCGTCTGCGCCTGTGTGGGGCTGGGAGCGCATTGAATGGGCGCGGCGTTAGTGGCTGCGGAAAACCTCGATCTTTCGGGTGAAATCGGCGCAATATATCCCTCAGGGGCTAAAGCCCGCGTTGATTTTGCAGGATTTATGTACGAGCCAAAGCCCGTACCCTTCACCGAATTGAGTTTTTCCGCAACCTGCATATCCCACACTTGTTTTGCTGTATTTACGGCACGACTCAAGTCGTGCCCTTTCAAAGCACAGGGTTCATCGGCCGTCAGCAGTGCCCGCCAGCGCGGCTCGACGACCCAGTCGATCACCCAATCGAAATGCGCAATGCGCAGTGCCGTCATCGCCGGAAGCGCGTGCAGAATGTCGCCCATGGCGCCAAGCCGAACTACCAGCAAGCGAAAGTTGGAGTGCGTCTGCAAGCTCTGATTTTCTCACAAGGACGGGTATTACAACCCCGCCCGCAGCCGCTCCACCAGCCAATCGATCGCCTCCTTCTGCTCATCGATCTCAATGCGCAGGCGGGCGACGGCCAGCGGCATGGTTTTTGGGAAGAGGTAGACCAACCTTCCCAGCCTGACCAGATCTTTTTCGGTGGTGAGAATCGCCGTTGCCTCTTTCTCTTGCGCTTCGGCGATCAGCTCTTCCAGGAGTTCGTGGGTATAGGAGAAATGGTCGGGGAAGGCGATCTGCATCGGCACTTCCAGGCCAATCGCTTCCAGACCGGCAAAAAACTGCTCCGGGCGGGCGATGCCGCAGAAGGCGGCGATGGGGCTGTTGACGAGCGGAATCTCCATCTTGCGATGCAAGTGCCAGATCGGCCCACTCCAGCCCCAGACGCACAGCTCGGCCTCCAGTTCCGGCTCATTGGCCGGGATGGCGATCACGCTTGCGCGGCGGGCGGCCTCGATGGGTTCGCGCAGATTGCCCGCCGGCAGCAGCCAGTCGCGCCAATCCCGCTGGTTGAGCATCAAAATGTTCACCGCGCGGTCGAGCTGGCGATGCTGAAAGCCGTCGTCGAGCAGGTGAACGCGGAGCGGCGGCAGGGCTTCGAACTTCTCCGTCTCGGCACGCGCTTCCTTCGTCAGCGATTCATTCGAGGGCGTTGCTTCGGCGGCTGTCTCCGATAGCTTATCCGGTTCCTGAACTTCCGTCTTGGAACCGGCGATTGCCACTGCCTCGACCTCGGCCTCCGCCAGCACGCCGGCATCATAGCGTCGGGCAGCCACATATACCGGAACGTTAGCATCGTAGGCAATCAGCAGTGGCTCGTCGCCGAACTCCGCAGCGGTTCCGTCGTCGCGGACGCGGTCGGGGCGCGAGCTTTGGCGGCCGTAGCCTCGGCTGAGCACGTCCACGCGCAGCCCGCGCTTTTTGAGAGCCTTGGCCAGCGTGATGGTCAACGGAGTTTTGCCCGCGCCGCCGGTGGAGAGATTGCCGATGCTGATCACTGGAAAACGCAGCCGCCGCGCCGGCTCCAAGAGGAAGCGAAGCTCGGTGAAGGCGAGCGCCAGCCGGTAGAGCGGAATCAGCGGAAAGAGCAGGCGGCGCGCAAAGGAGGTCTGGCTCATGCGTGCGGCTCCGTCTGATTGTCAGTTGCCAACAGCTTTTTAATAGCCTCGACGCAACGGCCCGTCGCTCCCGCTTGGCTTGCAAAAACTTCCCTTGCCCGCTCACCCATCGCTCTGGCGTCGGCGGAATCTTTGAGCAGCTCGATCAACGCTGGCGCTAGCTCTTCCTTGGAGGCGATGCGCAAGGCTTGATGCGCCAGCAAGTCCTCGGTAATGGCGCGGAAGTTGGCGTAGTGCGGGCCAACTACGATGGGAACGCCAAACTGCGCCGGCTCGAGCGGATTGTGTCCGCCGGCCGGAACCAAGCTGCCACCGACAAACGCGACCGAGGCCAGAGAGTATACCGAGGCCAGCTCGCCTATGGTGTCGAGCAGAATGATTTCTCCAGGCTTCAGCGGCCCGCTGTTAGCCCTCCACCCCGACCGCCGAACCCAGGCAATGCCGGAGTTGGCGAGCAGCGCGGCCACAGCGTTGAAGCGCTCTGGATGGCGGACGGCCAGCACCATCGCCAGTTGCCCATCGGCTTCAAGCAGACGCGGCCAGGCCTCGAGCAGCGCCGCCTCTTCGCCTTCCAGCGTGCTGCCCGCTACGACTAAGCGCAGACCAGGAGCCAGCGCCCTCAGCAGCCGGGTCGCATCCGCTTCCTCGGCGGCTCGCACGTCGAATTTCAGGTTTCCGGCGACCGTGACCCGCTCCGGCTGGCATCCGATGGCCTTCAGCCGCGTGGCATCGGTCTCGCTCTGCGCCAGCACCCGGCTCAACGGCTCCAGAAACGGACTCCACAGCCAGCGCAGCCGCCGATAGCGCGGCCAGGAGCGGTCGCTGATGCGGGCATTCACCACTGCCACAGGAATCTTTCGGCGAAAGCAGCCGCTGAGCAGGTTCGGCCAGAACTCGGTCTCGGCCAGGATCAGCAGCTTGGGTTGCAAGGTCTTCAAAGTGGCGTGCACTGCCCAAGGCAGGTCGAGTGGGCAATAGAAGACGCGGTTCCGCCCGAAGCGTTCGCGAGCAAGCTCCTGGCCGGTGCGGGTGGTGGTGGAGACGGCGACAAAGTACTCCGGCAACACGGTGTCTAGCGTCTTGACCAGGCGGCTTACTGCGAGGACTTCGCCGACAGAAACGGCATGGACCCAGATGAGCGGGCGGTCGATCAGGCTCAGTTCCGAGCGGGTCATCCCCAGCCGCTCAAGCAGTCCTTCGCTGTACTTGCGTGTTGTGGCCAAGCGAAAGAGCCACCAAGGCGCGCCTACGAGCAGAGCCGCCAGCAAGGCCAGATTGTATAAAAACAAAATCATGCCTAACGAAATTTCCCTATTCCCGGTCTAATGCTCAAATGATACAGTCAAGGACGGTGAGAATATCGCGGTCCATTCCGCCGATCCTGCTGTGGCTGGCGCTGCCGGTCATGGCCAGCGAGCACGTGCCGCCTCCCGTACAGCCGGCTACGACCTTTGCCGCGGTCGAGGCGCACGACCGGGAGATGGTGGCCATCGCCGTTGAACCCTATGACACGCGCGAGAAGGAAGCCATCTTCCGCGTCGATTATCTCAGCCACGGCGTCATGCCGGTGCGGCTGATCGTGACCAACAACGGCGACCGGCCCATCAGCCTGCGCGAGGCGCGCATTCTCTTCCTCACCGCCAGCGGCGAGAAGGTGCAAGCTGCCGAGCCGCAGGATGTGGAGCGGCTGATGACCCGCAAGGAGCGCGAGGGCAGCAAGATTCCCATGCCCGGCCCCATCCCCGACATCAAACTCAAACCCAGGGCCAGCAACAAGGAGATCGAGCAAGACTTCAACACCTTCGAGTATCAGGCCCTGGAAGTCGCGCCGCACTCGACGCGCTCCGGCTTCTTGTTCTACGAGGTCGCCGGGCTGAATCACCCGCTGCGCGGCGCCAGCCTGCACCTGCGCAAACTGCAAGACGCCGACGGCAATGAGCTTTTCTACTTCGAGATTCCCTTCGAAAAATACCTGAAATCCAAGTCCAGCCAGATGAACTGAGGGAGAGCAGTTTGGTGGAAGGACTGCCGTACCTGCTACTCGTAGTAAGTAGCCGTGCAGGTGTCCGTCTCCCACAGCGTAGCGTCCTTGACGCGCACACGTCCCTGGGTCATTGCGGCTAACTGCTCATTGGTCTGATCGTAGAAGTATTTGGCGATGTTCTCGGCCGAGGGATTCAGCACCGTGAACGGCTCCAATTCATTGAGCATATGGTGGTCGATGCGCTCGATCACCGGACGCAGCACCTGCTTAAGCAGCTTGAAATCCAGCAGCAGGCCGGCCTCGTCCAGCTCGGCTCCGGCCAGCGTGATACGCACCTTGTAATTATGCCCATGCGGATTTTCGCACTTGCCCTTGTAATTGCGGAGGTAGTGTCCGGAGGAGAAGCCTGCCTCCACGGTAACTTCATACATTGGGTCAGCTCGATTCTCTTGGGGGAAATCGTCCCTGACACTATTTTACCGGCTGGGCTCAAAATAAGAGCCGCGCCGCCGCCGGACCTGCTGCAATTCAAAGTAAACGCGCCGCTATACTGTTGACAGGTTCATGTGACAGGTTCATGCGCCGCGCCCTCGCCATCTCGCTGTTGATGCTCTTCAATTGGCCGCTGATTGCGCCGTTCGCCGCTCCCGCTGACGACGCCAATCTGCCCGCCTGCTGTCGCAGAAACGGCAGGCATCATTGCATGATGCGCAGGATGGGGCAACGCAACGGCAAGCAAAAGGGTTTTACTACCGTCGCGGAAAAGTGCCCTTGCTGCCCGGCCAGCGCCTGCTCGGCGCATTCCCCGGCTTACAAGCAGGAAACCGCCGTTGCCCTTCAAGACCGGAATGCCTTCCATTCCTCGCGCGCGCCGCAGCCCGCAGCCCGCCTGCAAATCTTGCTCTTCCGCAGTCATCCCAAACGCGCTCCTCCCGCTCCTTTCGCACAAGTCGTTGGTGCTTTGCGCGTTGACTACTGGAGGAGAAGGAATGAAAGCCAAGCTATTGCTGGTCTTGCTGCCAGCCGCCTGCCTATGCTGGCCGGCGTATGTGACTTATGCCCAATCAGGCCCTAATGAAAGCATAACTTCTGTTATAACTGGACGCATCGCGGGTGTGCTGCGCGATCCCTCCGGCGCGCTCGTCTCTGGAGCTAAGATCGAAATTACCAACATCGCTTCTGGAGTCAGGCAATCTCAAGTAACTAGCCTCGCCGGACGTTTCGCCTTCGATGGCTTATCTACGGGTCGTTACCAGGCAATCATTCTTGCCTCGGGCTTTGAAGCAAGAACCATTCGGGATATTGCGGTCGCCGCTGGCAAAGAGACAGCCGTCAGTCTAACTCTGCGCATTGCCCCTTTAAGAACCGTCGTCGAGGTTGAGGCCGCGGAGATAGAAACCACGGCCTCAACCCGGCGCGCGGTGAACGACGGCGAACAGGCGCGCAGTCGCAATGCGTCCGCAATCGTGGCTGAGGCACCCGGCGTGAGCCTGCGCGAAAACGGCCAGTTGGCCAGCATTCCCTTTCTTCACGGCCTGGGTGACGAGCGCGCGAAGTTATTGGTTGATGGCATGACTGTATCTTCCGCGTGCCCGAATCACATGAACCCGCCGCTCTCCTATCTTGCGCCGTCCAATGCAGCGCTGGTTACTGTTATGGCTGGTATAACTCCGGTTAGCCTAGGAGGCGACAGCCTGGGCGGAACAATCGCCATTGATAGCCGCCCGCCTGCCTTAGCCAGTTCGGCAGAACGACTGCATATGGAAGGCGCGTCGAAAAGTTTCTATCGCAGCAATGGCCGTAACTTTGGCGGATCGTTGAATGAGTGGATCGCGGGACGCAACTTCGGCATGGGCTATTCTGGCTCATGGACCACCAATAGCGACTATACCGACGGCAGCGGACACCGGGTTACATCCACTTATGCGCAGACAGCCGATCACAAGGTAACTCTGGCGGTGCAGGGCGCGGGCAATCTGGTCGTGCTAGAGGCCAGTCAGCACCATACGCCCTACGAGGGCTTTGTCAATGCGCAAATGGACATGGTGCGCAACATAGCCGAGTCGCTCAACCTGCATTATCACGGAAAGATCGAGCGCGGCGTACTCGACGCGCACTTCTTCTGGCAAAACACCTGGCACTCGATGAATGTCGGCAAGGATAAGTCAACTTTTCCGATGCCCATGTTCATGCCGATGAACACACAC
>JBEKDX010000120.1:0-9413 GCA_050014135.1 Occallatibacter sp.
GAAACGGCCATCCCCCAAACCAGCACAGCCGCCCAGAGAGCGGATGAAGAGCTGTCCGCTGTGGTGCGAGCGACTCCGCTGGCCACAGAGTTGGACGCAGCCCGCGAAGAAACAGAGGCGCTGGCATTTGGCGTTTCGGCGCACGATCTGGGCTGGATGCGGCGCGTGGCGGTCACAGGCGAAGACCGCTTCCGCTGGCTGAGCGGCATGGTCACCAACACGGTGAACGATCTGGACGCGAATGCCGGAGCCTGGAACCTGGTTCTCAACGCGCAAGGGCGCATTCTGGGCGAGCTGCACGTCTGGCGACAGAATGACAATTTGGAACTGGAAATCGCCGCCGATCAGCACGACCGCCTGCTGGCTCATCTGGAACGCTTCATCATCATGGACGATGTGGAGCTGAAGCCTCTGAGCGAAGAGTCGGCGCTGGGGCTTGCAGGGCCGTTGTCGGCTGAGTTGCTGGCGCGGCTGGGCCTGCCTGCTCTGACTGAGCCGCTGACCGGTGTGCGCGCTGGCTGGAACGGACTGGAAGTGCGCGTCGCGCGCGGCTACGGCGTGCTTGCGCCGCATTACGAACTTTGGGTGCCGACGACGGAGATTCCCGCGCTCTGGAAGGCGCTGGTTGAGGCCGGCGCAACTGCTGTGGGAGCGGCAGCGCTCGAGGCCTTCCGCATCGCCGAAGGGATTCCCGCCTACGGCATTGACATTGCCGAGCGCGATTTGCCGCAGGAGACTGCGCAGATGCGGGCATTGAATTTCAACAAGGGCTGCTACCTGGGCCAGGAGATCGTCGAGCGCATCCGCTCTCGCGGCAGCGTTCACAGGCATCTGCGGCCGCTGGAGATCTTTGGAGCTTTGCCAGCCAGTGGGACTCCGCTAACATTGGACGGTGGAGCGACGGCCGGCGAGATCACCAGCGCGGCGGAGTTGCCGCTGGCGAAGGGCAACCGCAGCTTTGCATTGGGCATGATTCGCGTCGCGGCCGAGCTGAGCAACAAGTCTTTCACTTACACAACCGATACCGGGAATGGAAGCGCGCGCATTCTGGGCGCGCCGCCGAAACTGAGTTAGCGAGTTAGTAAGTCAATAGTACAGAATGGGAAATGGAAAACTATGAGCGATAAACCGAAGTTTGAAGTAATTGACCGCCGCAAGATCAAGGCGGAAGAAGAGCATGAGAACCAGCAGCCTGCGTCGACCGCGGAAGCTACGCACGAGCCGGTTGCAACCGGCGGCGGCCCGCGACTGGTGGTGAACGAGTCCAAATCAGATGCCAAGCCCGAAGCCGAGCCTGCCGCGGCAGCGACGGAAGGAATGCCTGCTCCGCCCACATCCAAGGAGAGCCGCGAACAGAAGGCGGCTTACGACGCCTCGGCGCAGCGGCTGGAAGAGATTGTGCGCGCGCAGAACCCCGCGGCGGGCGCACAACCGGCGATCAACTTCGAACATATGGTGCAGCAGTTTTACGTCTCCGCGATGATCCAGATGGGCGCGGGAACACAGGAGGGGCAGAGGCCGAGAGTGGACATTCTGGGCGCGCGCACCACCATTGATATGTTGGGCGTGCTGGCCGACAAGACGCGCGGCAATCTGACCGAGGCCGAAGAGCACACCCTGCAAACGGTGCTGTTTGATGTGCGCATGGCATTTCTGGAGCTGACCAGCATGATAAGCGTACAGGCGATGCAGCCGCCGCCGGCGAAAAAATGAAAACAGGGACCAGTGTACTGAGTCAGAAGTTCGTTGAAGAATTTAGCGACGGAAACGCAGGTCCTTCGACTCCGTTTGTCGCAAAAAACGCGCCAAACTCCGCTCAGGATGACAGTTTTTTGGGGGATGAATTAACGACTCACCACGCTAGTGTTTAGACTGCATGATTTGGTAATTCGACTTGGACAAGCGCGGGCGAGCAGGCCCTCGCTGTAGCCGGTCAGAAGACCGGCGCTTCATTCCGACCATTACTAAAACTTGCGGTCATGCGACCAGGGAGATTGCCGCAACGGGGGTTCATGGACGGTTTGCTGACATTTCTTGGGACGGGGACCTCGATGGGGGTTCCGACGCTGGGCTGCGAGTGCGCGGTGTGCTCCTCGGATGACCCGCGCGACCGGCGGCTGCGGCCCTCGGTGCTGTTGCGCTGGCGCGAACCGGGGCAGGTACAGGAGCGCGTGGTGGTGATCGACACCGGCCCGGATTTCCGCGAACAGGCACTGCGCAACGGCCTCACGCGCGTGGATGCGGTGTTTTATACGCACTCCCACGCCGACCACATACTCGGCCTCGACGATCTGCGCCCGCTCAGCTTCACCGTCTTTCGCGAGGGCGGGCCGATTCCGCTTTACGCCTCGGCGGAGACTATCGAGGTGCTGGAGCGCGTCTACGATTACACCTTCTCTCCGAACTCCACTTATCCGACGCGCGCGCGTGTTCAACTGCATCCTCTGGCCGAGCGGACGGCGCTTTCAGGCGTCTATGTTCTGCGAGTGCCGGTGCTGCACGGGGAGATGGCGATTGCCGGTTTTCGCTTTGGCCGGGCCGCTTATCTGACGGACGTAAGCGCCATCCCGGAATCGAGCTTTGCGCTGCTGGAAGGGCTGGATCATCTGGTGATCTCGGCGCTGCGCCACCAGCCGCATCCCAGCCACGCGACCGTGAAGCAAGCGACAGGCTGGGCTGAACGCATCGGCGCGCGCCACACTTGGCTGACGCACATCGCCCACGAGCTGGGCCATGAAGAGACCAATCGCACGCTGCCCGACGGCATTCGCCTGGCCTACGACGGACTCAGCCTGCCGGTGAATCTACGAGAGCCAACGCAACAAATCGAATTAATGTGAAGGGTACGGGCTAAAGCCCGTACCCTTCACATTAAGCCCGTACCCTTCAATGGTGCTTTTATGGGTAGGTTCTGAGAGCGCATGATTTCGATTTATCGAACAGTAGATGAGATTCCGGCAAACTTTGGCCCCAGCGTGGCCGCCATCGGCAACTTCGACGGCGTGCATCTGGGCCATCAGGAGATATTGTCCGCGGCGGCGGCCGAGGCGCACAAGCTGGGCGCGCGAGCCGTGGCCATCACCCTCGATCCACATCCGGAGCAGTTTCTGCGCCCAAGTGAGGCGCCGCTGCTGCTAACGCCCATCAGCGAGCGCCTGCGGCTGCTGGGATTTACCGGAATCGATGCGGTGGTGGTACTACCCTTTGACGCGGCGCTTGCCAACCTGCCGGCGCGGGAGTTTACGCGCAGAATTCTGGTGGAGGCTCTGGGCCTTCGCGCGCTGCATGAGGGCGGCAACTTCCGCTTTGGCCATCGCGCCGAGGGGGGGGTGGCGGAACTGAAGGAATTTGGCGCGGAGTTCGGCTTCGCCGTCCACGTGCATTCTCCGGTAAAGGTGCGCGGGCTGGAGGTTTCCAGTTCCGCGATTCGCGAATACATTGCGGCGGGCGACATGACCCGTGCCCGCTGGATGCTGGGCCGGCCCTTCGAGATTCGCTCCACACAAGCGCGCGGGCGCGGCATCGGCACGCGGCTGCTGGTTCCGACAGTGAATTTGGCAGCTTATGAGGGCCTGCTGCCGGCCTTCGGAGTTTACGTCACGCGGCTTACGGTCGGTGGGCGACGCTTTCAGGCGGTGACGAACGTGGGCAACCGGCCCACATTCGGCGAGGCGTCATTTGCCGTCGAGTCGCACATTCTGGACTTCGAGCCGGTTGAGATCGACGAACTAACGCCGATTGGTGTCGAGTTTTTGTTGCGGCTGCGAGGCGAGGTCGAGTGGCCCAGCCCGGAGGCGCTGAAGGCGCAGATTTTCAGGGATGTGGCCAAGGCGAAGCGCTGCTTCCGGCTGGCGGGTGAGCGGCGCGAAGGAAGCTCTGAATAAGCAGCGTCCGCTCCGGCCAGACCATCCGCTTCGACAGCGACTGGGCGCAACGCAATGGATTCAAATTCCTGCCGCGCCGCATTGTCGTCTGGAACAAAGAGCATTATCCTGTCGATCATTCTGAGTTCCCTCGTCCGCGTTATATATAATCTGAAAGAAATGCTGGTGGTTGCCGGATCACGTTTTATCCAGCCCCAGCCTGAGGTTCATCATGCAGCAGTCGACGGTTCCGCTTGCCGAGCAGGAGAGGGAAGTGGCGCGGATCGCGCCGGAGTCTGGTGTTGCTTCAAAGCCCGAGACGATGCAACCTGCGGAAGAATCGCCGCTGGCGGCCGCCAGTTCTCCCGAAGCCGAGGCCTTTCGCCAGGAGATCATCCGCGCGGGACGCAAGCTCTGGCAGCGTCAATACGTCGATGGCAACGGCGGCAATATCAGCGTCCGCCTCGGCTCGCAATATGTGCTCTGCACTCCCACCATGGTCAGCAAGGGCGACCTGGAGCCGGCCGACATTTGCCTCTCCGGCTTGGACGGGTACATCCTGGCCGGCGAACGTACCCGCACCAGCGAACTGCTTCTGCATCTGGAGATTTACAAGGCCAACCCCCGCGCCCGCGCCGTCGTGCACTGCCACCCGCCTTATTCGACCGCCTTCGCCGTGGCGGGCACTACGCCCCCCAGCGGGCTGATTACCGAGTACGAACTGTTCATTGGACCCGCCGCCGTCGCGCCCTACGAGACTCCCGGCACCCAGGCCTTTGCTGAAACGGTGCTGCCGTTTGTCGAGCAGCACAACACTATCCTGCTGCAGAACCATGGCGTGGTCTGCTGGGCAGATACCATCACTCACGCTGTGTGGCTGGCAGAGATCTTTGAAACCTGCTGCAAGACCTTCCTCCTCGCCCAGCAGATCGGCCAGCCCTTGAAAGTGATTCCCGACGATAAGATTGAGGAGATTCTCGCCTTCAAGCGGCGCATGGGCTATCCCGATGTCCGCCTCAGTCGAACTCCCCAGCTTCCCAGCGATGCGCCGGGAAAGTATGCCGCGGAGTTCGAGCGCCTGGTCAAGCAAGCCGCTGCCCGGCGCGAAGAGCGGGAGTGAGCCGGTAAGCGAATTTCCGCATTATGCGATGGGCCGGGCAGCCGCGGATGCCTTGCTCTTCGCCAGCCACCCCGACGGCGATGCGCCATTCCACTTCGCTCGCTCCACCAGCATCTTGCGGATCGCCTGCAAGATCTTTTCAACAGCCGGGCGGCGATAATCCCAGCGCGCGTCCGCATCGGGCGCAAAGACCGCCATTGCCGCATTGGCCTCAAAGAGCAGCACCTCGCCCTGCCGGTTCAAGCCAAAATCAATGCCGCCGTAATCCAGCCCCAGCGTCCGCTGAATTCCTTCCAGAGCCGCCATCGCCCGCGGCCCCAACACAGCGCGCATATCGGCCAGAAACGCGGCGTCTTCGGCCCGATGCTCGGCGTTCTCCTCCATCTCGGCGCTGAAATAATGAATCTTCCAATCGTGCGAGATCGCAGCATGAAGCGGATAGAGCGCGCCGTCGATCATCATCGCCCGGTACTTGCGCGTCTTTCCGTCGGCCCAGCGGCCATCCAGAAACTCCATTACCGTCAGGTCGCTGCCGGGCAGCTCGTCGAGCGCCGCCGGAAGCCCGGCTTCGCTCTCCACGCGCAGAAAATGCTCGCCTCCGTGAAATCCTGGAGTACGCAGCAGCAGTGGAAAGGTGAATCCGTGGCCGGCCAGCGATTGGCCGGCCTTGGCCACGCTGAGTGACTCGCGCGGCAGCGTCAGCGTCTTCGCCGTCACCACGCCCGGCACGCTGGCCAGCCGCTGGGCAATCGCGCATCGGCCCGAGGCCAGAACCGCCGAGGGAGCATTGATCACCGGAGCGGTCGAGCGCGCCAGCAGAGCCTCGGCGCCGGCCAGCGCGGCCCCGGCCACGTCCGCGTCCCCGATGGCGTTCACAATCAACTGATGCGGCGGCAGCGGCGTGGTGGACTCATAAAACTCGGTCGCCACCAGGTAACGCTTGAAGACCGTATCGCTCAAAAAGCTTTTGATTCGAGTGTTGCCCGCGCCGATCGCCACCAGCTCGAGAATCGTGATCGGCGGCTCCGCTCCGCGATAGGCCATCGGCACCACGCAGCGGCCATGGAAGGCCGCTCGCCGATGAAGGTCTGCCTGCTCGGCATCTCCCTGGCCGGTCAGAATCGCCGACAAACCCAGATGCGCCTGCCAGTAACCGGCATCCACATTCAGCGCCTCTTCAAAGAGTTCGCGCGCCTTCGCCGTCTCCCCATTTTTCCGCAGGCTGTTGGCATAGTTGACCAGGCTCATCGGATCGCGGGGATGGCTTTCAACCGCCCTCGCGTAGGCCTGTCGCGCCTCGGTCTCCATGCCGGCAGCGGTGAGAAGATTGCCAAGATTGTTCAGCGCGCCTTTGTGCGCGGGTTCCAAAGCAAGCAGCTCGAGGTAAGTTTCCCTGGCTTTCTCGCTCTCGCCGGTCAGCTCGAGCAGATTGCCGCGCTGGTAGAGCAGAGCGGCGGTGGGAGGCTGAGCCGTCAACTGGACTTCAACTTTTTGCAGCGTCGATTTCAGCAAGGCGTGCGAAGAGAACTCAATCGAGGGCTCTCCCTCAGGAGTTGGAGGTGCGGGCAGCGTAAGAGCGCGCCCTTCGGCCAGCACGCCCTCCACCAGCGCATCGATCTCCACTCGGCTGGTGCGATGGTTCACGACCGCCGCGCGAATCGCCGTGTGGCCTTTGATCCTGGTCTTGGATGGAGCGACAACCCCCGACTCCTGCAGGGCCACGACAATGGCTTCGTTCACGCGATCGGCGTCTTCGGCGCGATAGCGGAAGCAGACGATATTCAGCTCGACGGGGGCCATCAACTCCAGTTCCGGCGTGGCCGCGATCCGGCCCTCGAGGTAGCGCGCCAGAGCGCAACTGCGCGAGATCGCCGCGCCCAGCTTCTCCGTGCCAAGAACTTTCAGCGTGAACCAGACCTTCAACGCGCGAAAGCCGCGCGAGAGATCCGGCCCCAGGTCGCAAGGCCAGGGCGAACCGGCGGCCAGCCCGCGCTCGGCTCGTTCCAGGTAAGCCGCCGGGGCCGTGAAGGCCTTCTCGTGCAAAGCCGCCTCCCGCACCAGAATGAAGCCCGCGTCGTAGGGCGCTTGTCCCCATTTATGAAAATCAAAGGCCACGGAATCGGCGCGCTCCATGCCATCGAGTCGGGGAGCCAGATCGGGAGCCAGCTTGGCCAAAGCACCCAATGCGCCGTCCACATGAAACCAGAGCTTCTCGCGGCGGCAGAGATCGGCCACTCCGCGCAGATCGTCGATCGCTCCCGTGTTCACCGTGCCCGCCGTCGCCACCACCAGAAACGGCGTGAAGCCGGCCGCGCGATCGTGCGCGATTGCCTCGCCCAACGCGCCAAGATCGATGCGAAAGCGGCTATCGGTGGGAATCCGCCGCAACGCATCGCTGCCTAACCCGGCGATGTCCATCGCTTTGGGGACGCAGACATGCACCGCAGTCGAGGCGTACGCCGTCAACTGCTTGCCCTCCGCAGCCACTCCGCGCTCGCGCGCCTCAAAGCCCAGCGCCGCGTCGCGCGCAATCAGCACGGCAATCAAATTCGCCATCGAGGCTCCGGTGACGAATAATCCGCTTGCTCCCTCCGGAAATTCGAAGATTTCACGCACCCAACGGGTTACCTGGCGCTCCACCTCGACCGGAATCTGATTGCGCCCGCCGAGATTCGCATTCAACCCGCCGGCCAGCATCTCCGCCACCATGCCCACCGGCGTGCCGCCGCCCTGCACCCAGCCCATGAAACCGGGATGCACATTGCCCGCGGCATAGGGCAGAATCTCGCGCATGAACTCGGTATGAACCTGAGCGAGTTTTTGCCCCCGCCGCGGAGCCGCCCCGCCAAAGCGCGCCCGCACCTCCTGCGGAATAGGCTGCCACACCGGCCGCTCGCGAATCTTCTCGATGTAGCCGAGCATATCGTCCAGCATGAGGTGCGCCTGAGCGCGAAAGCCGCTCCAATCGGCTGGATCAAGCGTTGCGCGCACCTCTGATGCCGCCTTTTCTGCGGCCTTCCCAGCCTTGTCGATCTTCGAGCGCGCCTTTGGCATTCATTCTCCCTGGAAGATATTCGTGCCTGTACAGGTTACTCCCTGCAAGCGGTTGACCGGAAAGCTCCTGCATCCTGTTTCAAATGATAAGAGAAATCTCATCGTCGAGTTGGGCAGGCCCTTGCAGGCTGGGCGCAAAGATGAGACGATCTTGATAAAATCAGAGCGTTATGACCAAACAGCTTATTACCCTCGTGTTTTCCGCGGCGTTCGCGACAGCGGCCCTGCAGGCGCAGCAGCCCGCGCCCGCCACCGCAGCCCAGCAGGCGCCCGCCCCGGCCGCCCAGCAAACGCCAACTCCGGCCGCCCAGCAGCCAGCGACGCAGCCCGGCGATCAGCAGGTGGATGTGAACACACCCACCATCATCTCGCACGTCAATGAGGTCAACCTCATCTTCACGGTGACCGACAAGCACGGGCACTACATTCCCAATTTGCAGCAAAGCGACTTTGCCCTGCTCGACGACCAAAAGGCGCCGGCCAAGGTGAACAGCTTCCACCAGCAGATCAACCTGCCGCTGCGCGTAGGCATCGTCATTGACGCCAGCACCTCGATTCGCACCCGGTTCCAGTTCGAGCAGCAGGCGGCCACCGAGTTCCTGCTGCAAATTCTCAAAGCCAAAAGCGACCGCGCCTTTGTGATGGGCTTCGATGTGACGCCCACCGTGACTCAGGACTGGACCAACAACATCGATGCCCTGGAGACGGGCGTAAACCGGCTGCGCCCCGGCGGCGGCACGGCGCTCTTCGATGCCGTTTACACCGCCTGCCGCGACAAGCTGATCAGCGAGCGCGGCCGCGAGCCGGTCCGCAAGGCCATGGTGCTGATCTCCGACGGCGAGGACAACCAGAGCCGCGTTTACATTGATGAGGCCATCAAGGAGTGCGAGCGGGCCGAAACCATCATCTACGCCATCAGCACCAACTGGACTCCCAGCCGCGGTAAGGGCGACAAAGTGCTCACCGACATGGCCGAGGCCACCGGCGGGCAGGTCTTCTTTCCGCCGTCGGTCGAAGAGATGTCCATGAGTTTCCAGCAGATCGAAGAGGAGCTGCGCAGCCAATATTCGTTGAACTACACACCGGCAGACTTCAAATACAACGGCGCCTTTCGACCCATCTATCTCTTCTGCAACGACCGGCACTACCAGGCGCGGGCCAAGAAGGGCTACTTCGCGCCGAAGGAGTAACCGCCGAAGGAGCAATCAAGGAACAGCCCTGCCGGTGTGAAAGCTGCCAGGGGCGCGGCCTCGACCGCGTCCCTGGCATATAAAGAGGCCTTCGGCAGCCCGCGTATCTCTATCTATGTCTGGATTCTCCGCCGGAAATCCACATATCTTTTCTCGTTATTTCTCCCATTTTTTCAACCGAAGTTC
>JBEKDX010000121.1:0-9377 GCA_050014135.1 Occallatibacter sp.
GCCCCACTTCGTGGAGCACCCCTGTTTCAATAACTAGTATTGAAACACTGCCAGCCTGATTTTGCAAGTCTATGCGCGCTTATCCCTCGTGCCGGAAGCGGGACAAATAGCAACAGAATCGATTTGTCTACCATGGAAAAACGGCCTAAAGAAGCTATGAGGCGTGTTGCGCCACATGGCTTCTTCAGACCGCTTGACAAATCAAACTTACCCAACCTTGAACGAGCCGACCAGGCCGGTCAGTTCGTTGGCCAGCGAGGCCAGTTGCTGGCAAGCCTCCACAGATTGCTGCGAACTGGCTGCCGTCCGCTGAATGATCGCGGCAATCTCGTTCACGTTCGCGCTCACTGACTGCGTCGAATACGATTGCTCGGTTGCCGCGGCGGCGATCTGCGTTACCATCTTCTGCACCGACTCCGAGCCGTGAATGATGCTGGTGAGCGCCTCGCCGGCCGAACGCGCGGATGCGACGCCGCTCTCCACATGGCTCATGCTGGAACGCATCGCCTCGACAGCCTCCGCCGTGCCCTGCTGAATCGCCCGCACTGTCGTGTCGATCTCCTTGGTGGCATCGCTGGTCCGCTCCGCCAGCCGCCGCACCTCGCCCGCAACCACCGCAAAGCCGCGCCCATGTTCGCCAGCCCGCGCCGCTTCGATTGACGCGTTCAGCGCCAGCAGGTTTGTTTGCCCGGCAATCTCGTCGATCACGCTGATGATTCTTCCAATCGCGTCACTGGAACGGCCCAGCCCCTCGATCTTCGAGGAGGTTTCCTGGTTGGCTATCAGCAAATCCCCAATGGTCTGCACTGTGCTTTGGACGGTCTGTCCGCCGGAGTGCGCACTCTCTTCCGCCTTGCGGGCATCCACGGCCGCGCTTTGCGTAGTCTGGCTGATCTCCTGGACGGCTGAGGACATCTCATTCATGGTCACGGTGATTCGCTCGGCCTGCTGCTGCTGCTGCGCAGCCTGCTCAGCGGTCTCGCGCGCGGTTGCGGCCAGTTCCGTGGCAGCCTGGCCTAGAGTCTGCGCGTGTTCGGCCACCCGCCGAATGATCTCTTCCACTCGCCCAATAAATACGTTGAACCAGATGCCCACCTCGTCAATTTCGTTGTGGCCTTCAACCTCAATTCGACGAGTCAAATCTCCTTCACCTTCGGCAATGTCCTGCAAGCGCAGCGCCAGCAAACTCAGCGGCATTACTACCTTGGACTGCACAACCCACCAGGCCGCCGCGCAACTTAGAACGGCGAAGATCAGCATGACTAATCCGGTGAGTCGGCTGCGCACACTCCATAAGTCCACCACATCCAATTGTGTCTGGAAGCTGGCGGAGATAGCCTTGTCAAACTGGCCCATGGCGTCGGTCAGCGCTTTGTTGTCCTTGCCCAAAGCTCCCACCTGCGCCATCATGTCGTCGCTGGGCCCGCCTGTAGCAGCCAGAATCGCCGCATACGTGCCACGGTCCCGCGCGCGGATCGAGGAAAACTGGGCCAGCAGAGCTTCCGCCTGCTGGCCCAACGCCGGCGATGAGGCCAGCGATGTTTTTACGGCGTCGAGCGCCGCGGCCGTGGCTTCGGCATCCTTTTCTGCGCCGGTAAGCGAGTTGGCATCTTGCAGCACCACGGCATCACCATAGTGCTTCTTCATCCGCTCGAAGGACGCCTCGGCTTCTTGCATCTTGAGCGCAGCGGGAAACAGCGAAGACGATATCTCCGACATCAGGCTGTGCGTGGCCGTGGCCGATAGCTGCACCATTGCCAGTAGCGCCAGATAACCAACTGCCAGCACGGCCAGGATGCCAAGGATTCGCGTCTTGATCTTCATCTGTCCAAACATGATGTCACCTGACAGTCAGAACCTTTACACCCTCGTGCGGAGTAGCTTTGCTGATGTAGCCGATAGCGCCCGTATTGTGCCCCACGAATTCGACAACCGCAGAGTCCCGTTCCCAATGCCAACGCTAATCCACAGTTTGTTCATGAAGATTCCCCCGTCTTCGGCAACCTCACTTGCCAGAACTGGTTAGGTTGCCTTCCTGCCGCTACAACTGATCTTACGCGCAGAGACTGGTCATTTCATCGGCATTTCTGTGCAAACCATGAGAGCCCACGGCGCCGAAGCCCGCGCGCCGGGACTCCCACCACAGCGAATCCACTCACTTCACCGCCAGCACCTTCACGCCCTCATGCGGCGTTGCCTTGCCGATGTAGCCGATGGCGCCCGTGTTGTGCGCCACGAAATCAACAACCGCGGCGTCCGTATCCAGGCTCTTGGGCATGCTAGCCTGGCCGGAAAAGACCAGACTCCGCCAGCCGGCGCGGTATGCGGTATCGTTCTTGCCGATGTAGGCCTGCAAAAACTCCTCGTGCACCGTGCCCGCCTTGAGTAGGATGGGAACCACGCTGCCTCCGCCCGGAAGCGTAGTTGCGTTCCCAGTAAACACATCGCGCAGATCGTTCTTGGTGACCTCCGTGGCCTTGACGCCGGGATTGGCGATTACGATGACCTGAGCCTGGGCGCGCGCTGCGACTACCAATGCCGCGGTCAATAACAAACTGATAACGATTAACTTTTTCATGGCTTTTCTCCTTTCGCGCATGGCTCAGAACGTGACGCCGATTTTCAAGATCATCAGCTTGGTGGTGGGCTCGATTCCATTCGGGTTCAGGGCTGTGTCGTAGTCCAGCTCGGTGCCCGAGATGAAATGCTCGTCGAACTTGGCGTAGATGTACGAGTTGAAGTCATAGCGCGCATTCACCGTCCAGTCCTTGCTGTAGCGCGCGTAGTTGGGAGAGCCGGAGACCGACAGCGGCTGCTGATGATCAATGCTCTGGCTGTCATAAAGGCCGGCGGTCAGCTTGCCGGTCACTTTGTAGGTGCCCATCGCGTACCACGAGCGCTGATCGGCGCGGAAGGAGCTGTTGAGCAGCGGCTCGGTCGGCCAAATATAGAAGGACAGATACTGGTTGCGCATATATTCGTATGCCACCATTACCTTGTCCTTTTCGTATTTCGCAAAGTAGTAGGGAAGTTGGCTGGGCGGCGTGCCGTTGGTTCCCTGCAAAATTGTTCCGGCAGGCAAGACTGTCCCTCCGGGCAGCGTGATCGAGGAAGGCAGCTGCCATTTCGCTTGAGCCGACCAAGTCGTTCTGAAGAAGGTGTTGGAAGCTCCTATCATGAAGCTGGGCGTCGGCTTGTAGTGCAGCGCAGCGCCGAGCATCGGTCCGGTCCAGCCGTTGGGCAGAGAGATACCAGTGCCCTCCAGTCCAAGCATGATGTTGGGATCGTTGGGCAACTCAACCTGCTGGCCACCCCATATCCGGTATTCCAGCTTTTGCTTGGTCGAGCCAATGCGGGCGCTGCCGTAAGCCACGCCGCCTAGATGAGTCAGCCAGGTAGTCCGGCTGAGAATGTCGTAAACGCTCTGCGGCAAGAGCGCAAAATTATAGGCCGGATCAATGTCCTGAATTTCGTTAAAAAGACCAATCGGAGTTTTCACCTTGCCAAAGCGAAAGCCGAAATAGTCGTTCTGCTTGTAGTCGGCCTCTGCCCAGTCCAGCGAGATGTTGTTTCCGATATTGCCCAGCAGGAAGTAGCGCCCCTGCATACCGACGCGCAACTTTGGCATTGGCTGCGCGGTCACGTTCAGAACCACCTCGGTCCACGCCGGACTGCCGTCCGACGAGTCGGTGGTGAACACGTTGTTCTGCGTGGTGTAGAGTAAGCCCTCTGTCGCATAACCGTGGATCTGAATATTCAGATCTTCCAGGCTCTGCGCGATTGCCGGGGCTGCTCCCAAAGCCAGTCCCAAGGCTCCAATTAGCAGTCGTTTCATCGTCTGTCTCCTTCTTCGTTGATCTCGGGTGCTATCGTCGGGCGCGTACGCTGGCAGGCATCTATCTAGGCGGCAACAATCGCTCGCTTCCACAAACTTCCACAGAACCAGCATCCAGGCAGCATTTCCTGGATCTACCCTCGACCCTTCTATCGGCAGTATGTCGCCTAATTTGAAAGCGGAGGCGATTGGAGGCTCAAGAATGAGGTGAGAGTTCCAGCGAAACTGGCGATTCGGGAATTGTGCCTTTCCGGGACAAATTGTTGGAGATAACGAACGAAGCTTTCCAAGAACTCCCGCGTCTGCGGCTCACTCGCTTATCGAACCGGTACTCCGTTCTGCAACTTAGCACCGCAATGGCCGGATTATTTTTTGTTCCCTGGCGTTGTTCGGCGAAGGCGCGGGTTTACGATCGTTGCGTAGTGTATTGATCTGTGCGCGATTTTATCGCTGTGATTGCCGTCACATACGGCATTTCGGACCATGCTAGTCTAAAAGCGGCCTTGAGGGTCTTGAAAGGCACTATGCAATCCTTTCCCGCTGTCGATCCAATTCCCTTGCCAGCTCCGATATGGCTGTTGAAGCTGCTGCATATCGTCACGCTGGCGCTGCACTTTGTCGCCGTGGAGATGCTGCTGGGCGGCCTGCTGCTGGCAGTTCTGCTCAGCCTCTTCCGCTCGTCGCCCGCCTCGCTGGTTACCGCGCGCGCCATTGCGCGCCGCCTCACCATCGTGATGACCTACGTGATCAACCTCGCCGTCCCGCCGCTCCTCTTTGCCCAGGTGCTCTACGGCCGCGCGCTTTACACCAGCAGCGTGCTGATCGGCCTTTACTGGATCTCGATCATCGCGATTCTCACGCTGACCTACTGGCTGCTCTACCGCTTTACGGCGCGTCTCGAGGCCGGCAAATCGGCCTGGTGGGTGGGTCTCTCCGCGTGGCTGTTGGCCGGCTGCATCGCTCGCCTGCTCTCCTCCAACATGACGCTGATGCTGTGTCCCGAGGCATGGCAGAAGATGTACTCCGCCTCGGCGATGGGCGCGTATCTGCCCACCGGCGATCCTACGCTCGAGCCGCGCTGGCTGATGATGATGGCTGGCGGCCTGTTCATCGGTGGATTGTGGCTGGTCTATCTCGCCGGACGCTCGACTTTTTCAACTGAGGAGAAGAAGTTCATCTCTTGCCTCGGAGGCAAGGTGGCCGCGGGCTTCGGCCTGGTCTATCTAGCGGCAGGGCTGTGGGCCGCCAGTGTGCAGCCTGCTGTGGTCAAGTCAATGTTGGCGACGCCTCCTGCCGACTATGAGTTCTACAAGTACTTCGCCTTTGCCGGCTACGGCTGGCTGGCCTTGGTCGTGGTGGCTGTGCTGGTCGGCGCCGTCGCCGGCTTCGGCAAAGTCACCGCGCGCTGGGTAAGCATCGCCGCCGTTCATCTGGCCGCGCTGATCGAACTTACGCTGGTGGTCTATCGCGACAGCGTTCGCGATCTGACTCTGCTCAGCAAGGGTTACAACGTCTGGGATCGCGCCGTTGAAACCAACTGGTGGGTCGTGGGCCTCTTCCTGGTCCTTTTTGTCGCCGGGTTGTGCGTTGTCGGCTGGCTTGTTTCTGTGATGGCGCGCGCAAAGAAAGTAATGGAGGGCGCGGCCTGAGTGCCCGCAAAGAGGTTGCTATGACGGAACAGACTCATATCGAACCGGTCGTCGAAACAGAGGGCGAAAAGAATACCCGCCGCGCCTTTCTGGTTGCCGCCGGAGCTGCTGGGCTTGCTTATACCGCTGCTCTGGCTTATCCCATCTATCGTTATCTAGCCTCGCCGCAGGAGATGGCGATGGAAGCCACAGCCGTCACCGAGGTCACGCTCAAAGACGCGCAGAAGCTGCCCCTCGGTTCTGTGCTGATGTTCAAATTCGGATCCTCGCCGGCCTTGCTGATCCATCATGAAGATGGCCGCTGGATCTCGATGACCGCTGTCTGCACGCATCTGGGCTGCACCGTGCAATATGAGCCGCAGGCCGACCGCATCCACTGCGCCTGCCATGGCGGTGTCTACAACCCGTATACCGGAGCCAACGTCAGCGGCCCGCCGCCCAAGCCGCTCAAGCTCTACAAAGTTGTTGCCGTCAACGACGCGGGTGTGCAAGTCTCGCGCGCGTAGCGCATTGCTTTTCACTGTTAGCTTTTAGCTGTGAGCTGTTAGCTGCAAAAGGAAATCGGCATGACTGCAAAGGCAATTTACGATTGGGTCGATGAGCGGCTGGGACTCCGTGAGCTGGCCGACTTCGCGCGCCACAAGACCGTCCCCGTCCACTCCCAGTCCTTCTGGTACTACTGGGGCGGCATCTCGCTCTTCCTCTTCCTCGTCCAGTGCTTCACCGGCGTGCTGTTGCTGGTCTACTACCGGCCCGGCGCCGAGGCCTTCGAGTCGGTCCGCCAGATCACCTTCGTGATGCACTTCGGCTGGCTGATCCGCTCGGCCCACGCTTGGGCGGCAAGCCTGCTGATCTTCTCCATCCTGGTGCATATGTTTTCGGTCTTTTTCATGAAGGCCTACCGCAAGCCGCGCGAGTTTGGCTGGCTCAGCGGCATGGCGCTGCTCGGCGTCGCCTCGATCTTCGGCTTCAGCGGGTATCTATTGCCCATGGACGAGCTGAGTTACTTCGCCACCAAGGTCGGCCTGGAGATTCCCTCAGCGATTCCCTGGATTGGTCCCTTCATCGCCAATCTGTTGCGCGGCGGCCCGGATGTCAGCGAGTTCACCGTGCAGCGCTTCTTCGCTCTCCATGTAGTGGTGCTCCCTGCCATCTTCCTTCCCCTGCTCGGCTTTCATCTCTGGCTAGTCCAGCGCCACGGCAACGCCGCACCGCCCTCGGTCAAGGCGCTGCCGGCCTCCGAGCGCAAGAGCGAGCCATTCTTTCCCAACTTCATGCGCAAGGATCTAGCCATGTGGCTGATCGCGCTGAATATTTTGGCGCTGATGGCTTCGGTCTTTCCCTGGTCGCTCGGCAAGCAATACGATGCGCTCGCCCCCGCGCCCATGGGCATTCATCCCGAGTGGTACTTTATGAGTCCCTTCGAGATGCTCAAGCTGCTGGGCATGATCAAGTGGCTGCAAGGCACACCGGGCGAGATTGCCGGCATCCTGCTCTTCACGCTTGGCATCGCGCTCTGGGTGCTGATTCCCTTCTACGACAAGAAAACGGAATCCGGACAGCGCGCCCGCGCCGCTCATTACTTCGGCCTGCTGGCGATCTTCGCGCTGCTGGCCACTACCTTCATCGGCTATTGGACGATTCGGTAAAAGCAGCTTCTAGCCGCTAGCTACTAGCTCATTGTTCAGGGATCATCGGAATTCGACGAAGTTTTGAAAGGGTACGACTCAACAGCTTGCGGAAATATGCAAACGGAGTAGCAAGAAGTGTCAGTCGTCCGCCGGCTTCGCCGACCCGCGGGGGATGAAACCGGCTGCGTCTTACTCCCGGAGGGAGTATGGATAATAGCCCAGGACAAGCGAAGCGCAGTCCTGGGTCAGCATTCAACAGAAGGCTCAGTCCCGTAGGGACGGAACGAAATCCGCCCACAAAGGATGCTTCAATGAAATCAACCATTTGCAGGCTGCTCGAAAAGTAGTTTCTTTTTAGGGCACGGCTTTAGCCGTGCCGCAAAGGCCGCAAAATTAACGTGGGCTTTAGCCCCTGAGGGAAGGTTTGCAAGACAATTAAGACACACGCAAATATTCCGAAGTGAAGTTGATCTTGTGGAAAGGGGAGTGATTGCAATGGATGGAACCGTCTTTACGGCCCTGGTCTCAGGAGCGGTTGCACTTGTCACCGTGTCAGTCACACAGCCAATCACATACTTTTTCAGCAAGAAGCGCGATCACGAAGCAGATTGGCGGAAAATGAAACTTGAACACTATGCGGAATATGTTGCTGCATTATCTGGAACCGTCCACCATCCGTCTGAGGAGACTATCAAACGACGGTACTCAGATGCATTTAACAGCATGGCACTTGTTGCGCCACTAGACGTAATGGCTGCGCTGTATGCTCTCAATGATGAAACCAAGAAGAATAGTCAGGAAAAAGATTTTAAAAAATACGAGATTCTTTTGAGTTCGATGATGCGAGCCATGCGGAATGATTGTCATCCAAAGAATCCGAAAGATGACCCGGAATTCATTTTCCATACAATAAAAACAACAAAGGACTGATGCCATAAGAAGTGAGGAGCTAAACAATGAACTATCCATTCTGGGACATTCCAATTCTCGGCTCGGGCTGGGTGATCGGCATCATCGCCATCTTCCACGTCATGATCTCGCAGTTCGCCGTTGGCGGCGGACTCTATCTGCCGATGGCCGAGCGCAAGGCGATGCGTATGCCCGCAGGCCAGCTCCGCACGCAATGGCTTGCTCAGTTGGCCAGCCACTCCAAATTCTTCCTCGTCCTCACCGCCGTCTTCGGCACCGTCTCGGGCGTGGGCATCTGGTTCGCGATCGGCCTTACGCATCCCGAAGCCACGAGCACCTTGATTCATAACTTCGTCTTCGGCTGGGCGATGGAGTGGGTCTTCTTCCTCGTCGAGCTGACCACCATCGTCGTCTACTACAACACCTGGGATAAGATCGATCCCAAGCTGCACCTCACCGTGGGCTGGGTCTATGCCGTTGCATCGGTCTTCACGCTCATCATCATCAACGGCATTCTCACTTTCATGCTGACCCCCGGCCAAAGCTGGCTCGCCGTCGCTGGCAGCGGCCACGAAGCCAGCAAATTCTGGTACGCCTTCTTCAATCCCACTTACTGGCCCAGCCTCTTTCTGCGCTCCTGCGTCTGCTGTTCGCTGGCCGGCATATGGGCGCTGATCACCTCCAGCCGCATCGACGGCGACAAGCAACCGGAGCTGAAAACCTCCATGGTCAAGTGGAGCGTCAAGTGGCTGGTGCCGTCCTTTGTCGCCATGCCTTTTTTGATGATCTGGTATTACATGATGGTTCCCGCCTCGCAGCAGGCATTGCTCAAGCTGGGCATCGACACCATCAACGCCGGAACATTTTCGGCAGTCACGCGCATGGCTTTGGTCATCATCGTCACCTCGGCTACCATCGTCGGCGTCGCATATTTTCTTGCCTACCGCAGCCCGCTCGACTTCAAACTCTCGCACGCGATGTCCGTGCTCCTGTTGGCGCTGATCGCCACCGGCTCCGGCGAGTACTCGCGCGAGATGCTGCGCAAGCCCTACGTGATTGGCGGCTGGATGTACTCCAACGGCGTGCGCAAGCCCTATGTAGCGCGCATCAACCAAGAGGGTTATCTGGCGCATACAAACTGGATTTGGAACAACTGCAATTCTGAACATGCAGCTTACATAGGCCCGAATGGCGATGATCCCCAATTTCTTACTGGAGAAGCCTACAAAGCATACTGGAAGTGCGCCTCGATTGATTCCAGTTCCAGTTACTCCCGCGGCGAAGCCATCTTCCGCGGTGAGTGCGGCTCCTGCCACACGCTCAACGGCTATCGGCCGCTTGCAAAGCTTCTCG
>JBEKDX010000122.1:0-9953 GCA_050014135.1 Occallatibacter sp.
CGAGCTGCGCATGACCGCCGAGACCGCCGCGGATAAAGTCATCCGCACCGGAGTTCCCTACGCCTTTCCGGCGATGAACAGCCGCGAGCGCCGCCTGCTGCACATGGCCTTCCGCGACATCGAAGGCGTCGAGACGGCTAGCAACGGCGAAGGTCAGGATCGCTTTCTCGCCGTTTATCCCGAGGGCAAGACGCATCTGCCAGTCGCCGCGCCGGTCAAGCCGCGGAGCTTCGGGGATCATGGACGCGACTCCAGAGACCGTGGACGAGGCTCACGCGATCGCGGACGGCCGCGGCGTTAGGCGCCTGCGGTGGGACCAATCGATCGCTGCGGCTTCCTTGCCTGGAGGTAGACGACGATTTGAAGTTCGTAGATTCCCATCCTTTCCGCTGCAAGACGCGGAAAGGATGGGACGCACGCAATAGTGTTGGATACTGTCTTATTTTTGCTTATACTGCGACGCGCTCTTTCCAGCAGCAGCATTCTTGGTCGCGATCAGGTGTTCGGCAATCAACTCAGTTTGAAAGCGATTGATGGTATCGGGATCGGTGAAGATCGACTGGGTATTGTTCTGCGCCTTGTAGCCCGAGCCGGGATTCACCGGCCCCGCGGGCGCGGACGGCCCGGAGATATTCCAGGTTCCGTTCACGAAGATTCCTTCGCCCGAGGCAGACCAATTGGTCGAGCCTTCCGCGCCCACCTTGCCATCGGCCACAAAGCCCTTGGTGTGGCTGATCTGGCCGGTCAGCGACTGGCCAACGACAAAATGGGTGTTGAAGGCGGAGAGGTTGCTCTTCTGGTCTGCGGCAATCAGCGCCTTCTCATGCACGCCGTTCGCCTGGCTCGAGTCCAGCGTGATCAGCATGGTCACGGTTGGGTCCACGACTTTGGCCATCAGAATCGAATTCAGTTCATCGTCGTCGAAGCCGAACATATTCAGGTAAAGAGAGACGCGAACGCGCGAGAGCACATACTTCAGGATCTCGTGCACGTTGTCACGGCCAACGTAGAAGAGATGAAAGTCCTTGCTGGCGGTGTTCGAGTAGACGCCCTCGCGCGTGAACTGCTGCAGGTCAGGCAGATCGAAGTCCTGCAAGCTCTGGACAATCTCGCTGGCGGCATTCACCAGAGAGGTTTTCTTCACTCTTTCAGTTATGGGAGTATTTGAAGCCATTTGGGGGATCTCCTTCAGCCGCGGAAGCGGTCGGCAGAAATCATACCTGTTGTCATCGAAGGCGGGCAATCGGATTTTGATGAATAATTTGTGGCGAACGACAACGATTCATTGTGATCATTCTCGGGCCGAAAAAACGAGAGGGCGGAGATTATTGAGCCGGATTGTTATGGGATTTGCCTACATCAGCTGGCGAAACACGGGACTGTTTTCTGATGCATAAGTGTCGATATTGAAGTTAAAAGGGGCCATTTTGGGTCAAAAAAGGTGCAAAAGACGGGGTTTGCTGTTACTGATAATTAACTAGGGTTAAATTTTAATCTGTTGATTATATGACGTTTACTGTTGACCTACAGGCGAAAAACGAGATTTCCACAGGGGGAGGGGGTGGGGGTAGGCGAAAAACGGAGGTCAGGGATTTGGGGTTAGGGGTTAGAAAAGCCCGCGGCTGTGGTTGTGGATCATGCTTTGATTGTGCGCCGATGGTGGATAATCTTCTGCAAGTATCTGCGGGAAAAGTTGGTGGTTTCCCAGGTCCCAAA
Organism: Occallatibacter sp.; assembly: GCA_050014135.1. Taxonomy (GTDB): domain Bacteria; phylum Acidobacteriota; class Terriglobia; order Terriglobales; family Acidobacteriaceae; genus Telmatobacter. The sequence goes on from JBEKDX010000122.1 coordinate 1,717, forward strand.
AGCGGGAGCTGGGGTACCCGGCCGTCCAAGCCTAATACTGCTAGCCCCACCGCAGGTGGTCATGCGGCCTGAACCGCGATCAGTTCATCTTTTACAAAATACAGTTGGATGAGCTTGGGAGTATCCGCCGCATCTTCAAAATGGAGGCTTGTGACTTCCAATGACGCCTGACGCAGTTTTGAACGAAGGCGCAAAAACTGAGAAATCCTGCTAGTCTTGCTCCATGTCACGGCAATCAGGGTCCACTGGCCTTCTAAAACGTGTGGCGGCGCCGCTTACTCTCGGGCTGCTTGCGCCGCTTGTCGCCGAGTATCTCTTGGGCGATTTTCGTATCACCAATCTGGCGCCACTGCCCTTCCTGGTCTGTACATACGGGTGTGGCGTCCTGCTGATCCGTGAGATCGTGAGGCGCAAAGGCGGGAGTTGGACGGTATTTCTGGCTCTTGCTGTTGCTTACGCAGTCCTTACGGAAGGCATTGTCAACCAATCCTTCTTCAATCCCGATTACATGCATCTGCACCTGCTGGCCTATGGCTTTTGGCCGATATTCGGAACGTCGCCCTTCTGGGTCGTTTGCGTCACCACGCTGCATGTTTTGTGGAGCATTGCCGTTCCCATCGGAATGACAGAATCGCTGTTCCCGGACCGCTCCTCGGAGCCCTGGCTGGCGTGGCCCGGCCTCACCATCGCTGGTTTGCTCTTCCTTCTGGGCGATTTTGCCTGGGCGATTTTGCGGTTGGCCGGTTTTCTTATCAAGTTGCGAGTCATCACGCCGCTGCCACTCAGATCGCGATATGCTCGGTCCTGATTCTTGCGCTTTTGACATTCGTCTTTTTCTCACGGCGGCCACAGCCGGTCATCAGGAGGCAGCGCGCCCGAGTCGCACCCATCTGGCTTGGGGTGTTCTGCTTTCTCACGGGTTCGGTGCTCGCCTCAACCTACACTTTGGGCGCGTTGATTCTCCACTGGCCAGGCACTGCGACCATGGTGGCTGAACTGTCAATGGATATCCTGGTTCTATCGGTGCTTTGCAAGGCCTGGCCTCGTCCCTGGACGGCTCTTGAACTCTGGTTGGCCTCCACCGCAGGCCTGCTCGTATATGCCTGGCATGGGTATAGGATCGACCGCGCTTTGCATGGGGCTGGCGGCGTCCTCGGTCACAGTATGATTGTCCTTGGGCTGTGCGCAGTGCAAGCTGCGGCTTGGTTCCGCGTGGCACACTTCCACGACGACGACACCGCGGACGCACTTGGCCTCAATTCCTGTAAGAAACAATAAAAAACGATAGCTGTAGATGTCCCACCTCAGGCGCAAATGCCGGGTGCCCCCGGTCTCGATTTTGAGACCGGGGAAAGCAACGAACCTTTCCCCACCGTATGGCCCGAAACGGACTTCAGCCTCGCTTCGCCAGCAGGCAATGCGCTCCCCGCGCCGCAAGCGCCTTGTCGAAGGTCACCAGCACACCGCCAGCCGCCTCTGCAACGGCCAGTAGCCAGGCATCGGCCCACAGCTTGGGAGAAGCCGCGTGGCCTTCTGCATTGATTCGAAATGTTCCGTCAACACTGGGCGGCTCGCCGAGAAAGATTACGCGGGAATCCTCGTAAAACCGGTCATAGACTCGCCACGCTTCCGAAATTCCGAGCGGCTTGCCATCCATGGCAGCGGCGGTTGTCATCAGCCGCAGAACCCCGAGCTGCGACAAACGGCAAAAGGCGATGGACCCTGCATAAATATGCCACCATTGCAGAGCCTGCCTGTAGTGGATGTGCTCGGGCGATGCCAATGCTAGCCAGATGTTCATGTCCGGCACGGCGAGGTTAGGGAAGCTCAATAAGCTCATACATCTCTTCGTTCGTGAGATTGATGTGTCGTCCCGCAAGCGGAATCAGCGGTTCATCCAGGTTGAGCCGCCGTATAGGCCTGGTTGGCACAGTTTCCTCCACGGCCCGCTCAATGCCAGCCAGCATCAGCTTGCGCGCAGAGCATCCCTTGCGCGCGGCCGCCTCGTGCAGCCTGCGGTGCAGATCCCGCGGAAGGTCGATGGATGTGCGGATGGCGGCGTGTTCCATAAAGACATTGTGCGATAGGCGACTTAAATAAGTCAACGTGCCAATCCGAAGGCCTCTGGCCCCACCGCAGGTGGCTAGGTGTTCAACTGCTCTTGCAGCTTGTTGAGGGTGCGGTGCAGGTCTTTGTCGGTGCGGCGCAGCTCGTCGATCTTGCCGATGGAATGCATCACCGTGGTGTGGTGCTTGTTGCCGAACTGGCGGCCGATCTCGGGCAGGCTGGCTTCGGTCATCTGCTTGGCCAGGTACATGGCGATCTGGCGGGGCACGACGACGTTGCGCGAGTTGTTCTTCTGCTTGAGGTCGGTGACTCTCATGCCAAAGTTCTCGCTGACGGCGCGCTGAATCGCCTCGATGGTGATTTTGCGCACCTGCATATCGATGAACTGCTTGAGGCACTGCTGGGTCGAAGCGAGGGTGATCTCCATGCGGTTGAGCTGGCACCAGGCGATCAGGCGCACCAGGGCGCCTTCGAGCTCGCGCACGTTGGTGCGGACATTGGAGGCGACGAAGAGCGCGACGTCGGTGGGCAACTGCACCTGCTCGGACTCGGCCTTTTTCTGGAGGATGGCGACCTTGGTTTCGAGATCGGGCGGCTGAATGTCGGCGATCAAACCCCACTCGAAGCGCGAGCGCAGGCGGTCTTCAATTTCGGCCAGCTCCTTGGGCGGACGGTCTGAGGCGATCACGATCTGCTTCATGCTTTCGTGCAGCGCGTTGAAGGTGTGGAAGAACTCCTCCTGGGTGCGTTCCTTCTGGGCGATGAACTGAATGTCGTCGATCAACAGCACATCGACGGTGCGGAAGCGGTCGCGGAAGCTGGTCATGCGGTCGTTGCGCAGCGAGGTGATCATCTCGTTGGTGAATTTTTCCGCCGAGCAGTAGCAGATGCTGGCCACTGGCTGGCGGCGCTTCACCTCGTGACCGATGGCGTGCATCAGATGGGTCTTGCCCATGCCCACGCCGCCATAGAGGAAGAGGGGATTGTAGGCCTTGGATGGGCGCTCGGCGACGGCCAGCGAGGCTGCGCGGGCAAACTGGTTGCCGTTGCCGATCACGAAGGCGTCAAAGGTGTAGCGGGGGTTGAGCTGCGCGGCGGTGGACCAGTCGAAGCGCGCCTGCTCGGGCGGGCGAGTGGGCAGGGCTGGAGCCGAGGGCGCGTGCGCGGGCACTGGCCCAAAGCCGCCATCCTTGCGTTGCGGCGGAATCGATGGGTCCTCCTCGGCGGTGACGAAACTGACGTCATCCAATTCGAGGTCGAGCTGCTCGATGGCCTCCTGGATCAGGTCGCTGTACCTGTCGCCGAGATGTTGAAACTCCGCCGAGGGCACGCGCACGTAGAGTGTACGGCCGGCTATATGGCTATAGCGCGAAGGTTTCAGCCAAGTCTCGAAGGATTGGCGAATGACCTTTTTCTCAAGGGCCGAGAGAATCTGCAGCCAGGGGTTGAGTGCCGTTGCCGGCGAAATTGCAAATGCCATCGTGCTGATCCTTGCCTGCGCCGCCTGTTGACAGCCCGGCCAGTTCATTCATTGTGCATGGGCAACGGCTCTCCCGTGGCGAAAAGCCTGCGCTTTCCGTCCGAACGTTGCCTGCCGACTGCCTGATTGCTGCTGTTCGGCCGTTGAAGTTGATCTCGATGCCCGGTGTGAAACTGGTTCCGTGGGACGCTGGGAAACTTACTAGAACGGTCCCAAGATTAGCACATTTGGGCAGCGTTGCAATCACTCTTTCACATAACTTTCTGAGTGTCTTCGCCAGTTGCACCATAGCTGGTGAAACTGGCAGTAATGGTTACCAGAGAGTTTGCTGGTACTGGCCGCAGCGGCGCTCGTCGAAGGTGATTCTGCCTGCTTCGCAATTCGCGCTGGATTCCTGGCCCAACCTGCGATACACTTAGGACTTGCCGTCAAGGCGCAGATTCTTTTCAGAAAACAGGAGCGCATTTTAATGCCTAAGCGCACATTTCAACCCAATCGCCGGAAGCGCGTGAAGACCCACGGCTTTCGCGCGCGCATGAAGACCAAGGCCGGCGCAGCCGTATTGAGCCGCCGCCGGGCCATCGGCCGCAAGCGCGTGGCCGTCAGCGCCGGCTTCCGCGACTAGAGCGTTTCTCCAATTGCTGTACGTCGAAACCATACCGCCGAGTGGTTTTTTCATCGAGAAGAAACCATCTCTGACAAAGTTGGTAAGGACCTATGGATTGGAGAACTGCTCCGATCGTCGCTTGCCGTTTTGCCCCCGTTGTTTACCCGCATCCATTGCCCCAGCCTGTTGTTGGCGCCGGAATCGGCTGCATCCCCATGCCGTTCCGGCCAACACCACAGCGGCGTTGCCATGACCACCCCTTCTCCCAAGCCTGACCGGCACGAGGCCCAACGGCTGTCTCTGACTGGCTCGCGCCTGAGCAAGCACGCCGACTATCAGCGCGCATACGCGGCCAGCCGCAAGCGCCAGTCCGCATCGATGAGCTGGTTCCTCGCTCCGCAATCGCCTGCGTATTCCGGTGCTGAACTGCCTGCCAACCCACGCGTGGGCCTCACTGCGGGAAAGGTGATGGGCAAGGCTCATGAGCGCAACCGCATCAAGCGGCGCATGAGAGAGGCGCTGCGCCGGCACGTCGAGCTGCTGCCCTCGGGCTGCGATCTGATCCTCCACCCCCGACGCACTGTGCTCACAATGGAATTCACGAAACTTGAGGCGGAGATTGTGCGTATCCTTCAACAGGCCAGCGTGGAGGCGGCGCGCATGAAAAGTGTTATTTTGCCAGCTTCACCGAAATGAATGGTACGGGCTTCAGCCCGTACATCAAGTGCAAAAGCAGGCGTGGGCTTCAGCCCCCGAGGGATTTCATCCTGAGCAATTTGATTTCCCTCAGCGGCTAAAGCCGGGAATTTTGAATGGACAATATGTACGGGCTAAAGCCCGTACCCTTCAACTTCACAGTATCTTTGGACAGACTCGAATGACCCGCGCATTGCTCGCCATGCTCGCCTTCTATCGCCGCTGGATCTCTCCCGCGATTCATACGCTCTCGCCCGGCCACGGCTGCAAATTCATGCCCACCTGCTCGGAGTACGCCTCGGTCGCCATCGCTACGCATGGTGCTTTGCGCGGCACGGCTCTGGCCTTCAGGAGGCTGCTGCGCTGCCATCCATTCACTCTCGGCGGCCTTGATCTGGTGCCTCCGCCGCATTCATGTATACTTCATGCCAAGGAATCACACCAAAGAAAATGAGTCCAGAAAAATTACCCACGGATAAGTCAGCAATCAAATGGGTTGCCAGTATCGTTCTTTTGATCTTGGTCTGCTGTTTTGGAGTTCCGTGGTGGATCAATTTCCTCTTGATCTCTCGACTTGACAGGCCATCTTTCAGCACAGACCAAATGCTGGCAAGTCTTGGGGTGATGATTACCGGACTCGGTTTATTCATCGCTTTAGCAGCAGTAGGCATTGCTGTCTTTGCTGTTTTGGGCTTTTCTGAGCTTCGTTCTATGGTCGACCGGCGCATTGACGCTGGACTAGATTTGCTTCGTAAAAAGGGGTCCACGGGACTTATGAATAATCGTGATGTGGACATGGCCTATTTGACTGAAGACATTGAACAAACTCCGGAAAATTCGACTCTTTCCGCGAGAATTCCTCAACAGGGAATTACGGAAGAGGGGAACCCGCCCGAAACGGGAAACGTAGTAGGTACTAGCGCGGAGCAGCCGATTGCGAGAGAATACCCTCAGGGAAAGGAGAGCGAAAGACAATGAGCGCAACTGCAACATATGGACATGATCTGGCGTGGGACAGCGATCTTCGAGCGCTCCAGACCCGAGTGCCCATTGATGTCGTTCGTATTGCTAAGGAGTTTGGCTTAACTGTATGGACCCAGGACTTGCCCGACAATGTCTCAGGAATGATTAAGAAAGATGCGGACCATGGCGGTCGTGCTGGATACAGTATTATCGTGAATGGCAAGCATCCTCGTGTGCGGCAGCGGTTTACCGTTGCCCATGAAATTGCGCATTACCTGCTGCACTTCGAAAAGATTGGCAATGGTTTAGAAGATGATTCGCCGCTTTACAGGAGCGAGTTGAGCACGAAAGATGAAGTAGAGGCCAACAAACTCGCGGCTAAGATCCTTATGCCTTTCCATCTGCTGACAAGAGAGATGAAGTCTGGCGTTCGGAATACGCAGGAGCTTGCAGAGCGGTTTGGTGTGTCGCCGCAGGCAATGTCAATCCGGCTCGGCCTCCCTGAGTAACAGTTTCCATGTCCTTTGAAGTCGCAGATCACCTATTTGCCTACTTCCAGCTTTGCCTGCATCTTCACAATTTATGATTGAGTAGAGTCTGTCAGGCCTATGTGCAGACTACGAATAGGAAGTATACCTTGGCAGAAATTCGCAATCCCAATCTTCCCGGGCAAGACGGCGGCAGTGGCAGCGGCGGTGATACGCGCGGCCTGATGGCGGTCACCCTCTTGGCTCTGGTCGTTTTCCTCGGCTTTCAGCTCTTTAACAAGTCCAAGCAACCGCCCGCGCCGCCGCAGCCCATCGCGCAGAGCCAGAGCCAGCCTGCGGCCGTGCCGCTGGCCGCCGCTGTCTCCGCTCAGCCGCAAGGGCCAGTTGCGCCTGCGCCGCTGGCCGCGGCCGCAACTCCGGCCATCGCCGCCTCGACAATTACCGAGACAACGGTCGAGAACCAGAAATACAAGATCGTTTTCACCAATCAAGGCGCGCAGGTCAGGCACTGGATTCTGAAAAATTTCTCCGACACCGCAGGCAAGCCGCTGGATATGGTTCAGGCGGACGCCGCGGCCCGCTTCGGATTGCCGCTCTCGCTGTTTACCTACGAGCCGGCCCTCAACACCCAGCTCACGCAGGCGCTTTATCAGGTGACCACGACCGGCGAGCAGCCCACGGTCACTGGCCATGTGGATGTACCGGCCACCAGCGCCCTCACCTTCCACTACGCCGAAAACGGCTTGGATGTGGTCAAGACCATCCGCTTCGATTCGAGCTACGTGATCACCGTCGAGGCGAAAGTCACCCGCAACGGTGTGCCGGTGCGCGCGCTGGTTCAGTGGCCCGCCGGACTCGGAGACATGGAAGAGTTCCTTCCCAAATCGCTCACCAGGGCGCAAATGCCCACCTCTGCGTCTTCCCTCATTGCCTGGTCCATCGACGGCAAGCAGGACTCGACCAAGGCCAAGAGCGTCAGCGGCAACGCCACTCTTGATCAGTCTTACCAGTACGTGGCCGTCGCCGATCTCTACTTCGTTTCGGCCTTTCTGCCGGACTCGCCGGAGCGCTCGACCGTCGTGACGCTGCACAACACCATCGACCTTCCCGGCGATCTGAGCGATCCCAACAGCGCCAAAAAGCCGGCGGACGTGATCGGCCTGGCCGTGGGCGACACCAGCGGTGCTACCCGCCTGCGCCTTTTCGCCGGTCCCAAGGAAACCGACCTGCTCAAGACCATTCACACGACCGGAGCAGACGGCAAGCCTGACGGACCCACTCTGGAATCGCTCATCCAATACGGCTGGATGACCATCATCGCCAAGCCGATGCGCATTCAGCCCAAGGTCGACGCCATCAAGAAAAAGTACGCCAACGTCAAGGCCACCGACCCCAAACGCGCCGAGATGCAGACCGAGATGATGGCTCTCTACAAGGCCGAGGGCGTGAATATGTATGGCAGTTGCCTGCCCATGCTGATCCAGATGCCCTTGTTCTTCGCGTACTATCGCGTGCTGCTCTACGCCGTCGAACTGCGCCAGGCTCACTGGTTCTGGCTCACCGACCTTTCTGCGGCGGATCCCAAGTACATTCTGTTCATCATCATCATTGTCTGTATGCCCGTCACCCAGCTCATCACGCCCTCGCCCGGTATGGACCCGGCCCAGCGCAGAATGATGGCCTTCATGATGCCGGTGATGATGGGATTTATCTTGTTGCGCCTGCCCTCTGGACTGGGCCTCTACTGGGCCACCGGCAACATCATCAACCTGGCCATCCAGATCGGCATCAACCAGACCCACATGGGAAGAGAGATGCACGCCATCGCCGCCCGCAAGGCTGCCAAGAAAGCTGGCGTCAGCAACAAGATCATCCAGGCCAAGCGGTAGCGTTAGTGGCTGCACGACAGAAGCCTTGTTCCGGCCCTATCACCATC
>JBEKDX010000123.1:0-9314 GCA_050014135.1 Occallatibacter sp.
GCTACTAGCTGCTAGCCCGTTCGCTGCCATTTTTAGCCAACAAGGCTTGCATCAATACATGGAAGCTAGCAGCTAGTAGCTAGAAGCTAGCAGCTGCGTTTCAACGCGAGGATGAAATGACGCTCGAAGAATTGCGAAATCAAATCGATGTTTTGGACCGCCAGCTTGTGGAATTGCTGAGCGAGCGGGCGCGCGCCGCCATCATGATCGGCCACCTGAAGGCTGCCACGCAGTTGCCGATCTACGAGCCGAATCGTGAAAAGGTGATCTTCACCAACGTGCGCGCGGCCAACAAAGGTCCGCTGCCTGACATCGAGCTGACGCATATCTATGAGCGCATCATCGACGTGATGCGTGCCTTGCAGAGGGACGAGTTGGCTTCGGAGAGGAATGCCTCGGCGAACACATCGGCGACCTCCGCGACAGGTCTTCGTCGCGGAGGTGATTCGTCGGGCCACGACACCGGCGCAAAGGCGCCAGAGATAGGGAACAAGCAATGATCGTATCCATGCAGGAGAAAGCAAGCGAAGAACAGATCGCCGCCGTCATCGACGCGATGGTGGAAACTGGGGTCGGCGTACATCGCACCACCGGCGCAAGCCAAACCATTCTGGCCGGTGTCGGACCCACCGCCAACGTGGACCTGAGCAAATTTGAAGTGCTGCCGGGCGTGCTCAACGTGTTGCGCATCAGCTCGCCTTACAAGCTGGCGGGGCGCGCCTTTCGTCCGGAAGGCACGGTGATCGAATTTGCCAACGGAGTGAAGATCGGCGGCAATCATGTCGCGGTGATCGCCGGGCCATGCGCGATAGAAAACCGCGAGCAGATCTTCGCAACCGCGACGCGCGTGAAGGCCGCCGGAGCGGGTTTCCTGCGCGGCGGCGCATTCAAGCCGCGCTCTTCGCCCTACGCTTTTCAGGGCTTGGGCATTCCCGGACTTCAACTGATGCACGAAGCCGCGCGGGAAAACAGCTTGCTCACCGTCAGCGAAGTGATGGAGATTTCGCAGATCGAGGCGATGCTGCCTTACACCGATTTGTTTCAAGTGGGCGCGCGCAATATGCAAAACTTCAACCTGCTGCGCGAGCTGGGTCAGGCGCGCAAGCCGGTGCTGCTCAAGCGCGGCATCGCGGCAACGATCGAGGAGCTGCTGCTGTCGAGCGAGTACATCATGTCCGGCGGCAACTACGATGTGGTCTTGTGCGAGCGCGGGATTCGGACTTATGAAACCTCAACGCGCAACACCATGGACATCGCGGCGATTCCGGTGATTCACAAGTTATCGCACCTGCCCATTGTCGCCGATCCATCGCATGGCACGGGCCGCCGCGATATGGTGGCTCCGCTGGCCAAAGCCGCTGTGGCCGCGGGAGCGGACGCAATTCTGGTCGAGGTTCATCCCAACGCCGACAAGGCCGCCAGCGACGCCGCGCAGACGCTCTATCTCGATCAGTTTGACGAGTTGATGGGCCAATTGCGCGTGATTGCAACGGCTGTGGGTAGAACGTTGTAGGTAGCGAGGCGCTGCAAGCGAGTCGGCAAGTCTGCCGAGTTCGCGGAACGGATGCTTTGAAAGAGCACGGCTTTAGCCGTGCCGTCGATTTGGTTTTGTGAAGGGTACGGGCTTTAGCATATACGGGCTGAGTCCCATACCCTTCAAAGCAATCAGAGCAAGGAAAGAAGCCATGATCGAACGCATCTCCATTCTGGGCACCGGCCTCCTGGGCACATCAGTGGGCCTCGCCTTGCGCGCGTCGGGCTTTCGCGACTCGATTGTGGGCTGGAATCGGAGTCCCGAAGGAGCACAGGCCGCGCTCTCAATGGGCGCGATCGATTCGCTTGCGACGGACCCGTTGCAAGCGGCGCGAGAGAGCCAGGTTGTCCTGCTGGCAGTACCGATTTACGCAACGCTCGACTATATGGAGAAGCTCTCCGGCATTCTTGGTTCGGAGCACTTAGTTACGGATGTGGGCAGCACCAAAGGACAGATCACAGAAGCCGCTGGACGCCTCTTCAATACGCCGGAGCGCGCGGCGTTTCTTCCCGGCCATCCGATGGCGGGCAAGGAGCGGGGCGGCGCGGCGCTGGGCGATGCCGATCTCTTTCGCGGCGCGGTCTGGCTCTTTACCGATGATCCTAGCTGGCAGCGCTCGCCACATTCGGCCGAGTTAGTAAAAGGCTGGCGGGAGTGGGTCGTCGCGATGGGATCGAAGTGCATCGACCTGGATCCCGCGCGCCACGATGAGTTAGTCGCATGGGTCAGCCATCTGCCGCAGTTTCTGGCTACGGCTCTGAGCGCGTTGTTGCAGGATGAAGTCGGCGATGCGCCGGAGCTGAAAGATGTGGGCGGTCGCGCACTGCGCGAGATGACGCGGCTCGGCGCCAGTCCTTATTCGATGTGGCGCGACATTGCCCTCACCAATACCGAAGCGGTCGCGGCATCCCTCTACGCGCTGGAGCAGCACCTCGCCCATCTGCGCGAGAATCTGCGCACGCCGGAGTTGCGCGATGAGTTCGAACAGGCCAATAACTTTCGGCGCGAGTAACGGTTTTCTCTATTATCTCGACCGCCTTACTCCGCTTCCTCGACTTCCACTTCCTTGACCGACTCATCAGCTTCTTTCGCCGGATCGAGAGTATGGAAGCCCTCGCTCTTGGCGGTTTCGAGCAACAGCGGCGAGGCTGACACAAAAATAATTTCGGTCCCCTGGAACATATCGCGGGCAACGATGGCTGCAGCCAGTTGCAGTGTGTCAGGCCAGCGCAGCGTGGTTCGGTCGAGGAGCTGGCGAGCGGCTTCGAGCACCGCCGGGTTCAGCGGCTCCTGCACCATGCGCGCTGCTTCGAGGCGAAGAATGTCGAGCGCCGCGGTCGCATCTTCGGCGCTGACGGCGCCAGAGCGCTCGCGCCGCCGAATGGCCGCGTAGACTTCAAGCGGCGTCGAGGCCGAGATCAGCTTGCGGTTGTCCTCGACGGCTTCCATCAGGCTGATCAGAGCGTCGGTTCCAGGCTCCTGGACAAACAATTTGGCGAAGGCCGTGGCCTCAAGAAAATAGCAGCTCACAGATTCCCCCGTTCTTCCTCGATGGCCTCGGCGATGGAGTCGCCATGCGCGGCTACGGGATGGAAGCGCTGCGCCTCGTCGGGGATGCCGGCCTCGGCGCGGTTGAGGCGGATGGTGGTGGTGGGATAAGCCGGTGTCTTGGGATTGGCGATCTTGCTCGTGATCACGACGCCGCGCTGAATAGCCTCGGCCAATACAGCCTGACGCGACTCGGGATGCTGGTTCCAGCGAAAGGCCTTTCGCGGCAGGAACGAATCGCGGAACCACTTGAGGGCGATGAAGGCGTGACCGCCCCGCTCGGCTTCGGCCAGCGCAGCACAAAGTTCTTTGACGCGGGCGTCTAGATCCGCGGGAATGATCGCCTCCTGGCTGTCGTCTTCGTCGTCAAATACCGGCTCGGCAGCGGCGCGCGGCACGCGGGCAGGACGCGGAGGCGGCTCGGAGCCGTCGATACGCTCGAAGTAGATGCGCACCTCGTCTTCCTCCGGAGACCAGGAATCCGCCAAGGCGTTGCGGCGCTTGCTGCGGCCGTTTTCGCCGCACAACTCGACAATCGCCTGGTAGCCCGCCGGGGCCAGAAAATGCAAGGCTCGCGCCATGCCGGGATCGGAAGAGAAGGCCAGTTCGTTGAGGGCTTCTTCGATAATTTCTTCCGCTTCGGGAATGCTCAGGTTGTTTACATCTACGCTGCTCTGTTCAGCTTTTGTCGATTTCATACTTTCTTCTCCGTATGCCGCTGCAATATACCGATTGCGCAACACGCTCTCCGCCAGGCTCTTTGGCCTTCTGCCGGAGTGGGGCGCGCACGGACTAATGAGAGCAGCCTTAGTTCTAAACTTCACTCATAGCGGGAGAGGATTGGCTTTAGTTTCTTTCATCGCAGATCCATTCGAGAACTACTCTAGCTAATCCCTCAGTTCAAGCTATTCGTTCCTCAGTGTACCCGATCAAGGCGGCTTCGTGGGCCGCGACCCCAAAAAGCTGCACTTATCCGGAAAATTTCTGGAGCCTTGATTCGTACAATAGAAGATATGCGCCACCGCTTGCAACTGTTTCTGGTTTTTTGCCTTGCACCAACCGTACTGCACGCCGCCGATCCGGCTTTTGACCTGACCGGACCCAAGGTGGACGTACACGTCAAGCGGGGAGAGGTCACACTGCCGATCAGTGAGGTTCCCAATCTGTTACCAGGAGACCGGTTGTGGATTCACCCCGACTTTCCTGAGAGCCAATCCGCGCACTATGTACTGATTGTGGCATTCCTGCGCGGAGCCATGAATCCTCCGCCGCCGGAGTGGTTTACCCGCGTCGAGACCTGGATGCGGGAGCCGCGTGAAGAGGGCGTATTCGTGACCGTACCCGCTGAAGCCCAGCAGGCATTGATCTTTCTGGCTCCCGAGACAGGAGGCGACTTCAACACGCTGCGAGCTGCCGTGCGCAGCCGCCCCGGAGCTTTTGTTCGCGCAGTGCAAGATTTGCAGGCAGCAAGTTGGGACCGTATGCGCCTCGACGCCTATCTGACCGAGGTCAAGGAGACATCGCAAACCGACCCCAAGCTACTGAAAGAACGCGCCGAGCGCGCGGCGCGCAGCCTCGGCATCAAGCTCGACCAGCAGTGCTTTGACAAGCCCAGCGATCAGCAGGCTCCCTGCCTGGTGCAGCACACTGAAGGGCTGGTGCTGGACGATGCCAACGCACAGTCTCGGGTCTCGCAACTGACCAGCGGCACGACTAGCGACCTGATGAACCAGATCAGTTCTTCGCCGATGGGCGGAGCCGGCGCATTTAGTCCGTACATCGGTGCCATCATGGACACCGCGAAGATCCTCTCCTCGATGCATACCGCCCATTTCCAGTACATTCCCGCGCTGGCCTTGCCGGCCAAAGATACGCTCAATCTGCGTTTGAATCTGCCGCCATCGTTTCGTGATCCCAAGTCAGTGGTAGTGGTAGCGCTGCCGCCGGTGAGTGCGGCCAAGCCGCCGCCGCTACATCCAGTCAATTCGGCGGAGAGTTATTGCGCGCAGAAACCCGGTTTGGTGTTGCCGGCCGAGGGTGCGCCGCTGGTCTTTGCCGCCCAGCTCGCTCACGGACTCATGCTGCGCATCGAGACCAGAAATGGACCGGTCGATCTTCCCGCGAAGGCCGATCCGTCGCAGGGAGGATTGGTGCTGACACAGCCCACCCTTCTTCTGCCCGAGGGCGAGCTGACCGGCGAGTTGCGCGGCAAGTGGGGTTTTGACGACTGGGCGGGACCGCACTTCCACCTGCGCGCCGCGCATCCCGGCAAGTGGAGCGTGGCAACAGCCAACCAATCGGCGCTGGTGGTGGGCCGCGAGGACACGCTGCATATTGAAGGGGAAAACTCGCTCTGCGTTGACCGGATCGAGGCGCAAATTGCAATAGACAAACCCGTCAAATTGACCTGGAAAACCTCCAAGCCGGAGCAGTTAGAGGTGGTTGTGCCCCTGAAGGACGCGGCTCCTGGCCCGGTAAACTTGGAAATCTACCAGTTTGGACTGGATAAGCCCGACCAGTTGTCGATGAGAGCCTACGCGGAAGCGTCGGCGCTCGACCGACTGACACTGAGCGCGGGAGACACGGAGGCGACCTTGAAAGGCAACCGCCTCGACGAGGTCGCCCGGATCACTCTAAATGAGATCAACTGGAGCCCATCTGCGCTCAGCCGCGTGCAGAATTCCGACCAGTTGACGATGAAGACTGACAGCTCGACCAGTTGCCTTGAGTCGGCGAAGAACTATGCGGCCATCGTGCAGTTGCAGGATGGCCGACTATTGCGTGTGCCGGTCACAGTCGAGCCACCGCGCCCGCAGGTTGCGCTACTCAGCAAGGGCACGCAGGAGAGCATCTCCGCCGCGCCGTCGCCGGTGCATCTGAGCAGCCCAGACGACCTGCCGGTCGATGAGCGGCTGGTCTTCTTTCTTCGCTCGCGCGTACCTGTGAACTTTCCTCGCGATGAAAAGGTCGAGGTGGCGGCGGCCGACGACAGCTTTCGCACGGTGCTGGTTTTGGCCGACGGCAGCCTGATGCTGGAGGATGCTAAGACCGCAATGGGCATGGTGGAACCCCTGGCCCGCTTCGGATCATCGGCCTTCGGGCCGCTGCGGGCGCGCGCCGTCTCGGTGGATGGAGTCACCGGCGATTGGCTGAATCTGGGAACGCTGGTGCGGCTGCCCGGCTTCAAGGAACTGCACTGCCCGCGCTCTGCGGCCAAGCCCTGCACGCTGACCGGAAGCAATCTCTTCCTGGCCGCGTCAATCGCCGCCACGCCGGATTTTGACAATGCCTCCGAGGTCGATGTGCCGGAGGAGTTTACCGGAACCCAGTTGAGCGTTCCCCATCCGGCCAGCGGCGTGCTCTACCTGAAGCTGCGTGATGATCCTGACACGGTGCAGATTCTCACCCTACCGGTGACGCCAGTGACTCAGCAGACAGCTGCGGTCGCACCGTCGCCTGCACCCGCCAAGTCAGAGCCATGAGATATCACAATAAATCGGGATGACAGCTTTCTATGAATTCAGTCCTTCGAGTACAACGAGATTTACCCATCAATGCGTGTGTCCATGGTGGTACTCGTGGCTGGCATCCATTTCTTCCATCGGCACTACGCAGCCCTCCAACTCCACGCATCCCTGGTGCTCGAACTGGATGGTGGCGTGGCAGATGTGAAAGCGATGCTTGAGCAGGTGGTTGAGTTTGACCAAAATACAGGCGCTGGCCGACGGAGGAATGTCGGCGATAGTGACGTGGCAGGCCAGCGCGCTCGAGTTCGAGCCCAGGCTCCAGATGTGCAGGTCGTGGACATTGACCACGCCCTCGACTGCTCCCATGGCGGCGCGAATCTCCTCCAGCGAGACGCCGCGGGGCGTGCCTTCGAGCAGGATGTTGAAGGTCTCGTGGATGATTCCCAGGCTGCTCCAGAGAATCAGCGCGGCGATGATTAGCGATAGAACCGGGTCGATCCAGTTGCGGCCGGTGAGCAGGATGCCCGCCCCTCCGGCGATAACCGCGGCCGTCGAGAGTGTGTCGCCGGCCATGTGCACGAATGCGGAGCGCAGGTTCACGTCGCGTGCCACACCCCACAACAGAGCGGCGATAACTCCATTCATCACTACGCCGGTGGCGGCCACGACGATCATCAGTCGGGGCTGCACGGCGACTGGCGCTGCAAGCCGGTGAACAGCCTCGACGGCAATCCAGATCGATATGGCGATCAGCGTGGCAGCGTTGATGAAGGCGGCCAGCACGCCGGCACGCTGGTATCCGAAAGTCTTCGAGCTTCCCGCGGGGCGAGATTGAAAGTTGACGGCGGCAAAGCTGAGCAGCAGTGCGAGAAAGTCGGAGGCGTTGTGTCCGGCCTCGGAGAGCAGCGCCAGCGAATGAGCGCGCACTCCGGCTACGCAGGTAACGGCCACGTAAATCAGCGTGGCGGCCAGCGAAAAGCGCAGTACGGATTGACTTCGGGTTGCGCTGGATGCGGAGGTCGGCGCGTGGAAGTGCATATAGTTAGTATACCGGGGGTGGGTATTGGGGGCCAGCCGCCCTCAACGCGAAGGGCGGCTGGCAAGGAAGCCAGTGCGAGCGAATATCGAGCGATTGGCCGCACCGCAGGTGGTTATTCGTTGGCTTCGATGCGGCGGCCGTGCGCTTCCTGCAAGGCGCGGGTGTTCATGCGGAAGAGCGCCGCGTAGGCACGCAACTGGTCGCGGCTCAGGCTCATCTCCTGCTCGAAGACAAACCACTGCACGCCCTCAGTGCAGGGCGGGGTTGATAGCGATCCGGTGTAGCTCCAGTAGCCGCGGTCGGCGGGGAGCAGGCCACCGGCGCTGACCATTTCGGCAACTTTTTCGGATGCGCCGGCAGTCTTGGGCAGGTGCGGCCAGAGCGTAGCCAGCACGGCATTGGGCGCGTCCAGATTCTCGCGCAGCCGCACGGCGATGATCGCCAGCCTGCCGGCGGCGCTCTTGTGCAATAGATCGACCTCCATGTCGGTCAGCTTGCCCCTGACCGCCTCCTCGCTGGGATGATGGAAGTGGAACTCAACCAGCTCGTAGCGCACGCCGGCGGCGACAATATAGCTGCCGGGATCAACACGCGCCACAATGGTCCGGCCGTCGTTGGTGAGCGTGACCGGCCCGGCGATGTAGTGGAACTCGATTGGCTGGAGGGCCTTGTTGAGACGCGCGCCGCGGATGTCGATCGGCGACTGCACATGACCTTGCGCGCAGGCCCTGTAGGCGGGGTCAAGCTTGCCCCAGAGCAGGGGGCCGTTCTTGCCCTGGTAGCTCCAGGGAGCGCCAGTCGGGGCGGCGGTTTGCGCGGCGGCCATCGTGGCCATGCCCAGTGCTAGGACGACAAGTGCAGGAAAACGCATCGATTGCTCCTCTATAAAAAAGACGCTCAGCGCGCTAGAGAGCATTTTAAGGCATTTGCGGGAGAGCTGTAGCCGGAGATCGAATAGATGTTCTATGCATATGGAAGTACCGGGAATCTCTCAAAGGGCATTGGTTCCACGGAACTTAGAAATAATCTGCAAAGACAATCTCTTGCGTTTATAGAAATTCCTGTCGGAATTCATTGATTCCATGGGATTAAAAATTATCTGTAAAGGCAGATTGGTGTTTTTGCGGAGAATTTCTTTGCAAGTTGTTGATTATAATAATGTTAATAATTATCTGCAAAATCTTTATGACAAAAAATATATTTTAGGGGGGGAGGGGGGTACCTGAAACCGGGATCAGGGGCCAGAGATCGCGGGTCAGGAAAGGCCCGCGGCGGCGGAGATCATTTGGACGGAGGTTGGACATACGGTCATCATGCGCTGCCGGATCGTAATTATCTGCAAATCGGGTTGGGGCAGATATTGATGCGCCGGGCGAAGCAGGAGGAGGCTTGAAGAGCATCCTGGAACCTTCGGCATTTTCCAGGAGCAACCCCCGATCCTTGCGGAGTTGCCTTGGCCGGTTACAAATTCTTTAATGCGCCGGTAACGACTGTTTAATATGCGGTTGCTATTTATCTCCCAGCGGTGGTTTTGGCGGCCCGGGTTCCCTGAAGAATCTCCTGGAATGCATTCCGAAACAAGCCGCAAATCCCCAAACTGGAGGTTTCAATGTCAACGATCCCCTATCTCCGTTCGCTTGTAGGGCTAGCACTTGCGGCTGCAATCGGTACTGGGATGATATGCGCCCAGGAATTCCGTGACGATCAGCAAATCAAACACGTATTC
>JBEKDX010000124.1:0-9312 GCA_050014135.1 Occallatibacter sp.
CGGGGGGCCGCGTACTGAGTGCGATCATCGCCTGGAGCTCGCGTTTCCAGAGGGCTGAACCCGGCCCGAAAGCCAAGTCGATTGCCAGACCGTTGAGCGGTCTGTTAAGTAGATTTCAGTCCCGTCCCCGGCAAGCCAAGGCCCGCAATGTCTTTCCCCGCATCCTCGACGAATATGTGGTGCGCGAGTTCCTCAACATCTTCGTTCTGGTCCTGGCCGGCTTTGTTATGCTGATCCTGGTCTTCACCGTCTTCGATCTGCTCAAGGATATCCTCAGCCATGACATTGGCTGGTTCACCCTCGGCGAGTATCTGATCAACCTCACCCCCAGCATGATCTACACGATCACGCCGCTGGCCGTGCTGATCGCCGTGCTCGTCACCTTCGGCGTGCTCAATCGCAACTCTGAGATCATCGCCATGAAGGCCACCGGCATCAGCCTTTACCGGTTGGTGATTCCCATCGTCTCCATCGCCCTGATTCTCTCCGTGAGCCTCTTCCTCTTCGACCAGTTTTATCTTCCCCAGGCCAACCGTCGCCAGGAAGCTCTGCGCAACATCATAAAAGGCCGCCCGCCGCAGACCGTCCTGCACCCCGAGCAGAATTGGATCTTCGGCAAGCCCCACCCCGGCGAACCCGGCCGCATCTTCTACTACAAGTTCTTCGATCCAGGACGTAACGAGTTTGCCAATCTCTCGCTCTTCGAGTTCGATCCCGCCACCTTCGCGCTCTCGCGGCGTATTTTCGCCGCCCGCGCCGTGTGGGATGAACGAACAGCCTCGTGGCTCTTCCTGAACGGCTGGCAACGCGACATCACGGGTCCCAATGTCAATGAATATCGTGAGTTTACGCAAACCACCTTCACCGAGATTCACGAAGATCCCAGCTACTTCAAGAAGGAGAGTTTGCAAGCCCAGGAGATGAACTTCAGCCAGCTTGATCGCTACATCGGCGATCTGCAACAGAGCGGCTTTGACACCATGCGCCTTCGCGTCGAACTCTGGCACAAGCTTGCCTACCCGCTGATGACCGTTGTCATGGCTGTGCTCGCCATTCCCTTCGCGCTCTCCATGGGCCGCCGCGGCTCGCTCACTGGCATCGCCGTGGCAATCGCTGTCACACTCGTCTATATCGTCTTCAACGACCTATTCGAGGGACTGGGCAACGTGAACTACCTGCCCGCCGCATTGGCCGCATGGTCTTCGGATCTGCTCTTCGGGCTGGTGGGCGGCTATCTACTACTGAGAACGCCGACGTAAGCCGACAATCGGCAGTTTGAATATGATCTGATTCCTGCAGTCGATGAATGGAGAGCCTGATCCGCAGGATGCCATCCGCCCTTACCCGTACAATAAAACCATGTTGCGCGACCTGGCCCCGCTCTTCGCTTACATGCGCCGCTACCGCTGGGGATACCTGTGGGGCACGCTCTCCTGCATCTGCACCAATGGCATCTGGGTGCTCTTTCCCCAGATCATTCAGATGGCCATCGATGGCATTGGCGGCAAATGGGCAATCCACCCCAGGTTCTTGCAGTCAGCCGTCGATGCATTAAGCCACGGAGACTCGCGCATCAAGGTATTGATCTTCGCTGGACTACTGGTCGGCATCGCCCTCGTCAAGGGAGTCTTCCTCTACTCCCAGCGGTGGATTCTCATCGGCATCTCGCGCGAAATCGAATTCGACTTGCGCAACGACCTCTTCCGCAAATTGGAGCGGCAGGACTCGGGCTTTTATCAGCGCTATCGCACCGGCGACATCATGGCCCGGCTCACCAACGACTTGAATGCAGTGCGCAATCTGCTCGGCCCCGCGCTGATGTACAGCGCCAACACGATCTTCTTCACTGTGGGCGCATTGTTTTTTCTGCTGCGCATCAGTCCCTTTCTGACAATAGTCGCGTGGGCTCCCATGCCGCTCGCAAGCATCCTGGTGCAGTACTTCGGCAGCCGCATTCATGATCGCTTCGAGCGCATCCAGGCCAGCTTTTCCGAGATCAGCTCGCAGGCCCAGGAAAACTATTCCGGCGCGCGCCTGGTCCGCGCCTTTGCCCGCGAGGAGTCGCAGATCAGTCTCTTCGAGCGGCTCAACCTCCAGTACATCGCCCGCTCGCTCAAGCTGGTGCAACTGATGGGAATGCTCTGGCCCACGCTCGAGTTCATCCTGGGCATATCCATGATCATCACACTGCTGGCCGGCGGGCATCTGGTCATCGCGCATCGCATCAGCGTCGGCCAGTTTGTCGCCTTCAACACCTATATGATCCTGCTCACCTGGCCCATCATCGCCGTGGGCTGGGTGGTGAACCTCTTTCAACGCGGCACCGCCTCGATCAAGCGAATCGAAGAGTTGCTGCGCGCCGAGCCGGCCATTGATGACAGCGCCGCCGACCAGTCCATTCCAGGCGATTCGGTTCTCCGCGGAGAGATTGAGTTCCGCGATCTGAACTTCAGCTACGGCGATACGCCCGTTCTCCACAATATTTCGCTGACCATTCCCGCCGGATCAAGCCTGGCCATCGTCGGCCCCACTGGCTCGGGAAAAACCACGCTGGTCAATCTGATCTCCCGGCTCTACGAGGCCTCCGCCGGTTCGCTGCTGATCGATGGCCGCCCAGTGCGCGATTATCCGCTCGCCGTGCTCAGGCGCAACATTGGCATGGTTCCCCAGGAGACCTTTCTCTTCAGCGCAACGATCCGCGAAAATCTTGCCTTCGGCGCGCCTGATGCCAGCCCCGATGAGCTGCTCGAAGCCGCCCAAGCCGCCCACATTCGCGAGGAGTTTGAAGAGTTTCCGCAGGGCTTTGAAACCTTGGTGGGCGAGCGCGGCGTGACGCTCTCCGGCGGACAGAAGCAGCGCTCGGCCATCGCCCGCGCGCTCTTGCGCCGCTCCCCCATCCTCATCCTCGATGACGCGCTGGCCAGCGTGGACACCTACACCGAAGAGCGCATCCTTGGCGGGCTGCGCAACTACACGCGAGCCTCGACCACCATCCTGATCTCCCATCGGGTCTCTACGGTGCGCAATGCTGACCAGATCGCCGTTCTCGATCAAGGCCGCATCGTCGAACTTGGCCGCCACGACGAGCTGCTCTCCCTCGATGGCTACTACGCCGGCCTCTATCAGAAGCAGCAATTGGAAGAAGAGCTAACCGTCGCGGGATGAAACGAATCAGGGATTAGGGATTAGCAGACTCATCCTCCGAATGGTAATCTCCGGCCTCGAGCTTTGAAGCCTTTTATCCTTGCAGCCGACAATTGTCGCAAGGACGGGCTGCATGACTGTATGCGCCCGTCCCCTGATCCCTGATCTCTGACCCCTGATCTCTGCTTTCACGCATTCCATCTCGAGCCGGCCGCGGCGTCCTCGCCGTAATCGGAGCCGCCGAAGCCCCCTTGCCCGTGTCTGGAGTTCATGGAAGCCACCTGCAACGGCGCCGGATTGACATCCGGATCTCTGGCCACCTGGCGCCAGGCGTCGCGCACATTCTTGACGCATTCAATCGAGTGCTCGAACTTCTGCCGCGAGGCCGATTGCGAGGCCTGCAAGATCTGCGCGAAGATTGATGCGTAGAACTCGCTGAGCACCTGCGCCGGACGCCCGCCCACATCCATGCGCAGCCGCGCCTGCAGGTGGATGATGATGTCCAGCGCCCGCTTCACCGCGGTTCGCCGCGCAGCCTCGTCGCCGCGCTCCACGGCCGAGCTGGCAGAGTAAAGAAAACGGAGGATCCCGTCATAAAGCGCCACCACCAGATCAACAGCAGATGCGCTATCCAATGCATGTTCCTGATAACTACTCATGGGGAAAAGCTCCTTAACCGTTGGTTTGCTGGTTATATCCCGTGATCGCCGAGTAAAGCTCGTTGACCTGGTCTAACTGCGAGGGAATCGACTGCATGACCTGATTGGCAGTGTTCAACTCCGTTGTCAAGCTCTTCTGCTCGGCCGATATCTGGCTTTCTTCCCTGGAGATGTCCGCATTCAATGTGGATTCGATGTTACTGTTCGAGCTTGAGGCTAGCGACAGAATGCCCGTCGCCGAACTCGAGCCGGCGTCGGTCAGCATGGTATTGAATGTCTGGCCCCAGCTGTTCGAGTTCTGAAAGAAGCCCACCACGGAGCTGAAGTCCAAATTCAAGACCGAGTCAAGCGAAGCTACGTCCAGGCTGAGCGATCCATCGTTGTTCACGCTGATGCCCAGGCTGGTCAGGCTGTTGATGTCCGACGAGTTGGTGTAACGCAGAGTCGAGGTGCTGGTGTTGGTGGTATCCAGGATGCTCGATGTCACCGTCAGGTTGCCGGCGCTACCCGAGGTGTTCGACCATAGCGACAGGCTCCATGTACCATCGCTGTTCTCCATCGCCGTAGCCGTGACTCCGATGTTGGCCTTGTTGATGGCTCCGGCCAGGCCGGATAGATTGTTGCTGGGAGATGTCGCGGAGTTAGGCGGCACGCTGATGATCTGCGCCGCATTTGTGCCCACCTGAATCGAGATCGAGCCGGACAATGCGTCGTTCTCGCTGGGAATTGATGTAAAGGTTCCAGTCGAGTTCTCCAGGCTTGTCGCAGTTGAACCGGTGTAGCTCAGCGGCGTGTCGCTGGTAGCCGCGATGCTGGAACTTATCGTCAACCCTCCCGAGGCCGCTCCCGCGGTTTGAGAAGTCAGAGTCAGATTTGACGATCCGCTGCTGCTCGTTATGCCAGCCGAAACCCCGATGCCGGCTGCAACCAGGCTGGAAGTCACCGACAGTGTTCCGGCCCCCCCGCTGGTTCCCGAGGTCAACTGTAGAGTCGATGCGCCGTCCGCAGTGACCACATTGGCCGTGAATCCAAGATCTGAGGCATCATTGATGGCCGTGGCCAACTCGGAGAGCGTGTTCACACCGCTGCCGGTGTAAATGGTGTTGGCGGCGGCGCCGGCGCTCGGCTCAGCGCCGATGACGATCTTTTCCGCCGTGCCGGAAGCGCCCACCGCGACGGAGAGCGAGCCGGAGAGCGTATCGCTGGCATTGGCCACCGGAGTCAGTGTGGCGCTCGATGTTGTCGTGCTTGTTCCCGGCGTAACGGTAGAAATCAGATTCGTGCCGCTGTTGGCGGCATTGATGGCCGCGGCCAGGCCGGAGAGCGTGTTGTAGCCGCTCCCCGATCCGGTATAAAAAGTATTGGTAGTATTGCTCCCGCTGCCGATGACAATCGTATCCGCCGCGCCGTTGCCAACCGTGATGGTCATCGAGCCAGCGAGCGTTGTATTCGTGCTGTCGGAGATCGAAGTCAGGTAGCCGTTGGGATTCCCGGTGTTGATGCCGCTCAGCAACTGCTGCTGCAACAGCGAGAGCGTCGGAGATCCAAAGAGCGGCTCCGCATTATTCGAACTGTCCAGCCCCTCCTGGGCGTTCACCGCACTGACTAGCGAATTGTAGTCGCTGACCATCTGGTTGAAGGTGCTCTCCACCCCGGTGTTGTCGTTGGCGATCACTACCTGCACCTGCTCCAGGCTGTTATCCGACTCCGTCGCGCTGGGCGCAAGCAGTTGAAAGGTCACTCCGGGAATGACATCGGCAACCGTGTTCGAGGCGCTGGTGACGGCAATGCCATTCACTGTCAAATTGGCGTCCGTGCCCGTTACGGCGGAGGTATAGCCCAACGAATTGCTGGTGTCTACAACGCTGGAATTCACCGTTAGATTGCCGACGGTCCCGGCACTATTCGACACCAGTTTGAGGCTCGACGACCCATCGCTGTTCGTCACCACCGAAGCCGTAACCCCAATGCCGGTCGTCCCGTTGATGGCTCCGGCCAAGCCGGAGAGATTGTTGCTGGGCGATGTGGCTGATTGTGCCGGCACATTAACTGTATGCGCCGTGCCAGTACCCACCTGGATCTTGATCGAGCCGGTCAGCGCATCACCGGCATTGGTGATCGCGGTCAGTGTGCCGGTCGACTTCACTGCACTGTTGCCCACCGAACCGTTGTAACTCAAAGTCGTGTTGCTGGCCACAATCGAATTGTTGCTGACATTGATATTTCCATTGGCCCCGGATGTGCTCGAAACCAGGCTCAAACGCGAACCAGAGGCGTCGGTCAGCACGTTTGCGATAATCCCCAACCCGGCGGCATTGATCGTCGAGGCCAGTTCGCTCAGCGTGTTGTCGGATGAGTCCAGCGTGATGGTCAGCGCCGTTCCGCCGCCCGCCTGTAGCGTGACAGAACCGGAGAGCGTGGCAGTCGAGTCGGCAACCTCGGCCAGATACCCGCTCGAGGTCTGCGCCAGATTCGCTACCTCCACCGTGTAGGTTCCGGCAACCGCCGTGGCGTCGGCCGCCGTCAGCGTCAGCACATTGGTGTCGGAGCTGGAACCTTCCTTCTGCGCCATCACTCCCGTAAAGTCCGTCAATGAGCTTACGTCACTCGATAGGCTTGAAAACAGCGTCCCCAGACTGGAAATTACCGTATCCTGACTCTCCAGCGCGGTCAACTGTGTCTTCCATGGTGTCTCCACATTCTGAAGATTGCTCACAATCTCGGCCACCGTCGTACTCACGTCAAAGCCAGTTCCGCTGGTCGCCGATCCAAAATTCAGTCCGACTGTGCCCATCGCGCCCTCCACCTATAAGTTATGCAGCCGGAGAACCGCCCGCTGCCAGACTGGATTGGAAGAAACTCATCTAATCCGCCCGCTCGCGGTTCAGTTCCATCTGTCGCGAAATGCACTTGGGCCATACCCTTCATCGGCTTTGATGCTGCTCTGCTTTAGAGCATTTTCCGTTTATTTGTGTGGTTTTTCGACACTTCCTCCTATACACAACAGAAGGGCGCCCTTGCGGGCGCCCTTCTGTTGTAGGTAACTCTTCGCTGCTCGACTCCACCCCAACGATGAAGACCTATCGCTGGGGACCCCGGATTACTGTAGCAGCTTGGTCACCTCTTGCTGGATGCTGTTCGCCTGCGCCAGTGCGGCGATGCCGGTCTGGCTCAGAATCTCGTACTTGGACATATTGGAGGTTGCCGACGCATAATCGGTAGCCTGCACCGCGTTCTGCGCCGATTCCACGTTCTCCTGTTGGGTGCTGAGCACCTGGCTGACGGCGTTCAGTGTGTTGATCTGCGCGCCAACGTAGCCATCTTGCGCCGCCACGTCGGTGATCGCCGTGTTCAGAGTCGTCAGCGAGGCCTCGGCATCTGTCTGGTTGGACAGATCGGAAGCGCTCAGACTTACTCCAGCACCGTCCGAGTAGCTGATCGTCGCGATCCCGTTCGTTCCGCCCGAGTTGGCGCCGAACGACGCCATCGCAAGCGAGGTCTGACCGCTCGATGAATCGTAGACCGATAGGTTGCTGAGTCCGACGTTGTACGAATTCGTCTTGGCATAGCTCAGGTTGGATGTGGCCGCCTCGTCGTAGACCTGGGTATTGCCGGTGCTACCAATCTCACCAGCCGTGCCATAGGAGTTCGAAGTCAGCGTCAGATTGACGAAGTTGTCGGAAGTGGAGGTTCCAAGCGTATTGTTGCCCGTGGAGGTGATCGCCGCCGAAACCCCATAGTTGCCTGCGTTGATATAGTCCTTCAGTTGGGATACTGTCTCCCCGGAGGATATGGCAAAGCTGACCGGGGGCTGGCCGCCCACTGTGAAGTCGATCGTGCCGGCAACCACATCGCCTGCGCTGGCAAAGCTGCCCAGCGAAGCGCTGGATTCCGTGTTGCCGCTGGCCGACAATGTGTCGTGCAGCGAGTTCGTTCCCACTCCGATCGTGGTGCCGTTGTACTCGTTGGAAGTCAGAATCAGGCCCGTTCCGCCTTCCACATTGGACGCGGTGATGTTCAGCGTGCTGGTTTGTGCGTTGATCGCATTTTCCAGGTCGTTGAGCGTGTTGCCGGCTATGTTGATGATGTTGCTGTTGGCCGGCGTCGCGGTCGAGTTCATGTTGAAGGTGAGCGTGTGCGTGTTCCCCGACAAAATGACACTGCCGGTGAGCACGTCGGCGGCGTGGATGACGCCGCTGCCCAGAGCCATCGTGGTGGTTGACTCCGCGTGAAGCTGTCCAAAGTTGGGCGCCGTAATATTCTCGCCCACCGTGTCCTTCAAATTGGAGGTGACGTTAAGGGTTGTGCCCGGGTTGTTTGCCTGTATCTCCAGCGCATGGGTGGTGGCGTTGACATCAGCAGTAACCCCGAGTGTGGTGCTGTCGCTGATGGCCTGCGCCAGAGCGGCGATGTTGGTGCCGCCAATATCGCCGTTCGCGGTGCCCATGGTGAAGGTGACCGTGGTGGCCCCGTTTTGCACAGTCAGGCTGCCGGTGATTGCATCGCCGGTGCCGACGATATTGCCGGCAGTCGTATTGACTGTGGCCGAGGCATTCTGCGCCGAAACCGCGGGATTGCCTGTGCTGGAAGCGCTCAGGCTCACGCCGTATGCGTCGGTCAAGCTGCCGCCCACGGTGAGGGTGTTACCGTAGTTGGCGCCGGAGACAGCCACGTTCAGGCCTGTGGCGCCAATGGTTGCACTCAAGCCGATGCCGGCATTGTTGATCAGCGTCTTCAGATCGCCCAGAGTGGTGTGGCCGGTGGTTCCATCCATGGTAAATGTGGTCGCCGCGCCCATCCCGCTATTGGTGAGAGTGATGGTGCCCTTAACCGGATCGGTGATCTGACTCGTCCCAGCATTTCCGAAGAGCGTGCTCGCGTCCACGTTGGCGCTGCCGCCTGAGCCGCCTTGCACTGCCTCCGTGACGTTATCGGTGAGGGTATGGCCGGCGCCGGTGGACTGCACCGTCACCGCCGTGGTCGTCAAGCTGCCCGATTGCAGGAAGAGGCCACCGCTTGCCGAGTCCTCGGAAGCATAGATGTCCAGGTTGGCGCCCGTATTGGCCGTCTCGTCGTTGATCGCCTGAATCAGGCTGTTCAGCGAGTTGCCCTGAACGGTAATCGTGCCGCCATCGGCCGCCAGATTCTCAGTGCCGCCTCCCATCACAAAGGTATCCGTGATGTTGCCCTTCTCGGCGCCTGTGCCAGCCGCATCGTTGTTTTGAAGCGTAAAGGTGCCGGTGAGATTGCCATTGAGCGCGTTGATGCTGCCCCCGTCGTTCAAGCTCAGAATGCCGCCCATATACTGGGTGCCCAGGCTGTTGCTGCCCGATGCGGGCGTGGTGAATTGCGTCGCGTAGTTGTCCGTCAGACCGGTGCCGGCTACTACAACGTCGGCGCCTGCCGTGTTCTGCGTCAGAGCAACCGTGCCGTTGCTCACGTTCAACGATGCGGTAAGGCCAAGAGCCGCTTGGTCGCCGTTGATTGCTGCGACCAGGTTGCCCAGACC
>JBEKDX010000125.1:0-9204 GCA_050014135.1 Occallatibacter sp.
AGGCAATGGCGGATCCGCCACCGCAACCGGCACCCGGCCATGCCCCAACCTCGCCAGTACCGCAACCGGCACAAGCACAATTCCCACCAGAATTCCCATAAAAACTCGCCTCATACGCCTCCCGGTCTCCGTTGCCCTTCATCGTAAAACATTTTTGCCACTTTTTCGTGCCGAATATATACTTCGGTTTCGCTATAAAAAGAAACAGCAAAGATTCTCTGGACAAAGTCGTTTTGATTTGGCAGAGTTTTTTCGAAGCCGCAACGGCGATCCCGGCTGCGGCTATCTTTCATTTTCTAATCAAGGAGTTCCCCCATGGTTGATCACTCGCAAATGAAGCTCGGCCGCAAGGCCATCAAGACCGACACCCGGACACTCGCCTTCGGCGACTACCTCACCCCGTCGCTTCCGCCTCCACCACCGGCCGCCGACTGGACCAAAGGCATCACCAGTTGGGGCATGATGATGAATGACAAACTGGGCGACTGCACCATCGCCGGTGTAGGCCACGCCGTGCAGGTGTGGACGGCCAACACCGGCGGCGAGGTCACAGTTCCCGATCCCACCATCGAGAGCTACTACGAGCAGTGGGACGGCTACGTCCCCGGCAACCCCAACACTGACCACGGCGGCGTGGAGCTGGATGTTCTGAACGATTGGCGCAAGCAGGGCTTCAACGGCCACTCGCTGTTGGCCTTTGCCGATCCCAAGCCCGCCAACCTGATACAGGTCCGCCAGTCCATCGCGCTCTTTGGCGGCGTCTATATCGGCCTCTCTTTGCCGCTGACCGCCCAAACTCAGGATGTGTGGGACGTGGTTCCCAATGGCGGCGCAAAGGCCCGCCCGGGCAGTTGGGGCGGCCACTGCGTCTTCGTCCCCAGCTACGACGCCAAGGGATTCATATGCATCACCTGGGGCCAGTTGAAGACCATGACCCTGGCCTTCTGGAAGAAGTACTGCGACGAGGCTCACACCCTCTTCGGACAGGATTGGCTCACCGCCAAAGGTGCGCCGAACGGCTTCGACCAAGCCCAGTTGCAGAGCGACCTGAGCGCCATCCAGTAACGCGATGGCGCCGAATTCCTCCGCCGCGCGTCCAATCCGGAGCAGGCAAGCACCCAAGCCTCCCCCCAAAGGTGATTTAATACCTAATGGGGGGGAGCGCTGTGCAGGCTTGCTTCCGTATTCCCGTGGAGGAAACCCTTTACCGATGTCTTCATCTTGCCGTTTTGCCCTTCTGCTGGCGCTGGGTCTTGCCGCCGTGACCGCCGCTCCGGCCCAAAGCTCGAGCTACACCACAAGTTCGTCCAGCAGCCTGGTAGCTTCCGCCTCCGGCGAGGCCCAGACCCAGGCCGGTCAGCCCGCCGCGCAGTCGCAGGGCCAGATGAGCGTCCAAGCCCGTATCAAGGCCCGCCGCGAACAGCGCCGAGCCGCAGCCATTCACGAAGCCTACGCCCATCGCTATGAGGAGTACACCGGCATGGGCTACCTGCGATTTAACCCCGGCTCCACGCTGGAGCGCGCGCATGAGTACGCATGGAATCTCGGCGTCACCCGCTTCTTTGACGAGCGGCTGGGCATTACCGTGGATGGCCGCGGCTATTACGGCACCGCCTATGTCGGCGGTCTCAACAACATCACCGGCAACGCCATCACCAACCCGGCGATCAGCCAGTATAGTGTGACTGCGGGACCCACCTATCGCTTCTATTTACAACCTAAGTACTCGGTCGCCCTGCGCGTTCTGGGCGGCTTTGAAAAGGGAGACTTTTCCGGCGATGTAAACCACAATGAGTCGGACGCCCTCAGCCTCGGCCTCTGGCCAGACGGCTATACCTATGCCCTCACCGCTGGCCTTCCCGTGGAGTACAACCTGACGCCGGCGGTTGGGTTGCGTGTCACCCCCGAGTACCGCATGACAGGCTTTGGCTCGACGGTGCAGAACAACCTCGGCTTCACCGCCAGCATCGTCTATCGCTTCGGCAAGCAGTAGGAACAGTTGGCAGCCGACCGCATGTGTCTGAATGAAACAAAAGAAGAAGGGTACAGGCGTTTTGGCTTGTACCCTTCTTTTTTGCTGCAATCGCAACGATTGTCCTGATCTGAAGACTTGTATTCACGTGCAATACGTGCTACACGTAATACACGTGAAGAGGAGACGCATTCCCATGCCCGCACTTAACGATAAACAGAACATCACTCTACGCCTCAGCCGTCAAACCATTCAAAAGGCGCGCGTTCTGGCCGCTCACCGTTCCACCTCGATCAGCGGCTTGCTCACCAGCCAGATTGAGCAGCTCACGGTGACGGAGAGTGATTACGACCGCGCGATGAAGAGAGCCTTTGCCCGGATGGAAAAAGGCTTCCATCTCGGCGGTGTTCATACGATGGACCGGGACGCGCTGCATGAGCGCTAAGGTCTTCATCGATACCAACGTCCTAGTCTACGCTCATGATCAGGACGCTGGGTACAAGCAACTGAAAGCGATAGAGATACTGCTTTACCTCCAGCAACAACGATCTGCCGCCGTGAGTATGCAGGTCTTGCAAGAGTTCTACAATACGGCCACGCGCAAACTGGCCTCTCGCTTGCCAAAAGATGAGGCTCGCGCCATTGTCGAGGACTTTTCATACTGGTGCATCGAAACAACCCCGCAGGAGATTCAACGTGCCTTCCAGATCGAGGACGAGGCCCGGATTGGCTTTTGGGATGCGCTGATTGTGGCTGCGGCGATCAGGAGCGGAGCTACAAGGATTCTCTCGGAGGATTTGAACCCCGGACAACAGATTGCCGGAATCCAGATCGTGAATCCCTTCGCGCTTCCGTAACAACTGAGCCATTGCAAAGCTTCTCATTTCCGCCGCTTGGCGCATTTCCTCTTGCTATCATCAGGGCAGGCTCATGGCGGCATAATTTTCCGGAGCCAGCCACTGAGGTCTTCGCGCATCCAGATGAATTCCGTCTTCCAGGCCGAGCTTCCGCCAGAACTTGCTCACGCTCCCGCGCACTTGCACCCGCTTGAGGCAGGCTCGACGGCTTTGCTGATCCACGACCTGCGTGAACTCTTCAAGGTCAAGGTCGTTGCGCTGGTGCTGGTCACCGGCTGGGGCGGCTTTTATCTCGGCTCCATGCAGTCGGGCATCACCAGCGTGCAGCGCGGCCTGCTCGCCACGCTGCTGGGCATCGGCCTGGTCTCAGCCGGAGCCGGCGCGCTCAACGAGGCCATGGAGCGCCGTACCGACGCGCGCATGAAGCGCACCGCCGACCGCCCCATGGCCGCCGGACGCTTCTCGCTGGCCGTGGGCGTGCTGGCCGGCATGATGGCGCTGGCGCTGGGCGCGCTGACGCTGGCCATCACCA
Source organism: Occallatibacter sp. (assembly GCA_050014135.1). Lineage (GTDB taxonomy): Bacteria > Acidobacteriota > Terriglobia > Terriglobales > Acidobacteriaceae > Telmatobacter. The sequence continues at coordinate 3,362 of JBEKDX010000125.1, forward strand.
CCAACCTGCTCACCGTGGCGCTGGCTCTGCTGACCGCCTTCACTTATGTGGCCATCTACACGCCGCTCAAGCGCGTCACCGCGCTGGCCACCTTCATCGGCGCGTTTCCCGGCGCAATGGGACCGATGCTGGGCTGGACCGCCGCCCGCGGGCGAATCGAGTGGCCGGCGGTGGCTCTGTTCGCCATTCTCTTTGTCTGGCAGTTTCCTCACTTCATGGCGATTGCCTGGATGTATCGCGAGGATTACGCCCGCGCCGGCATCAAAATGCTGCCTGTAATCCAGCCCGACGGATGGTCCACCGTCGTCGAGGCGCTGTTTTTCGCCGTCCTGATGATTCCCGTCAGCCTCGCGCCCTGGCTGCTGGGCGTCGCCAGCGTGACCTATGCAGCGCTAGCCGTGCTGCTGGGCCTGCTTTACCTGAGTTACACGATCCGCTTCGCCCGCATCCTGCGCACCACTAGCGAGGACGAGAGCCGCCGTCTGGCGCGTGATCTGCTTAAGGTCAGCGTCCTCTATCTGCCCCTGCTCTTTACTTCTCTGATGCTCTGCGCCAGCGCCAGACCGTAATTGCAATGCGATACTCAGTAGTATTCATTTCGTTGGAGGAGATTGTGCTCGACATACACTTGCCTCACGGAAAGCCGCACGGCATCAAGGATTTTTTTATTCATCTGTTCACCATCACCGTCGGTTTATTCATCGCTCTGAGCCTGGAGGGATTGGTGGAGCATCGGCATCATCAGCATCTGGCCCGCGAGGCGGAAGATGGCCTGCGCGCCGAGATTGCCAATAATGCGAAAGAAATTGCTCACCAGCGCGAGCAGATCAAGGATCACCTGAAACAACTGCAAGAGGACCAGAATATCCTGGCGGCGTGGCGGGCGAATCCCCACACGAAGATGGGACGTATCTCTTTAGGCTCCGAGTTTGAAAGCTTCGACGATATGTCGTGGAAGAATGCGCAGAACACAGGCGCCCTTGCCTATATGCCTTACAAGGATGCCCAGAGCTTCTCTGACATATATCTTGAGCAGGACTCGTTATCTAATGACGCGCGGCAAGTTGCGGATGAGATTATCAATTCTGCCTCCCTCTTCGTCTCTCATCCAGACCACTGGGTTCCATCGCCGGCTCAGATTGACATAGAGTCCGATCGCATTGGTAGAGCGCAGGTTCGCCTGTACGTGCTCAGCCAAGGGGTTGATGCGTTGGACAAGGCTTACCAGAAGTTCGAGTCCGAGCACAAATAATGCTTGCTTATCTTCATGAGGAAACCATGACTGCCCCTGCTCCCCAATCCGGCACGCGCTTGGCCATCACTGCCATTCTCATCGTCAGCGCGGCGGCCACGGTCTTTCTCTTCTGGCTGATCTACCTCCATCCGGCTGCGGCCTCTAGCCAACAGTACTCCTTTCTGCCCGCGCTGAATGCCTTGCTGAACGGCCTCAGCGCGACGGCTCTGCTGGTCGGCTATACCTTCATTCGCGCGCGGCGCATTCCGGCGCATCGCGCGGCAATGATCACCGCCTTTGGTTTTTCCACGCTGTTTTTGGTGAGCTACATCTTGCACCATGCGCTGCACGGCGATGTGCGCTACCCACTGCACGCGGCTCTGCGCTCGGTCTATCTGCCGCTGCTTGCCAGCCACATCGTACTGGCCATCGTGGCGTTGCCGCTGATTCTGGTCACCTTCTACTTCTCGCTCACCGGGCGAATCCCTCAGCATCGCAAAATCGCCCGCTGGACATTTCCGCTCTGGCTCTACGTCTCGTTCACCGGCGTGCTGACCTACGCGATGCTGCGCCTGGCGCAAGGATAGGAGCAAGGATGCCCACATCGAACCTGAACACGCCCAATGACGGCGCCCGTCAATTGTTGCAATGGGGCGCATCGATGCTGGCGGCTGGCCTGTTGGCCGCGGGGCTGCTGGAAACCCTGCTGGGCGGCTTCTCGCCCACTGGCGCGCACACCAACACCGGCTGGCTGGCGCTGATCGTCGCGCTGATGGCGATTCCCTTCGGCGGCCTGCTGACGGCGCTGGGCACGGCCAAAACCCTGCGCAACCGGGCAATTGCCCGCAAACGCTGATCCTCTGCTATTCTTTTCGATGAACGGAGTGCAACGACATGGCAAGAAGCGTGAATAAAGTCACCCTCTTAGGCAACGTGGGCAAGGACCCGGAAATTCGCTCGACCCCCAGCGGCGTCATGGTGGCCAGCTTCGGGCTGGCGACCAGCGACCGCTTTCAGGATGCGCAGGGCAACTGGCAGGACCGCACCGAATGGCACAACTTGAAGGCCTTCAAGCGCACCGCCGAGATTGTCCGCGACTACGTGAAGAAAGGCTCGAAGCTGTACATCGAGGGCAAGATCACCACCAACAGTTGGGACGATAAGGAGACCGGCGCCAAGAAGTATCGCACCGAAATACTGGTCAATGAACTGGTTCTGCTCTCTGGTCGCGAAGAGGGAGCAGGCGGTGCTGGTGGTTACAGCAAACCGGCCACTTCGGCGGCCAGCTTCGACCAGCGGCCCCAGGCATCCGCCGGCGGAGGAGATGACTACGCCCAGCAAGCCGAGATCTCCGACGACGATATACCGTTTTAGGGCAGTTCGCAGCTATCAGCTAACAGTTCTTTGATGGCTATGGAAAGGCAAGCGGGACTCTTGCGGAATCCACTTGCCTCTCTGATTTTCCGGTCTTCGCAAGATGCGACAGAGCAGGGTTAGATTGGCAATCAACAGGAGCGCACGATGCTCGAAACGCTGGCAGGCAGATTGATGTGGGAACCAACCGTCGAAGGCATCCGTGTCGAAATTCCGGCGCGGCGCAGTTGGACGATCCTGATCAACGTGGTTTGGCTGATCGCGTGGTGCGGTGCCGGATGGCTGGCGCAGAACAGGATGCATCACAGCCCCCACGCTGCACCCATTCCATGGATATGGCTGGTAGGATGGGCCGCCGGAGTGCCGTTTGTGACCGCGTCCATTCTCTGGAGCCTCACCGGCAGAACCACGCTTGCGCTGAGTCCTCGCACGCTGGAGATTACTCGCCAGATGATGGGGCTACAACTTGGCGCGCGCAGTGTAACCAACAAGGATGCGCGCAACCTGCGATTTGTCCCCGCCGTGATTCGCGGCCGCGCCACCGTGCCCAGCCATATCAGCTTTGAAGAGCAAGGCAGAACGCGCTCCTTCGCCTCGGCGATCACAGAAGCAGAAGCCGTGGCCTTGATCGACAAGATGGAAGAAACCTACAACTTTCCCAAAGGCTTGGCGCGGTAAGATCGGGATGACAAGAGGAGCGCACGATGCTCGAAACGCTAGCGGGCAGAGGACTCCCAGTCTAAGCCTGGATTCGACAGTGCACAATATCCATAGATGCAATAGGTTCGATTGATCGCATATCCATTACACAATTATCTAATTGGCCTGTTTTGACGGATTGAATCCTAGCGTAAACAACCACCTTTCCCGCTCTAATCCCGAAAGCGAACCCGCCGAAAAATGGGAATCTTTCCGCCACAAACCATGCAATCTTTGTGCTTTCCCATTGAGCAGCAGGCGGCTATCGGCCTAGCGTCCAGGTAAGGGAGATTCCGCCGGTAGTGGCCGCAAGGTGATCGCCGGCGATTCCCAAGACGTATGACGATGCAGGCGAGCAAAGCGAAGCTTCCTAGAGAGCTGACCGGCCATCTGACCGAGGTTGCGCTCAGTTATCAGCGCATGCTCGAAGAGAACCCGTGCCATGCCGAAGCGCTGGTGGGTATGACGCTGGTAGCGCTGGCCAGCCGGCAGTCTGAAGCGGCGGTGAAGATGGCCCGCGCGGCGCTGGCGGCGGCTCCGCGGATGGGCGAGGCCTGGGTGGCACTGGGTCAGGCGCTCACGGCTGCCAGCCGCAATGATGAGGCCGAGCGCGCCTATCAGCAGGCGATCCGCGAAGGCAAGGAAGCACTGGCTCGCATGGGCCTGGGTGAGCTGAGGCTCGCCGATAACCGCCCACAAGAGGCGATCCGGGAGTTTGAGCTGGCCCTTGGCGGGATGCCGTCGCTGGCCGCCGCTCAGATGGGAATGGGCCATGCGCTGGCGATGATGGGGCGCTATGAAGAGGCGCTCGAACGTTATCAGCGAACGCTGGCGATGCGCTCCAAGCTGCCCGAGGCCGAGTTTGCCTCTGGCTTTGTCCTCGAACGCATGGGTAGGTTGAAGGAAGCCGAAAGCCGCTACCGGCGGGCTCTGGTTCTGCGTCCGGATTTTGCCGCCGCGTGGATGAATCTGGGCAGCCTGCTGCGCGAACTGGGGCGCGAGGTCTACGCCGAAGTTGCGTTGAAGCGCGCCGTCGAATTGCGTCCGGATCTGATCTCGGGGTGGGTGAACCTGGCGATTCTGGAACGCGAGCGCCGTCATCCCGTCGAGACCGAGCAGTATCTGCGCAAGGCCTTCGCTCTGAACCCGGAGCAGGTGGAGACGCTGGTGGCCTGGTGCCAGTTCCGCTCGGCTGAGAACGATGCGGCGGGTGCGTGGCAGTGGCTGCGCTGGGCTTTGGCCCGCGATCCGGCTCACGCGGAAGCCGTCAATATGCACGGCATTCTGCTGCACAAGGACAGGCGTTTCGCCGAGGCGGTTGAAATCTTCGAGCAGGCCGAGGCGCTGGGCCATCGCGCCGCCGCCTCCAACCGCGGAAACTCGCTGCTCGATCTGGGCCTCATGAACGAAGCTTTGCGCGCCCAGCAGTTGGCAGTCGAACGCGACCCGGAGTGCGCTGGGGCGCATTACAACCTGGCGCTGACCCGCTTGCGGATGGGCGACTGGAAGCAAGGCTGGCAGGGCTACGAGGCGCGCTGGCGCTTCCGCGAGGTGCATCGCGGCCCACGGCGCTTTACTCAGCCCCGCTGGCAAGGCGAGCCGCTCGAAGGCCGCCGGATTCTGCTTCATGGCGAGCAGGGGCTGGGCGACACCATTCAGTTCTGCCGATACGCCACGCTGGTCGAGGCTCGTGGCGGCGTGGTGATCTTGCAAACGCAGGAGCCAACGCTCCGCCTGATGCAATCGCTGGCCGCGGTACGTGCCGGGCTGGCGGAGACGGCGCTGCTGGGCACCAAGCCACCGCAATTCGACGTGGAATGCCCGCTGCTCAGCCTGCCGTCGGTCTTCGGAACTACCATCGAGACGGTTCCCTGGCCGGGCGCTTACCTGGGAGCCGACGCGGCTCTGACGCTCGACAAGCTTAAGCAGTTTCCCAGCGTGCGGCGCTCCGAGCGACCGCTACGCGTGGGTCTGGCATGGGCGGGCAATCCCCGCTACAAGGCCGACAGCCTGCGCTCGATCCAGCTCGCCCAACTGCTGCCACTGTTGCGCCTTCCCGGCATCACATGGATCTCGCTGCAAAAAGGGCCGGCCTCCGGGCAGTTGGCCGGCTTGCCGGAAGATATCTTTCTCTGGGACGGCTCGAGCAACGACCGCGACCTGGCCGAGACTGCGGCCCTGGTAGCCACGCTCGATCTGGTCATCACCACCGACACCTGTATCGCGCACCTGGCCGGGGCGATGGCCAAGCCTGTCTGGATAATGCTGCCCCACTTGAGCGATTGGCGCTGGATGCAGCGGACGGATGCTACTCCCTGGTATCCCACCGCCTGGCTTTTGCGGCAGAGCGAGCCGGGCGACTGGGCCGGACTCGTCGAGCGCGTGACGGCCGAGTTCAGAGCGTTGTGCATGGCGCGCTCCCGGTCGATTCCGCCGAGGCCGGCGATAGAAGGGGCGAAGCAAAGCCCCAAGCCCTTCCTGATTTTTTCCAGATAAACAGGCATGGAATTGCTTGATGATCTGTTAACTAGAAAAT
>JBEKDX010000126.1:0-9183 GCA_050014135.1 Occallatibacter sp.
TATTGTGACCAAACACGCGCTAGGAGGATTTTCGGGCAAAAGCAAAGCCCACTGATTTAGCGGGCTTTAGCGTTCAATATCTGGTAGCGCTACCGGGAATCGAACCCGGGTTTTAAGATTGAGAATCTCACGTCCTAACCCCTAGACGATAGCGCCACTCTCTTGCAGGCAGCAGCCGTCACCAGCCACTCTTCTTACTTTAACAAAATATCGGCCTGCGGCATAGAGTACAAAGGGCAACCCGCGAAACCGCGCTTCAGATACCCAGCTTGCGCACTTCGTCGTTGTAATACTTGCGGTAGAGAATCTCCCACTCCTGCGAGCCTTCCAGAATGACCTTGCGCTGCGAGCCGATCTTGTTCCGGGCGGCCTGATCGATGCCGGCCTCCTGGGTGAGCAGGACGGTGAGCGCCTTGCGCGCCTCCTGGCGGATGGTGTTGCGATCCTCCAGAAAGCCGACCTCGTCGACCTCGGCCAGCGTGTCGGCCACGGTGTGAGCCAGCTTGTTTAGTTTGTCGGGGCTGATCCTCATAGCACCGCCTTGTACTTCTTGCTCAGCTCGGTCTTCACCTTTTTGAACATCTCGGCATACTGCGCGCCGGATTTGCGCATCTCTTCCGAATACGCCTCCAGAATCACGCGCACTTCTTCGTTGATCCGGTCTTCCAGAGACAATTCCTCAATGAGCCCGTCGGCGACGCGCGCTTCGACCGCCTTCATGTCACTGGCAGTGATCATCTTGGCGTCGATGAGGTGTTTGACCGTTTTACGGGCTAGATAGCCGATGTAATCGCGAGAGAAGATCATGGATTAATCCTCAGGATACCGCATCAGGCTGCGCTCTGTACAACCGGCGCGTGCTGCGCGGCGAAGAGGCCCTCAGAAGCTCAGGTTAAGGGTGAGGCTGGAGCTGCCGCCGGAAGCCGGAAACGCCGCGGCGACCGTCCGCGCTGCGCTGCCGGGGGCCTGCATCGGAGTGCCTCCAGAGCTGCTTATCGCGTCGATCTCGTAACTTACGACGACCCCGCCCTGGAAGCTGGTTAACGTCCATGCAAAGGGAATCTCCGCCGCGCAGGTCGCTGTCGAGCCAGTCACTGCGGCCAGGCCGGCGCCCATCACCGGCTCGACGGCCACCTGCGGATACCGCGGGTCAAGCCCTACAGGATTGGGCTGAATTCGCGCCCGGCAAGTGATCGTTGAGCCGGCCGGAAGCATCGAGGCAAGGCGCAGATGGAAGGTGACCGAGTAGACGCCGCTCACCGTTGCCGCCCCGCGTTCTTCAGGAACGTTCGCGGCCAGCGCAACCAGCGGCGCAAGTAGCGCAAAGCAAAGCAAGGGAATGCGAAGCCGCGCCATAAGGAGCCTCCATGCTGCGCTTATCGGCAACTTGGAAGCGGCTATGAGGAGAGAGGGGTGACGAAAGTCTAGTGTCCTGTCTCCGAAATACCTGTCAGTCTTTCTGCTGTCGTTCTGAGCGAACGGAGCCCCAAACGCTCTTCAGTTTGAGGGTGGTGAGCGAAGAATCTGCGTTTTTCTGCGAATGGTAATTCGATGAACTTCAGGGACATGACACGCTAATACATTTTGGGTGCCCCATCCTTGCGGCGTACTTGTTGTTGTCGCAAGGGTGGGAAACCACAAGCCAATGCGAGCCAATAACGAGCGTTTGGCACTACAGCAGGTGATTGCAGATAATTACCTTCCCGCAGCGCACAATAGAAGCATGAACCAAGACCACAGCCACGGGCTTTTACTGACCACTGACCACTGTTCACTGACCACTGTGTACGGCCGGGCACATCCCCCCCGAGGTACCCCCCCTCCCCCCCTAAAGATTCTCAAAACCTTGCTGTTAATTAATTGGTAAACAATCAGCGGATGGCCCGGTGAGCTGATTCTTTTCTACGCCTGCTCCTTCGCTTCGCCCAAAGGGTCGTTGTCGCGGTCGGTGACTTCGGCCAGAGCGGCCAGTCTTGCAGCCAGCTCCGGGGTCCAGCTTGCCTCCGGGGCGCGCCAACTCCAGTTGCCCACAGCCACAGCGGGCGTGTTCATGCGCGCTTCCGCGCCCAGTTCCAGAATGTCCTGCGCGGGAACCACGGCCATTTGTGCGACGCTTGACTGGAGGGCGCGAATCAGCGGCCAGACCACACCGTTGCCGGCGAGTTCGGGTCCAACATAGGCTTCGATGGCGGCGCGCTCCGCCTTGCCGGCCGCCTTCCACCAGCCAAGCGTGGTGTTGTTGTCGTGCGTGCCGGTGTAGGCCACAGTGGCCGGGGTCAGGCGGTGCGGCAGGTGTATGTGCGCGCCCTTGCTGCTGAAACCGAACTGGAGGACCTTCATCCCCGGCAGTCCGAGAGCGTGCCGCAGCGCGTCCACCTCAGGAGTGATCATTCCCAGGTCTTCGGCAACCAGCGGCAGGGGGCCCAAGGCCGCTTCGAGCGCACGGAAGAGAGCCAGTCCCGGCGCCTTGATCCACTCGCCCTTGGATGCAGTCTCCTGGGCGGCGGGAATCGCCCAGTAGGCCTCGAAGCCGCGGAAGTGATCGAGGCGGACAATGTCATACAGCTCGCAGGCGCGACGGATACGCTTGATCCACCAGTCGAAGCCGCGCCGTTCGAGCACTTCCCAGCGATAGAGCGGATTGCCCCAGCGCTGGCCGGTGGGGGAAAAATAGTCGGGCGGGACTCCGGCAACGCGCGTGGGCTTCAGTTCCTTGTCCAATTCAAAAAGTTCCTGATGAACCCACACGTCGGCTGAATCCATATTGACGAAGATGGCCACGTCGCCCAGGATTCTGATTCCTCTTTCCGCCGCGGCCTTGCGCAGATCGTTCCACTGCATTGCGAAGGCAAATTGCAAGACCTGCTCCTCGGCGACGCGACGCGCATGGGTGGTGAAGGCATGGGCCACGGCCTTGGGTTCGCGGCGGCGCAGCGGCTCCGGCCAGACTACCCACGCGCCCGTATTGTACTGGCGTCGCAGCTCGGCATAGAGTGCGTAGTCGGCAAGCCAGTCAAACTCTAGCTGGCAGAACTGCTGGTACTGCTCCCACTGCGCGGCCAGCTTGGGGTTGTGCTTGGGACCGAGCGGCCCGTGGTCAAGAAAGTTCCCCGCCGCCTCGTAGAGGATGGGGAGCTTGCGCCACTCCACCTCGCCAAAGTTCACATGGCCGCTTCGCCCGGCCTGCCCATGGAGGCGCTCGTGACCGATCCAGCCCCAGTCAGCTAGAAATTCGAGGCTGATGAAGAAGGGATTGCCCGCAAAGGCCGAAGAGCTGGCGTAGGGCGAGTCGCCGTAGCCGGTGGGGCCGAGCGGCAAAACCTGCCAGACGTGCTGCTTGGCCGCAGTCAAAAAATCCACGAACGCATGGGCGGCTGGGCCCAAGTCGCCGATACCGCCATCGGAGGGCAGCGAGCTGACGTGGAGCAGAACTCCGGAGGAACGCTGAAAATCCATAAATTGATTATCGGCGCAACGGGCGCAATTCACGATACCCGGTCTGGCAAAGACGTCCCGTGAAGTCGAAAAGAGCCCGCATCCGAGGGGGATGCGGGCTCTTTTCAATTGATTTTCTGCGAGTTTTTCGCTTAGGAAGCCGGAACTTCCGCGCCTTTTGCCTTGGCGCTCATCTTAATGCGATTGTGCTTCTTGTAGTCGTCCATGATGGTTCCAAGGAAGATGTTGAAGGCCTCGCCGCGGCGCTGATCGAGAAGCTGCTCCTTGGTCTGGTCGAAGCTCTTCGCGATCTCGTCGGCGGTCGGCTCCTGCTTCTCCAGCAGCTTGACCACCACGCCGGTTCTTCCCGCGCTGATCGGCCCACTGATATCGCCGGGCTTGAGGTCGAAGAGTTGCGGGGCCACCTGGCCGACCTGGCCTAAGTCAGGCACTTGGCCGGATTCGCCCACCAGGTCGCTGGACTTGAGAGTTGCGCCAACTTCCTTGGCGGCCTTGGCCAAATCATTCAGACTCTTGGCCTTGTCCGCCAAATCCTTGGTCTTCTGGTTGAGCAGGCTGGGAAGCAGCTCGTTGCGATAATCGTCGGCGATTTTGCCCTTGTACTCGGTAAAGTCCGGCGCGTGAGCCGGGGCGACATTCGTGACTTGGAAGATGGCGTAGCCCTCGCCGGTAGTTGCTGACTGCGGCGGGTCGCCCTGCTTGGACTCGAAGGCCTTAGTGATGATCTGGGAGGAATTAGGCAGCGCTGCAATCACGCCTCGCACGCCGACCAGCGGCGTGGTTGCCAATTCCAGATGATGGGCTGCTGCGGTCTTCTCCAGGCCGTTCTTGATGGCCTCAGAGGTGAGTGCGCGAGCATAGTTCTCTTCGGCCGCGGCAGCTCTCTGGCGGACGAGCGTGATCTGAATGGTGGGTAGAACTTCGTCGATGGACTGCGCGTGCGCCGCCTGCCGCTCTTCAACCTGAATGATGTGATAGCCGAATTGGGATTTCACAATCTTGGTGTCGCCGATCTTCTGCGAGAAGATGGCGGTGTCGAACTCTGGCACCATCATGCCGCGACGGGCAAAGCCGAGTTCGCCGCCCTTGTCCTTGCTGCCAGGGTCGTCGGAGTTTTTTGCGGCGAGCTCGGCAAAGTTGGCGCCATTCTGAATCTGTTTGAGCAGCGTATCGGCCTTGGCCTTGGCAGCGGCATCGGTCTTGGCGTCGGCGTTTGGCGCCAGTTTGACGAGAATGTGGCGCGCGCGGGCTTGCTCGGGAACTGAGTAATCGTCCTTATGGACGTTGAAGTACTGCTGAATCTCCTGCTGGCTGGGACGCGGGATTCCACCGGGCAACTGGTCAGGCGTGAAGGCAAAGTAGGTAATCTTGCGCTGCTCTGGGACCGCTGTGGCGTAACGGGCGGCGTTCTTCTTGAAGAAGGCCGCGAGGTCGGTGTCAGAGGGGTTGATGGTCATGCGCAGGTCATTGGAGGCGATCACCGCGTAGTCGAACTTGATCTTGATGTTTTGCTTGCGGTAAGCGTCGCGCACTTCCGTATCGCTCACGGTGGCTCCGGAGGTAATCAGCGCCTGCAAACGGCGAACAAGAATATCCTGCTTCACCTCCAGCTCAAACTCCGTAACCGAAAGGTTGAACTGGCGGGCGACAAAGTCGGCGTAGCGGTCTTCGCCGATGTACTGGCCATTAGGGAAGAGGAACTCGCCAAACTGGCCCTGGTGGAGGAACTTGGCTACATCGTCATCGGTGGCGTGGATGCCGAGCTTCTCGGCCTCGGCCATCAGAACTTGCATCTGCACCAACCGGGAGCCAGCCTGCTGCTCGAAGTAGTTGACAATGTAGGCAGAATCCGGCAGTTTTTGCCTCTGCATCTGCTGGCGGGCCATCTGGCTGACCTTCTGCTGGCTTACCGTCACGCCCGCGGAGAGCAGCCGGCTATACCAGTGCGGATAGATAGTGGCGTAGGTGTCGGTGGTTGGGGCTCCCATGCCGGTCAGGCCGGGAATCAGGTACACCACCATGCCCACCGAGACGACGGCGATGATGACGACGAAGATCGCTTTGATGATGCGGCTGTCTTTATCTTGCAGGAAACGGATCATGGGTGGACTCGGACCTTCAACTCTCTATGCGCGGACAGGCCAAACCCCACAGGCCAGCACGGCTGCGGCTGGATGCGGGCATTCGACAGAATGCGCAATTATCGCTTGACGCGATTCATAGCCATTATAGACGAGCGGGGACGAAATGCATTTTGAATTCAAATTGGACGAGATTGAACACCGGGCTGGATAGCTGTTCAATTCGGATTGGACGATAGCGCAATCCGGGAAAAACAGCAGGTATCCAGGCCTTCGGGATGCCTGCTGTGATATCGCAGACGATTCAGGCGCGAAGCGCGTCTGCCCCAATGCAGGTGGTTATTGCGGTTCTCCAATTGCCATGCACCGAGGCCACGCCGCCGAGTGGCTTTTTCCTCAAGAAAAAGCCACCTTCGACAAAGTTAGTAAGGACATATGTGTTGGAGAATCGCTCTAGCGCCAGTAGTAGTACCCGTCTGCCATGTAATATGGGCGATAGTAGACCTGCGGGAGGTAGTAATAGGGCTGGCCATTGGGGTAATAGCCGCGCCGGTAGAGTGCTGGACCGCCGGCATTAAGCCCCTGCGCCAGTCGTGCCGCCTCTTGCGAGCTAACCGGAGTGACCGTTAGCGCTGTTGCCAGGTGGAAGTCCACCCGCGCCTCGGAGGGAATCCAAGCGTTTGGCCGGGGAGCAGCCGCTGAAGCCGCCGTGCCCACGCCTGCGCCAGCCGCCGCGCCGATGGCGCAGCCGACGCCGCGGCCCGACGCACAACCGATGATCGTACCCATGATCGCGCCGCCGATGGCATTGTTCGCCGTCAGTCCGCTTTTGCTCGGCCCCCTAACCTTGAACTGGCCGGTATCGAGCGGATAACTTTGGCCGCCCAGTTCGAGCGAGGTGAGCTTGAGCGCGAGTTCCGGAGCGCCTCCCAAGTCGCCGCCAGCCCGGGCTTCGGTGACCACTCCATGGACGGTGGCGCCGCGCGGAATCGCCAGTACCCCGCCGATGGCCACATCATGAATCACGATAAACTGCACTGGCGTGCCGTTTTTGGCATGTTTGCTACTGACCGATTCGCTGGTCCGCAACTGCAGCAGGGTTCCCTCGGGGATGGTCACTGGGCCAGTGGCTTCGATGTAGGAAGGAGCCGGAGGCCGCGCGGGCGGATTCTGAGAGGGGTTCTGTTGCTGAGCCTGTCTATGTGCCTGAATCTGAGCCTGGACCTCGGCGCGAATCTGAGCCTGCAACGGGGTCAAGTCTTCAGACTGGCCGGGAGCCGGCGTCGAGGAGGCTGAGGAATTGGGGTCTGGCTGGTTGTCGGCCGGCTGCTGGTCGCCGGCATTGGCCTCGACCTGCGGAGTGCCGACGGTGAGGTTATTGTTCACCTTGGTCACGCCCGGCACATGGCTGGCGATGGACTCGGCCAGTTGGCGGGAGGAGTCGCTTGCCACAGTTCCTGAGAGCGTGACCTCGGCCTGAATGGTGGCTGCGGTGATCAGGTCGTTCTTTAGCTCCGTGGAAGCGTCGAGAGCATGTACCACATCCATTTCGATCTGGCCGTCTGTACGGGTTGCGGTAGCCGGGGGCAGAGGTGTGGCCTCGTTCTGGGCCTGTGCCATCACGCCGCACAGTGCAATCAGCGCCACCCAAGCAAAAACCTGCGTGAAAACTCTATTAAGGATTGAACGATTCATTGTTTTATCTCCTGCGCCTGAACTTTTGCTCCCAGTTCACGCGGATTAGACGAGCAATTCCGGAAGCCGTCATAGGTTGGAACCCCACCGCGAGGAAAAAGTTGCGTGGGGAAGAGTCGTATCTGAAAGCAGGGTACGCGCTTTGCTCGTCGTTCTGCAATCGACTTTTGGGGGAAGGGGACGGGTATCAGCACATACAAACGCAGGTCACAACGGGCATCGGGAGCTGAGACTTTCCCTCAGCGGCTGGCTGGATCAGGGATTGGTGTCGGGGCACCATTTTGCTGAGTCGCATCGTCGTCGGTGATCTTGCGCCATGCGCCGGTGGGAGGGATTAATCCTGGCACGGAGAGATTGATTTTGGTGCGGGGCAGCACTACAAGATCGACGCGGCGATTCTGAGAGCGGCCCTCGGCCGTATCATTGCTTGCCACGGGGTGGAACTCAGCGTATCCGGCGGCCGAGATGCGCTCGGGAGCGATGGCCTTGAGGTCGAGAAAGAGGCGGGCGATGCGGGTGGCGCGGGCCGAGGATAGCTCCCAGTTGGAGTCGAATTCAGCAGTATGGATGGGGATATTGTCGGTGTGGCCTTCGATGCGTAGATCGTAAGGCGTGCGGCCCAGCGATTCGGCGATCTGGCGCAACGTGGGGAGTGTCTCCGGCTTGGGAATGGCCGAGCCAGAGCTGAAGAAGCCGGCCTCGCGCAGACTGATCACCAGCCCATCGCGGCCCATCTTCATTGACACTGTATGCGTGGCGACCTGGTTGGATAACTTCTGTTCCAGTTCGCGGTGAATGCTTTCCAGGTCGTCCTTGACCTTTGCCGGCGATAGCACATCTTCTCCCATGACAATGTTCATCGGCATGGCCGCTTTTTCTGTGCCAGAGGCAGTGCTTGCGCCACTGACCGGCCGGCGGGAGGCGTCAGGAAAGATGCCCAGGGAGTTGAAAGCCGTGTCGATGGCCTCGGAGACCTGCACCTGTTTTTTCTGATCGGCTTTGGCGAAAGCGAAGAGGACGACAAAGAGGCCGAAGAGCAGAGTGATGAAGTCGGCATAGGAGACCAGCCAGCGGTCGCGGCTGACATTGATTTTGCGCCGCTCCCGCATCATGCCGCGCGCTCCTTGGGTTTCGGCAGTGGGTCGCTGAGGAAGCCGGCCAGCTTGACTTCGAGCATGCGCGGGTTCATGCCCTCGAGGATGGAGATGACGCCTTCGAGCATCATCTCGCGGCGCTGATGGCTGTCGTGCATACGGATGCGCATCTTGCCGGCGAAGGGAAGGAAGAATAGATTGGCGACGCCGACTCCATAGATGGTGGCGACGAAGGCAACGGCGATGCCGCGGCCCACTTCCTGAATATTATCCAGATGCTGCATCACCTGGATCAGCCCGAGTACGGCGCCGAGGATGCCGATGGTGGGCGAAAAGCCTCCGGCTGACTCGAAGACCGCAGGGAGCCGGTCTTCAGTTTCGGCGGTGGAGTCCAGGCTGACGCGCATGATTTTGCGCAACTCGGAAGGCTCGGTGCCATCGACGGCCAGCATGAGGGCCTGCTTGAGAAATGGGTCCTGGATGGTTTGCAGATCGCTGTCGAGCGAAACGACGCCGTTGCGGCGGGCCTTGTTGGCAAAGGCGACCAGCAGGCGGAGGAGCTCGTCGTTGTGCTTGCGGGGCGCGGAAAAGACGTGCGCCAGACTGGCGAATGCGGAGATCACAGTGGGGAGCGGAAACTGGAGCAGCACGGCGCCCATGGTGCCGCCAAAGACGATCAAGGCAGCGGTAGGCTGCAGGATTTGCCCCAGGTTACCGCCCTCGATGAGTAATCCGGTAACGATGCCGGCGACCGCCAGGAAGACTCCGCCAATACTGCCTTTATCCATGAAAAGCACCTCGATCATTCAAGCGCGGAGAGCGGGATTCATCCATCATTCGCTTTACAGCGGGTTATG